>DATLUC010000059.1:0-24115 GCA_035533335.1 Candidatus Baltobacterales bacterium
GGACCTGGGCCTTGACTGCGACGGGGCCGAGCTCCGCACACGCGCCGGCTGCCTCTTCAGGTGTGCGCGCCACGCGTCCGGGCGGGATCGCGATACCAAGGGAGGAAAGCACCTCCTTGGCCTGGTACTCGAGCAGCTTCAAATCAAGCTAAGTGTATTGACCGCTCATAGCGGGATGTTCCCGTGCCAGCGCGGGCTGCGCTTCCGCTCCTTGCGCATGGCGATTCGCAGCGCTCGGATCAGCTCTCGCCGCGTCCGGCCCGGCTCGATCACGTCGTCGATGTACCCGCGCTCCGCGGCGATATAAGGGTTGGCGAATCGCTCGGTGTACTCGGTGACCAGCTCGCGCCTCCGTGCCACTGGCTCCGACGCCGCCTCCAGCTCGCGGTGAAAGATGATGTTGACCGCCCCCTCCGGGCCCATCACGGCGATCTCGGCGGTCGGCCAGGCGACGTTGAAATCGGCGCGGACGTGCTTGGAGCACATGACGCAGTACGCGCCCCCGTACGCCTTGCGCGTGATCACGGTCAGCTTGGGCACCGTCGCTTCGCTGTACGCGTACAGGAGCTTGGCCCCGTGACGGATAATCCCGCCATATTCCTGCGCCGTGCCGGGCAGAAAACCCGGAACGTCGACAAACGTGACCAGCGGGATGTTGAACGCGTCGCAGAAGCGCACGAAGCGCGCCGCCTTGACCGATGCGTTGATGTCCAGGGCTCCCGCCATCACCTTGGGCTGGTTGGCGACCACCCCGACGGGATGCCCGTCAAGGTGCGCGAAACCCACCACGATGTTCATCGCGAAATAGGGCTGGACCTCGAAGAACTCGCCGTGGTCGACGACCATGTGCACGACTTCTTTGATGTCGTAGGGCTCCTTGGGGTTGTCGGGGATGATGGTGGCGAGACCCGCTGCCTCACGCTCCGGGTCGTCGGTGGCGTCGACCGAGGCCGGCGGCTCCTCGCAGCTCTGCGGGATGTACTTGAAAAGACGTCGCACCTGCGCAAAGCACTCGTCCTCGCTCTCCGCCAGGAAGTGGGCCACGCCGGACTTGACGTTGTGCACCTCGGCCCCCCCAAGCGAGTCGAACGTCACCTCCTCGCCGGTGGTGACCCGGATGACCTCCGGGCCCGTGATGAACATGTAGCCGACGCCATGGACCATGAAAGTGAAGTCGGTGATCGCGGGAGAGTAGACCGCGCCCCCGGTGCAGGGCCCGAGCACGAGGCTCAGCTGCGGGATCAGGCCGCTGGCCTCAACGTTGCGCCAGAAGATCTCGGTGTAACCGGCGAGCGAGACGACGCCCTCCTGGATGCGTGCGCCGCCCGAGTCGTTGATGCCGATGATCGGGATCCGGTTGCGCACCGCAAGGTCCATGACCTTGATCACCTTCTCGGCGAACACCTCGCCGAGCGAACCTCCGAACACGGAAGCGTCGTGGCTGAACAGCACGACGTCGCGGCCTTCGATCTTGCCCATGCCGGTGACGACACCGTCGCCGGCGACTTGCCTCTCCTCCATACCGAAGCCGCGCGCGCGATGCGTGGCGAAGATGTCGATCTCTTCGAAAGAGTTGCGGTCGACCAGGTGGGCGATTCGCTCGCGCGCGGTGAGCTTGCCTTTCGAATGCTGTCGGTTGAACGCCTCGGCGTCCCCGTGGCCCGCTTCGTATTTGCGTTGACGAAGCTGGTTGAGCGGGTCGACCTTTCGGTGACGCGGCGGGTTTTCCGGCATCAGCGTTGAGAGAACATCCAGCGGGGACCGTCGAGGTCGGCCCGGGACCCCTTCCCGACCCCGCCTTCTTCCACCGGCGTCAGTATGGTCGCCCCGGCATCGCCGGCTCGTAGGAAGGGCGCTGCTTGGCCGTAGGCGATCATCGGGATCACCGCCGGTCGGTCGCTCATCACGCCGCCTCCACTGGTTGATATTCGCCGAAGACCTCGCGGAGCACCGCGCAACACTCGCCGATCGTCGCGTAATCCGAAAGCGCGGCTTTCAAAGGCAGCATCAGGTTGCCGGTGCCGCGTGCCACGCGCTCGAGCTCGGCCAGGTCCCGCGCGACGGTTTCCTTCGAACGCCTCGCGCGCAGCCGCTTGAGGGCTCGCGTCTGCGCGACCTGGTGTTGCGGGCTGACCCTGGTGATCTCGACGGGGGACGATTGCGTCTCGGTGTAGCGGTTGACGCCGACCACCACGCGTTCGCCGTCCTCGATCCGCTTCTGCAGCCGGTAGGCGCTGTCGGCGATCCGCCGCTGGGTCCAACCGGCCTCGATGCATGCGACGGCTCCGCCGAGCTCGTCGATCTCCGCCATGATCGCGAGAGCCTCCTCTTCGACCTTGTCGGTGAGGCTCTCCACGTAGTACGAGCCGCCGAGGGGATCTGCGACCAGTGGGACGGCGGTCTCGTATCCGATCACCTGCTGGGTCCGCAGCGCGAGCTCGGCCGCGCTTTGCGACGGCAAGCCGAGAGCCTCGTCGTAGCCGTTGGTGTGCAGGGACTGCGTGCCTCCGAGCACGGCGCTCATGGCTTCGAGCGCAGTCCTGACGACGTTGGTCAGCGGCTGCTGCGCGGTCAGTGTGACCCCGCCCGTCTGCGTGTGGAAACGCAGGGCCAGCGAGCGCTGGTCGGTCGCGTGGAAGCGGTCGCGCATGATGCGCGCCCAGATCCGCCGGGCGGCCCGAAACTTTGCGATCTCTTCGAAGAAGTCCATGTGCGAGGCGAAGAAGAACGAGACATGCGGCGCGAAATCGTCGACGGCAAGTCCGGCGACCTTCGCAGCCTCGATGTACGCGACCGCGTGGCCGAGGGTGAACGCGATCTCCTCCGCCGCGGTCGAGCCCGCCTCGCGGATGTGGTAGCCGGAGATCGAGATCGTGTTCCAGCTCGGCAGGTGCCGCCCGCAGTACGCGAACAGGTCGGTGATCAGGCGCATCGAGGGTTTGGGCGGAAAGATGTACGTCCCCCGCGCCGCGTATTCCTTGAGGATGTCGTTCTGCACCGTGCCGGTGATCTTCTCCGGCGGGCATCCCTGCTTCTCCGCCACCAGCTGGTAAAGCAGGAGCAGCATCGAGGCGGTGGCGTTGATGGTCATCGACGTCGACACCCCGTCCAGCGGGATGTCTTTGAGCAGCACCTCCATGTCCTCGAGCGAGTCGATCGCGACGCCGACCTTGCCCACCTCGCCGTTGGCCATCGGATCGTCCGAGTCGTAACCGATCTGGGTCGGCAGGTCGAAGGCGACCGAGAGACCGGTCTGCCCCTGGTCGAGCAGGAACTTGTAACGCTGGTTCGACTCGACCGCGCTGCCGAAGCCCGCGTACTGGCGCATCGTCCACAGCCGTCCGCGGTACATGTCTGTGTGGATGCCGCGCGTGAACGGGAACGTCCCGGGAGGTGGCTCCTCGGCGGCGTGGTCCGCGGCCGAATAGACGGGCTTGAGGGGCAGGCCGCTGTCGTTCGAGCGCGAGTCGGTCATGCCTCGACGAGCTCCGTCAGCACGCCGCCGGCGCTCTTCGGGTGGATGAACGCGATGCGCCCGCCGTGCATCCCCACTCGAGGCTCTTTGTCGATGAGCTCGAGGCCCGACGCGCGCGCATCTTCGAGCGCCTTACGGATGTCGGTCACGGCATAGGCCACGTGGTGCAGGCCCGGCCCGCGCCTGGCCACGAACTTGCCCACGGGCGAGTCCTCCCTCATGGGCGCCATCAGCTCCAGCTCGGAGTCGCCCATGCGCATGAAGGCGGCCTCGAGGCCCTCTTTCTCGTTGGCTTTACGGTCCAGCAGCTCCGCGCCGAACACCGAGCGGTAGAGCTCGATCGACTGGTCGAGATCCAAGACCGCGATGCCGACGTGGTGAACTCTCATTTCAGCGTCCCGCTACTCAGTACCGGTACCAGCCTTCCCTGGTCTTGCGGCCAAGCTTCCCGGCCTTGACTTTCGCCTCGAGTTGTGGCGACGGCTTGAACCGCTCGTCGCCGGTCGTGCTGTACATGTGCAGGCGCGCGTTGTACGTCACGTCGAGGCCGCTGAAGTCTCCGAGCCGGAATGGTCCCATGGGCCAGTTCAAGCCCTTCTCCACCGCGGTGTCGATGTCCTCGAAAGAGGCGACGCCGGCGTCGAGCAGCCGGTAGGCCTCCTGGGTCGCCGAGTGGAGGATCCGGTTGACGATGAAGCCGTCGATCTCCTTGTTGAGGAGCACCGGCGTGCGGCCCATCTCGCGCGCCATCGACATCGCGCGCTCGACCGTCTCGTCTGAGGTCGAAGGCCCACGCACGATCTCCACCAGGTCCATCACCAGCACCGGGTAGAAAAAGTGCATGTTGACGCAGAGTCCGGCGCGCGAGGTCGCTCCCGCGATCTGGCTGATGCCCATGGTCGAAGAGTTGCTCGCGAGCACCGTCTGCGGCGGGGCGATCCGGTCCAGCTCGGCGAAGATCGTGCGCTTGACCTCCAGGTTCTCGAAAACCGCTTCGATGACGAAGTCGGCGCCGCCGGCCGCCTCGCCCAGTTCGGTGGTGGTGCGCACGCGCCCGAGGGCGGCCTCGGCGTCATGTTGGTCGAGCTTTCCTTTTTCGACCCGTCTCATGAGATGACCGCGGTTCGACTCGACCGCTTTGCGGAGCTGCTCCTCGCTCTGGTCCTGCAGCCGAACCTTGACCCCGTGGACGGCCGCCTGCTGGGCGATCTGTGCGCCCATGCTGCCGGCGCCGACCACGGCGAGCGTCGTCACTGCACCGAGAAGATTCGCGTGACCGTGTTGAGGGTCGAGAGGTTGCCCAGCAGGCCTTCGATCTTGAGCTTGCCTTGCACCAGCTTCAGCGCCACGCCCCTGCCGACGCTGTCGTAGTACACCGGCAGGCCGAGGAAACCAATCTTCAGGTTGCTCAGGTTCATGACCGTCTCGGCTTCGGCGCGAATGGTGATGGTGCGCCGCGGGCGCAGGCCGTTGTGGACGGTCAGCGAACCACCCTTGAAGTCGAGGGTCACGCCTTCGTCGATGTCCGTCACCCAGATCCCCACCCGCGCCACCAGGCCATCGAAGTCGCGCTGGCGCTCTGGCCGGGCTGTGACGTTGGCCTCGATCAGCCCGCCCAGCATCGAGGCGAAGGCGCTGGGCTCGATGTCCGCGTAGTCGACCAGGGGAAGCCTCTGGTTTTGCGTCTTTACTTTTCGTCGGGCCATTCGACCTCGACCCGGGTGGTGCATTCGGTCAGCTCCTGCGTGGCTTTGGTGTAGCGCACGATCGTAGGCAGGTCCCCTTTCAGCTTGAGCTTGCCCTGCAGCATGCCCTTGGTGGCGTCGAGCTCTTTGGTCGCGACCTGCTTCCAGCGCGAGTACGGGGCTGTGACCACGAAATCGCACTTCTGGGCGTCGGCCGCCGGCCCGACCTTGATGGCCCTTGCCTGGCCGTCCAAGAGGTCCATCACGACTCCCCTGGTCTCGGGAAAGTGCTTGTCGGGCTCGGCCTCCACCACGAGGCCGACCGTCCACTTCCAGCCCTTGGCTGCCGCTTTGTAAACACTGGAGTTGTTGATCTGCTCTTCGAAGAGCCCGGCCCATTCGCTCGAAAATGCCTTGGCGGCCATGGTGTTCCTCCCACTCGTTGACTAAAGCCTTGCGTTTGAAGGTTACAGTTCCACGAGATCCCCGACCGCCAGCCGTCCCGGGCGGCTGACACGGCAGTAGACGCCCATGCAGGTTTCATGGGTCTCGGCGAGGTGCCGGAGCAGCTCCGGAGAGGTCGCCATCGAATCTGGATCGCGCGTTATGACGACGCACCGCTCGCACCTCAGCACGACCTCGAGCTCGGCTCCGCCCGCCCTGATGCAGCGGCCGAGCCACTCGAGCTCCTGCTCCGGCCCGAGCCCATCGACGTAGAGGTTGGCCCTGAACCGCCGGTGATCGATCTGCTGCCCCACCTCGGCGGCCAAGCCCCGAACGCTGGCGAGGTTGACAATCAGCACGGGCGAGTCGTCGAAGTTGGCCCCGGGGCGGTCACGGAGGTGGAGCGGCCTGCCCGACTCGGCGGCGAGCTCGCCGACCAGCCGATCGTCAAGCGCGCGCACGCCGCCACTTGGCGTCACGACCTCGACCCCCTCCCCGGCCAGCCTTGCGCGGTAGGTCATCAAGCGCTCGTGCTGGCGGATGGTCAGCGGCTTTCCCGCCCGGTTCGGAGCTCCGTCCACGAGGGCCCAACGCCGGTCGCCCGTCAGCCCGTCGGCGCCGGCAAGAGATGACTCGACACTCTCGCCCGCCATCGACTTGACGGGATGACGCCAGATCTCCTCGATGACCGCCACCGGTCCACAAGGGTACCGAGGCACTTACGATGGCCGCCGTAAAGCGTCGTGCGCGGAAAGGGGCTCCAAGTAGGGACGGGTCGCATTGCGATTTGGCCAAACGCATCCACCGCGTGCGGCTCGGCCTGGGCCGCGGCCGATGGCGCGGCGCTCACCCATTTTTGAGAGAAGGGAGGCCCCATGACCGGCAAGGACGTGCTCCGGTTACAGCTCGACGGATCTTTCAACCTCATCCGGGCGCGGCTGGAAGGCCTTGGCGACGAAGAATGGGACCGGCGCGCCCTTTTGGGGACGAGCAAGCTCGGATTCATCCTGTGGCACTGCGTACGAATCGTCGACTGGACGGTGCATTCGGCGATGGCCGGGCAGCCGGAGGTCGCGGACGGCCCGAGGTGGCGCGAGCGGTTCCCAAGGAGCGCGCTCTACGGTGCGGGAATTCCCGACTCGGTGGCCGACGAGGTAACCCGAGCTACTTCGAGAACCGAGGCGGTTGACTACCTTGACGACGTACGCGTGGCGGCGATCGCGTGGCTTGACAGCCAGCCCGAGACCGTCCTCGACGCCAGGGTCCCTTTGCAAGCCAACCAAGCGGCCCGGCCGGACTACCTCGAACCTGCGGTGTGGGCGGAAGTTCGGGACCTCGACGGCCTCCCCGCCTGGCAGTTCCTGGCCCGACCGGCCATATCTCACATCAGGGTCCACGCCGGCGAGTTTGACGTGCTGCTCCAGGCCTTGAGGTCCCAGGCCACCCAGGCCGGTCTGCCCGGCTAAGACTCCATCGTGAAGCGCATCGTGCTCTGACCGACTGCGACCAGGTCGCCGTCCGATAGCTGCTTTTCGATCACGGGCTCGCCGTTCACGAGCGTCCCGTTGGTGCTGCCCAGGTCGCTGATCCAGAAAGAGCCGGTCCGCACCTCGATCCTGCCGTGGTGGCCCGACGTGGCGGGATCCCCGATCACGACGTCGTTGTCGGGCGCCCGGCCGATGGAGACCATCTGGCTCGGCAGCGCAACGATCCGTCCGGCAAACGGCCCGCTCTCGAAAGTCAAAAGCGCGGCGTAACCGGCCCCGAGCGCGAGCTCTTCGGGTGGCAGCGCCTGCAGAGAGACCGTGGCCTTCGACTCGGCAGGCGGGTGCTGCCAGGCGGGGATGATCGAGGTCGCCTCTTCGAACCCATCTGATCCGGTTTGGTTTCCATTGCCGGTGGCGGCCGAGGCGGTGGGCCACGCGACGATGGTCGACGTCACGTTCGGGCCGGAAGCCGGCGCAGGCGGGCGCGTCGCCGCGGCGACCTCCCGCTCGGTCTGAGGCGGCTCGACTGTCTCGGCCTGCGGCTCGGAGCCCGGATCAGGCTCGGCCATCGAAGCGTCCACCTGCGGCTCCCGCGCCTTCGCGGTCGCCACTGCAGGTTCGCGATCCGCTGAAGAGGCCTGTGGGGCGTTGGCGGATGGCTCCGACCAGGGTTCCGGTGGCGATGGCGCTGGTTCTTCGCCGGCGCTCGCCGCGAACGGTTCGGCCGCGGGTTCCGGCTCGGGCTCGACGGCGGTCGCTTCCGGCTTGGGCTCTTCCTGCTCCCCTGCCCAACCATCGTGCTGCGCCTCGACCTCGGTCTGCGCGACACCTTGCATCGGTTCGAGCGCCTCCGGTTCGGGCGTCTCCGGTTCGGCGGCGATGATCGCCTCGGGTTCGGCCGCATCGGCGGCGGCTATCGATTCGACCTGTGGCTCTTCGGGCAGCGGCTCGGGCAGGTCCGGCAACGCCTCGGGCTCGGCGATCTCGGGCACGAGGCCTGCGGGCTCCTGGGGGATCTCCGGCTGGATCACCGGGACCTCGGCGGCCTGAACAGGCACCTCCACCAGGGCGGCGGGTGTCATGTCCCGCTCGGGCTGAGCTTGGGTCTCGAGCTCGGATTCCTCGACCAGCTCGTTGGCGGTCTCCGGTTCGGCCGGCGCCTCGGCCGGGGCAGCCGGCAACTCAGCCGGGTGGAAGACCTCGATCGCCGTGCCGGCAAGCTCCGCTTCCGCCAGTTCGGTTGCCGCTGCGAGCGCCGCCTCGAGGGAGGGCTCAGGCGACGACCCCTCCTCCAGCTCGAGCGGGAGGGTCGAGGTGGACATCGCGATCGTCTTGGCCCATTCCCGGTGGGCTTCGGCCGGGATTGGCAGCACCTGCGTCGCGGCCTCCGAGGTGCGGTCTAGCGCCGCGGTGCCGAGAAAACGCTCGAACCAGCCGGCGATCCGTCGCAGACGCTCGACCCGGCGGTCCGGCCGGCCGCTGCGCGACAGATCGTGGGACTCGTCGGGAAAGCGCACCAGCTCCACCGTCTTGCCCAGGAGCCGCAGAGCGCCGAACAGCTCCTCCGACTGCGAGATCGCGCAACGCAGGTCCATCTCGCCGCACGTCAGGAGCAGTGGCGTCCTGTAGTTCTGGACGTACCGGATCGGCGAGCGCCTCCACAGCTCATCCAGGTCGGGCCAGGGCGGAGGCCCGAGCTCCAGCGCGCCCCAGAGCACGATGTCGTGCTGCGAGTACTCGCTGACGAGGTTCGAGATGGAGCGCATCGAGACCGCGGCCGAGAAGCGGTCTGTCTGCCCGAGGATCCAGTTGGTCATGTAACCGCCGTACGAACCTCCACCGACCCCCATGCGGTTGGTGTCGATGTAGCCCGTCTGGTCGACGACCTGGTCGAGCGAGCTCATGAGGTCGGCATAATCCTTGCCGCCCCAGTCGCGTACCACCTCGCGGCGGAACCGCTCGCCGTACCCGTCCGACCCTCGTGGGTTGAGATAGAAGACGACGTAACCCATGCCCGCGAGAACCTGCAGCTCGTGGAAGAAGGCCCACCCGTACTGGCCGTGCGGCCCTCCATGGATCTCCATGACCATCGGGTAGAGCCGGTTCGGGTCGAGGCCGTCGGGCTTGAGGACCCAACCCTCGAGCTGCCAGCCGTCCGGAGCGGTGAACTGGTGGTGCTCGGGCTGGGCGATGTAACGGTCGCGCAGCCATGGGTTGAGGTCGGTGAGCCGGGCTTCTGCGCCCTGCGTGAGCATGTGCAGCTCGCCCGGCTGGTCGGTGTCCGAGGCGCAAAAGGCCAGGACGCCGGCGGCGACGTCGAAGTCGTAGACCCTGCGCCGCCCAACGGCTTCGTCGCGGACATTGCCGTCAAGGTCGACCGAATGCACGCTCGTCACACCCGGACCGCTGGCCGGGAAGTAGATGCGGTCACCTTCGGCCGACCAGCAGACCCGCGTGCCGTGACCCGCCCGCATGTCGGTGATCACGCTGTCGTTGACCCCGCGGTCGAAGCCGGCGGTGAGGCAGCGTGGACCGCCCCCACCTAGGGGTACGACCCACAGCCTCTCGAGCAGGCCGGCGTCCAGGCCGTTGGGCGCTATGAAAGCGATCAGGTCCCCGCGCGGCGACCAGATCGGAGAGCTCAGCAGGAAACCGCCACCGAGGCGCTGGCGGTTGGCCCCGAGGTCGACCAGGTACAGGTTCAGCTCACGCTGCAGGTCGGCTCCCGGTTCGGCGTTGCCGGCGACCACCAGCCTCGTGCTGTCGGGCGCCCAGTCGAAGCCACTCACGTCCCATGCTCCGCTGGTGAGCTTGGTAACCTCGCCGCCCTCCGGCGAGACAACGAACAGATGGTGGTACCGGCCGTCGACGAAACCCTGGCCGTCGTGCTTGTAGTCGAGACGACGTACGACCCTCGCCACCGGCGTGCGGCGGACCTGGTCGGGCAGGTCAGGTGGCCGTGGGTCGTCGACCACCGCCCCGGGGTCCGAGCGGACCATGCCGATGAAACCGATCCGCGAGCCGTCTGGCGACCAGACCGGGCTGGAGACGCCATCTGGCAGCGCGCTCACCTGCGAGGTCTGCCCGGTGGCGAGCTCGGTCGCGAAAAGCTGGTCGGCGGCGCCGACCCGGCTGATGAAGGCCAGGCGGCGGCCGTCGGGGGACCATTCCGGCGAATGGTCACGACGCGGGCTGGCCGTCGGCTCGACCGGCTCGGGGTCGAGGAGGCGGCGGACCACGATCCGGCTGCGGTTCTGCCGTGAGGAGGCGTCCGCCCAGGCGACCTGGTATGCGACCCGCTCGCCATCGCGGCTCAGGCGAACGTGGTCGATCCACCTAAAGCGATAAAGGTCGTCAGCGACTATCGGGCCCGCCATGGCTTTCCGCCGATGCTACCAGCAGAGCCGTATCTTTCCGGGGTAAACCTCTGACATGACCGGGCTCACAAGGCGCCAGGCTGCGATTGGCGGATTCGGTTGGGGATGCATCGCCGGGATCGCCCTGGTCGCGCTCATGTACCTGGCCGCACTGGCGTTGGGCTTGCGGCCGCTGCCCCAGCTGTTGAACCAGCCGATCCTCTCTCTCATGCCGGGGTTCGTGTTCGGGTTCCTGATCGACACGCTCCAGCACGCGGGCAAGGTGGTCGAGGAATTCGGCCTCATCGTCGCCATGGTCCTGGCCCTCGGCCTGCTGGGCTCGGCGGCCGCCGTGGGCGCCCTGCGCTGGAGGTCGCAGTACGTGCCGCTCGCATTCGCCGCGGCCGGCTGGGTCGTGGTGGCGGCCGGGCTGCTTCCCATCAGCGGGGCGGGCTTCCTCGGCCTGGACGACGGACCGGTGACGCCGGTGATCTGGGCGGCGCTTTTCGCCGTGTACGGCGTGGTGCTGCAGATGGGCACCGAGCCCCAGGGAGCCACCGACGCGGGGAGGCGCCGGCTCTTGAGCTCGCTTCCTCTCACGATCGGCGCGGTCAGCCTGGGAGTGCTCGCCTTCCGGCTCGTGCCCGGTTGGTACCAGGCAATCTTCAACGCGCCCGAGGCCGGCCTCAAAGGCATCTCACCGGAGATCACGCCCGTCGAGAACTTTTACGTCGTCTCCAAGAACTTCAGCGACCCGGTGGTCGACCCGTCCAGCTGGAGCCTTCACGTCGGCGGCCTCGCGGACAAGCCGCTGACCCTGTCTGTCGACCAGCTGCGAGCGCTGCCGTCGGTGTCGCAGTACGTGACCATGGAATGCGTCAGCAACAACGTCGGCGGAGGCCTGATCAGCACAGGCGCCTTCACCGGCGTTTCACTGCGCGACCTCATCGCGATGGCCAGCCCGCGCACCCAGGGAACCTGGGTCGCGTTCAGCGCGGTCGACGGCTATACCGAGAGCGTGCCCTTGAGCCTGGTGCAGGGCGCGCCCGAGATCCTGGTCGCGTATGAGCTCGACGGCGCGCCCCTCCCTACCGGTCACGGCTTCCCGGCTCGGATCGTGCTCCCTGGCCGCTACGGCATGAAGGGACCGAAATGGCTCCAGACCATCAACCTCGTCGACCGTGAGAGCAGCGGTTACTGGGAGCAGCAGGGTTGGGACCACAACGCGGTGATCAAGACGACGGCGAGGATCGACAGCCCGCAGGACGGCGGGATCGTCAAGCTGGGCGCGGTGACCCTGGCCGGGGTGGCGTTCGCCGGCACCAGGGGAATCAACAAGGTCGAGTACAGCACCGACGGAGGCTCGACCTGGCGACCGGCCGAGTTCAGTCCGCCTCTCTCACCCTACACGTGGGTCCTGTGGCAGGCACCCTGGACGCCGCCCTCCGAGGGCGCCTACACGCTGGTGGTCCGCGCCACCGACGGCACAGGCGCGCTGCAGGACGCCCACGCCAGCGCGAGCTATCCGAACGGAGCCAGCGGATACCACAGGATCGGAATCGACGTCAGCCTTTAGAGCATCGCTTCCCGCTTGGGGGAAAGTCCCGCATCCCCGCTGGCGGGGAAGTACCGCGACCTCAGCCGGCGCCGGCTCGCTGGATCAGCTCGCCGACTATTTCCTTGTCGTGCACCAGGGCCGCGAAATGGCCCTCCTCGTGCCAGATGCGCATGTCCAGGCTCTGCAGCCGAGACGCGACGCGCCTGGCCGCGGAGAGGGGCGCGTTCTTGTCGTCCTCCGAATGCCACCAGGTGACCGTCGCCTTGACTTCGCGCGGGTCGAAATCCCATTTCTCGTTCAGCACGAGCGACTCGTCCGTCCAGCCCTCGGCGCCCTGGCGCAGGGCCTCGGCCAGGTTTTCGCGTGACAGCCGCTGCCAGGTCGGGCTCTCCATGATCGCGCGGTCGGTCGGCGGCGCATCGTGGAGCACACCCTGCATCCCGGCGTCGCCGAGCAACCGCTCTCGTATCGGTACGAGGTAGTCGTAAAGCGCCTGCCACCCTTTCTGTGCCGCGTCATAGCCCTCGGCGTTGACGCCCACCAGGCGCTCGATCTCCGCCTGCACCAACGGCGCCGCGCCGACTACCACGCTGACCGCGGAGATCCGGTCCGGGTGGCGCGCCGCGATGGCGAGGGCGTGAGGTCCGCCGCCGCTGGTGCCCATGACGGGTACGCGGTCTAGCCCCTGCGCGTCGAGGAGGGCGACCAGGTCATCGGTCACGTCGGCCACGCCGCGACCCGGCTTGCGCGTAGAGCCGCCGTAACCGGGCCGGTCGGCCACCAGGTAGCGGACTCCCAGGTCCCGCTGGATGGTCGCGTCCGGGTTGCGCTGCAGCCGCGAACCCGGCGTTCCCTGGATGCGGAGCATCGGCGTCCCGCCCGGGTCGCCCCACCAGCGCCATGCCAGCACGCGGCCGTCGGGCAGCGTGAGGCGGCCGTCCTCGAAAGCGAGGCCGTCCTCGGTCTTTTGCGAGGCCGTCACTTCATGGTCCAGAGGGCTTTCATGGTGTCCCAACCCATCCTGAACGCGCCCTCCTTGCGGATCATCTTCACGATGTTCGACTGCTTCTTCCACTTCGACGTGCCGTCGACTCGGAAGAACTCGTCCAGCGCGCGGTCGGCGACCTGCGGGTATTTGGACAACATCTGCGGGTTGTGCTCGAGCAGCGGCACCGCGCCGTCGTACTTCTTCATGTCCGCCATCACCCAGGAGTGGTCGAGCTTTCCCTTGTACTCGGCAAGCCTTCGCTCGGAGAAATCGCCCGCCTCTTTGGCGTGGATGACGGTCAAGCCCGCGAGGCGGCCTGACTCCATTGCGAGGTTCGAGCCTTCGCGGTGGACCGGGTTGCTCAGCATCGCCGCGTCGCCGCAGACCAGGTAACCCGGCCCGTATACCTTGGGGATGCCGCGATGACCGCCTTCCGGGATCAGGTGCGCCAGGTACTCCACCGTCTCAGCGCCGCGCAGCAACGGCTTGACCGCCGGATGGTTCTTGAAGTGCTCCATGATCTGGTTCGGGCTTCGCAGCGTCTGGTTGAACTCGCTCAACAGCGCGCCGCCGCCGACCGAGAGCGTGTCCTTGTTGGTGTAGATGAACATGAAGCCCGACATGCCCATGGTCGAGTCGCCGAAGCATTCGATCGTGCAGCCCTCGCCGGCCTCGCAGTTGAACCGATCCTCGATGATCCCGGGATCCAGCTGCATGATCTCCTTGACCGCCATCGCGACCTCGTTGGCCCGCAACCGCCGCCGCAGCGGCTTGCCGTTGATCAGCGTCTTCTCCAGGAGGCTTGCGCCGAGGCCGATGCCCTCGCAGACGATCACCACGTCGGCATAGAGGTCGTCGCCGCGCCCCGTGCCGACGCCGACCGCGCGGCCGTTCTTGACGATCAATCGGTCGACGACCGTTTCCGGCACGACCATCGCACCCGCCTGCTCGGCCTGCTCTGCAAACCACGCGTCGAAGCGCGCACGCAGCACAGAGAACGAGTGAGGGTGCGCCCGGTTGCGGAGGTTCTTGTAATCGATGCCGATCGCCGCTTCGGGGGTCATGATCCAGCGCCGCTCTTCGATGATCGGCCGTTCCAGCGGGGCCTGCTTCCAGCCGTCCCCTACGATCTCCTCGAGGTAGTGGTTGTACAGGATGCCGCCCATGACGTTCTTGGAACCCGGCTTGACCCCTCGTTCGAGTAGGGCGACCTGCAGGCCCGCCTTCGCCATCGTGATCGCTGCCGCCGAACCGGCCGGGCCGGCCCCGACCACCACCGCATCGAATTTCTCCTCGTCACCCATGCACGCCAATTGAAGCTCATCGGGCTCACCGGCGGCGTCGGGTCGGGCAAGTCAACCGTGGCGGACATGCTCCGGGAGCTGGGCGCGGAGGTGGTCGACGCCGACCAAGCGACCCACGCCGCGTATGCCCCTGGTAGCGCAGGCTTCGATTCGGTGGTGCGTGAGTTCGGCCCCGATTACGCGCGCGAAGGCTCAATCGACCGGGCTCGCCTCGGCGAGCTGGTGTTCCATGACGACGATGCACGACGGCGGCTCAACGCGATCGTCCATCCGCTGGTGCGGGAATGGATGGCGCGCCGGACGGGCGAGGCGGCAGAACGCGGCGCCGAGATCGTGGTGCATGAGGTCCCGCTCCTTTTCGAGAACGGGCTCGAGGCAATGTACGAGGAGGTGATCCTGGTCTACGTGCCGGCGGCGGTGCAGCTCGAAAGATTGGTATCGGGCCGCGGGGTCCCCAAGGACCGGGCCAAGGCGATGGTCGCGGCGCAGATGCCGATGGACGAGAAGCGGCGCGTGGCCCGATTCGTGGTGGACAACAGCGGCACCCGTGAAGAGACCCGCGAGCAGCTCAAGCGACTCTGGGACGACGTGCTGGTCAGATGACGCCTGTGCTCATCAGCTCGCTGCAGCGCGCGGCGTCGAGGCCAAGCTCGGCCAGGACCTCGGCCGTGTGCTCGCCCAGGCCGGGCGCTTCTCTGCGGCGCCATTCTTCCCGAAGCCTGACGGCGGGCCGGACCTCGACGACGCCGGCGTGATCGGTCAAGAGCCCTCGCGCGGCGACCTGCGGGTGCGCGGCCACCTCGTCCAGCTCAAGCACCGGCTCGCAGCAGGCATCCAGGCCCGTCAGCTCCTTCACCCATTGGTCGCGGGTGCGCGATGAGAAGAGCCGCTCCATGACCTCGTGGACATGCTCGGCTTCGGCGCCCTCGACGAACTGCTGCTCGACCAGCTCAGGCGCGCCCACCGCTCGGCACAGCGCGCTCCAGAACTTCGGCTCGAGCGCGGCCACGCTGAAGAACCGGCCGTCCTTGCAGCGGTAGATTCGATAGCACGCGTAGCGTCCGGCGAGGCGCTGGTCTCCCCTCCCGACCTCCTCTCCACCGCCGCGCGCAGCCAGGGCGAGCGCGAGCCAGCTCACAGCGCCATCCGTCATCGAGGCGTCGATCCAGCGCCCTTCGCCGCCCTTCAGGACACCCACCAGTGCGCCGAGGATGGCCACCGCGGGTTGCAGGCCGCCCCCGCCGATGTCGGCCACCTGGACCGACAGCGGGATCGGAGGTCCGCCGCGCTCGCCGTTGAGCCCGAGGGCGCCCGCAGTCGCCATGTAATTGAGGTCGTGCCCGGCTCGAGCTGCGAACGGCCCGTCCTGGCCGTAACCGGTGATCGAGCACATGACCAGCCTGGGGTTTCGCTCGTGGAGGACCTCCCAGCCGAGGCCCAGTCGCTGCATCACACCGGGCCGGTTCCCTTCGACCAGCACGTCTGCCCCTTCGACCAGGCGCAGCAGCAGGTCGCGGCCGACCTCGGATTTGAGGTTGAGGGTCACGCTGCGCTTGTTGCGGTTGAGCGTGCTGAACAGTGCGCTCTGCCCGTTGACGAGCGGCGGCGTCCAGCGCATGTAGTCGCCGGCGCGAGGCTCCTCGATCTTGATCACGTCCGCCCCCATGTCGGCCAGGAGCATGGTGCAGAAGGCCCCCGGCAGCAGGCGCGTCAGGTCCAGCACGCGGCTTCCAGTGAGGGGCATCGAGCTCAATTCTGTGCGAAGAGCGATTCGGGGGACACATTTGGGGTCCCCCGTGCGTTAATACGGCATGAAAGAGGCGGGTTCCAGCATGCATCCCACAAACCCCCAGCTCGGCGAGATGTCGATCAAGGTGCCCGCGCCGTTCGCGGGGATCTCAGACCTCGGCTTCACCGCGCAGTACCGGGCACAGCAGTTCAACCAGCCCCAGCGCGACGTGCCCCTCTTGATCGAAGGGCCTCAATCACCGATGCGAAGGCTGGCCGAGGTGCTGCAGCTGATGAGCGGCGCCGGCGACAGTGCATACGCCTGGAGCCAGCCCGTGATGCTGAGCGACGAGGTCGTCGTGCTGGCGTTTCGAGACCGCAGCGTGAGCGGCCAGACGATCGCCGACGGCGCTCGCATTGCGGACTACGTATTGAACCTCGTCCGGCCGGTGGTGTTCACCTTCCTGCGCGACTGCGCGATGGTCGGCCGGCTCCGCCTGTCGGACGTCATCGAGATGAGGGTGAGTGCTGAGCGCAAGCCGGTCGCCGAGTTCACTCTGCCACTGCAGGACATCGTGCGGCCCAACGGCGAGAGGTTGCTCTGGGGTCTTTCGGCCTAGAAGTTCGGTCTTAAGGGGTCGGCGAGACCCTGACCGGGCTCGCCGTCTCGGCGCCGCTGGCGCGGGCGCTGCTCACGGTGCTGATGGTCGGGGTGCTGATCGGAGCCGGACCCTGGTTGGTGAGGTAAAGCGCGATTGGCACGATGATCACGCCGACCAGGACGGTCAACACGAACGTCACCGCTCCCCACTCGCGACGCAGCACAGACCAGTTCACGAGCGCTGAATTCTACCGAGATGAGGAAGACGCGGTAACCGGGTCGATCAGAAGTCGTCTTCGCCCGAACCGACGCCTTCCTCTTCTTTCTTCTTGCGCTGATTCAGGAGGCGGATGAAGTCCTGGGCGCGTGCGAGCGCCTTCCAGCGCTCCGGAAAGAAGTCCTGGACCAGGATCTGCCTACCCGGCAGCTGATAGACGGTGACGCACCATTTGTTGAGGGTGCGCGAAACCTCGACCTCGAAGTCCTTCTCCGCGGTCTCATACCGGACAACTTTGTCGTCGTCGAATCTTTTTCGTCCTGATACAGCCATAGGTAAATCACTCGTGTTGGGAATCGGCTCATAGAGCGTTCACCGATTATAGACCCGTGTCGCGCCCACCCTGACCGGGCCCTTCCAGCAGCTCGCGCAAGATCGGGGCGAGCTCCTCGCGAAGGCCTTCACGGCGCATCGCGAGCATCAGGTTGGCCCTCAGGTAGCCGGGCACGGTGCCCGTGTCGTAGTAGTCACCCTCAAACTCGTACGCCACCACCGGGTGAGAGCCCAGGGTGCGCTTGATGGCGTCGGTCAGCTGGATCTCCTTGCCCGCCCCGGGCTGAGCCGATTCGAGCTCGGCAAACACGGACGGGGTCAGCACGTAGCGGCCGATGATGGCCAGGTCTGACGGCTCGGTGCCGGGTTCGGGCTTCTCGACCATGTCCGTCACCTCGTGCACCCGGCCCTTTGTGCTCTTGATGGCGACGACTCCATACCGGCCGACCTCGCTGCGCGGGAAGCGACGCACGGCGATCACCGTCGCACCGGTCTTGCGGTGGGCGTCGATGAGCTGCTTGAGACAGGGGTCCGCAGCGCCGAGGATCACGTCGTCGGCGAGCAGCACGGCGCAGGCCTCCGCTTCCACGAGCCGCCGTGCGGTCCACACCGCGTGACCGAGCCCGAGCGGCTCCTTCTGCTGAATGTAGGTGATGTCGACCTGCTCGCTCAGCTGGTCGACCTCGGCCAGTATCTCGAGCAGGTCGTCCTTGCCTCTCTCACGCAGATAGTGCTCGAGCTCGAGCGAGCGGTCGAAGTGGTCGACGATCGCCCGTTTGCCACCGCCGGTGACCATGATCACCTGCTCGATCCCGCTGGCGATCGCCTCCTCCACGCCGTACTGGATGGTCGGCTTGTCGACCAGGGGCAGCATCTCCTTGGGCTGCGCCTTGGTGACGGGCAGGAAGCGCGTGCCCAGGCCCGCGGCCGGGAAGATCGCCTTGCGCACGGTGGGTGACGTCATCGACCACAATCTATAGGTTGGCCACCCCCCAAAGTATTCGGCCGGGGCTCGAAGGGCGGCTCGACCGCGTGGTGGAGGGCGACCTGCTCACGCATCATGTCGGGGGCAAAGGCACTTTCTCCACCCCGGCCATGGTCGGCCTCATGGAGGTGACCAGCCACCGCTCGATAGAGCGGTTCCTTCCCGAGGGCCAGACCAGCGTCGGCTATGAGATCCACGTAAGGCACATGGCCCCGACGGCGCCGGGGAGCACCGTAACCGTCATCACCCGCGTCACCGAGGTCAAGGGCAACAAGCTCTATTTCGAGGTCGAGTGCCGCGAGGGCGACAAGCTGCTCGGCTCCGGCATCCACAAGCGGGCCATCGTGCCCGCGAACTTCTAGCCGCCGGCATCCTGACCAGCAGGCAGAACCGCACGGTCAGGTTTTCTTCTTTCGCTTCTCCGCGAGGTGTTGCGCGAGCTTTTTCAGTCCGGGGTTGACGTCTACGACTTTGGGCCCGCGGACCTTCCTGTCCCGGGCCCGCGCGTGCGCGCCTTCGCGTGGCGAAATTCGATCGAGGTCGTCCGCCATCCCCGGATGTTAGCTTGGCCCGCGTGAAGCAGACAGAGCAGACGACCGACGCGGTCACACCGGAGGACATCGAACAGGCCGCGGTGGACCTGCGCGCGTTCCTGCCTCCCACGCCGCTGCAGATTTCACGCGCGTTCACTGACAAGGTGCGCTGCCACGTCTATCTCAAGGTCGAGTCGATCCAGCCGATCCGCGCCTTCAAAGTCCGCGGCGCGCTCAACAAGCTCGCGCACATGACCCCAAAGCAACGGTCGGCCGGCGTGATCACGGCGTCGGCGGGCAACCACGGGATGGGAGTCGCGTACGCCGCGGCGGCCTTCCAGACCCCCGCCACGGTCTACGTCCCCGAGACGGCGAACCAGTTCAAGGTGGAGGCCATCAGGCGGCTCGGCGCGAAAGTCGTGGCGGCCGGCCGCAACTACTACGGCGCCTTCCTCGAAGCGACCAGCGCCCAGAAGGAAACCGGCGCGACATTCGTCCACGCGTACGACGACCCGCACGTGATCGCGGGCCAGGGGACGATCGCCGTCGAGCTGATCCACGACCTCGAGCATTTCGACACGGTGCTGGTGCCGGTCGGCGGTGGCGGCCTTATCGGCGGGATCGCGACCTACCTCGAGGCGAGACGGCCTGACACGCGGGTCATCGGAGTCGAGCCTGCCGGGGCCGACGCCATGCGGCGCTCGCTCGAAGCGGGGAGCATAGTCACGCTCGACCAGGTCGATACGATCGCCGACGGCCTCGCCGCCTCGGCCCCGGGCAAGCTGACGTTCGACATCGCCAGGCGCTGCGTCGACGAGGTCGTGCTGGTGCAGGAAGACGAGATGCTTCGCGCGATCCGGCTTCTGTTCGAGTGGGAGCACTTGCTGGCGGAGCCGGCCGGAGCCGCTGCGCTCGCCGCCCTTCTCCACCATCACCGCCCGGCGCCGAACGAGAAGGTCGTGGTCATCCTGTCGGGTGCCAACGTCACGGACGACGTGTTCCTCCGCGCCCTGAAATCACGCTGACGCTTCTTCGATCTCGGAGTACTCTGGAGCGATTCCGTTAACGAAGGACTGGGGGTAATGCGATGAAGGCTTATGTCCTCATCAACGCGTCACCGGGACGGGCCCTGGAAGTGGCCAAGAAGATGGAGGGCGTCCACGGCATCTCGGCGGCCGATGCGATCACAGGCGAGTACGACGTCATCGCCGTCTGTGAGGCGCCGGACGTCAACTCGATCGGATCGCTCATCGTCGACAAGATCCAGAAGGTGGACGGGGTCTTCAAGACGATCACCTGCCTGGCGGTGAAGTAAGCGCCTCCGAGGCTTCAGCGGCGAGCGCCGCCGAGACTTCCGGCAACCCGGCGAGCCACTGGGTCATCGCCGGCATCTCCTGCTCGAAGCTGCCCACCGAAGGCGACCACGTGAGCTCTCGGCGGGAGTGCGAATCGTCGTAGTAGTGAGGCTTTCCGATGACGTCGACGGCGAAGAGTCCCGGCCAGGCGGTCGCGCCCTGCGCGGTCATGGTCTCGACCGCCAGCGCCCGGATGTAGGCCAGGTCATAAGGGATCGACTGGATGACCGCCTCGAAACCGGCCGCCCGCGAGGCTGATTCGATGAGCTCGCGCCAGCTCGAGTCGAAGCCCGCGACCAGGTAGGCCTGACCAGGCCGGCCCCGGTCGCCGGCCGCCAGGCACGCGCGTCCCACATCCGCCGCCGCCACGAACGTCTGCGTGGCCCGCCCGCCGTGCGGTAACCAGATCCTCCCCCTGGCGACTGACGCCATCACCCTCGGGAGGATCCAGTCTTCCCCGATTCCAAAGATCCTGGTTGGGCGCACCACGACGACCTCCACGTTGTGGGCCGCCTCGACCAGCCACTGCTCCTCGAAAAGCGTCAGGCGTTCGAACGCGTGAGCCGGGCGCAGACTCGATTTCTCAGTGATCCGCGCGAAGTGATCGGGACCGTAAACGTCGGCGCTCGAAACGTGCACGATCCGGCGCACCCCGGTGCGCTCGGCCGTCGCCAGCACGCGTTGGAGCATCGTGGGCGGGTATTTGCGGAACTTGAGGCGTCGCGCGGGCGACTTCGAGCGCGCGCAGTTGATCACGACCTCGACGCCGCGAAACGCGTCGGCCAGCGTCTCGTCGTCCGCATCCGCGTTGAGGGCGATGACTGGAACCTCAGGCGCGAGCGCCGCGGAGACGTGATCGCCCAGGAATTCGCCCGAGCCGATTACCAGGTGCAAGTGCTCGGATTCTAAGGGCGGCGACCTCGCCGAAGCGCTGCGGTGAGGGCCTTCTGCACGTTGTCGACCACTCGATTGACGCGCTTCTTCAGCTCCCACCACACGGGCGGATCGGGGAGGACAGGAGGACCGACCGTGATCTCGATTCGGCCGAAAGGACGGAAGACGTCGGTCCCCCTGACGGCGACGGGACAGACCGGAACGCCCGCCTGCAGAGCGAAGTAGCCGATGCCGGTCTTGAGTGGGCGAAGCGCGCGGCCGCGCGAGTAGCGGCCCTCGGGGAACATCAGCACCACGCCGCCGCGGTCGAGCACCTGGTAAACCGTCCGCAGCCCGGCTTGGTCGAGCTCGCCCTGATGCGGCGAGATGGGAAAGACCCCGATGAGGGGAAGGAGCTTTCGCTTCCAGGCGCTGTTGAACACCGTCTCACGTTTCGCCATCGTGTAGATCACCGGCGCCTCGGGGAAAAACGGGATGATGAACGCCGGGTCGAACCAGGCCTGGTGGTTGGCCGCGATGATGAACGGCGGCGCCGGGATGTTGTCGAGACCGCTCACCGAAACCCGGAACAGCCGGAGCACGATCCATCCCACGAGGCGCCGCACGAAGCGGTACAGCCGTGGCGGAGCCATCGGCTCGGGATGGACGAGCGGATCCAGCGGGGCGCCGACAAGGGCCCGGTACTCGGGGCTTGTGTACCGGCGGTCAGGCTGAGAGGAAGGCGCTGAGGACGCGGTTGAACTCCTCTGGCCGTTCTGCCTGTGGCGTGTGGCCTGCGCCTTCGATGAGAGCGAGCCGCGAGCCCTCGATCAAGGCGTGGGCTCGCGTGGCGTGCGCGACGGGAAAAAGTGGGTCGTCCGCGCCCCAGATCAGTTGCACGGGAAGATTCAGCTCGCCGAGCCTCTTGGTCATGTCGTACTGCTGGCCGAGCAGGGCGCGCGGGGTCACCAGCGAGCGGATGGTCGCGAGATACGCGTCGTGGTAGCCCTCGGCGGAGTACAGCTCGCGCAGTTGGCCGAGATACGTGTCGTCCATCGTGCGATTGAGGTCGGAGCTGGCGCCCGCATAGCGGGCGGCGACACGACGGACCATGTTGGGCGGGGCCCAGTGAAGCGCGTTGCGCGCGACCTTCATCACCGCCTCGCCGACGCGGGGGATCGTGACGAGCCCATAGGAGAACCGGACGTTGGGCCGTCCCAGGCCGAGCGTATTGACGAGGACCAGCTTGCTCACGAGCTTGGGGCGCCGCAAAGCGAGCTCGAGCGCGATTCGCCCACCGAGTGATGCGCCCACCACGGTCGCGCTGCGCAGGCCCCGACTCTCCATGTACCGCTCGATGAATCGAGTGAAGTACGGAATTCCATAACGCGCACGCGGTTTCTCGGTCCGGCCGAAACCGGGCAGGTCGGGGGCATATACGCGATGTCGAGCCGCCGCCTGCTCGAGGTTGAAACGCCACTCGATGTAGCCGGACGAGCCCAGGCCGTGGATGAAAAGGACAGGGGATCCGCGGCCGCCGTGCATGTGGTGCACGCGCATCGATCCCAATTGAATCCACCCGGCGTGAAGCGTCCTCGGCGGCCGCCGCTTGGAGTCGATCACCTGGGAAGGATACGTGCGGGGACCCGCAGTCCCGACACCGTGGCCCCGGATGCGAAGGTGGTGCTCTTTTTCCCTTTGATCACGGTGACCGCGCCAGGGCCCGCCGCACGCCAGGCGTCGTCCTGCCAGACCACGGCGCTCCGCTCATCGATCCCCAACAGCGTCATTGCGGGCGCCGCTTGGCGGGCGGACTCGACCCAGCGGTGGCCGAACGTATCGAAGTGCGGCAGCACGGCTGTGTCGGACAGGAGGCCGAGCGCGTCGGCGGGGCGCCGGTTGAAGCGGTTCGGCCAGCTCGCGCGCACCAACGTGTGGCTGCACAGGGCCATCGCGCCCGCCGAAGACCCGGCGAGCGAAGCGCCTCCACGCCACGCCTCGAAGATCGCCGCCCATACCGGCGTGCCACGCAGAACCTGGGCCACCAGCCCGGGGTCGCCGCCGACCAGGTAGAAGAAGCCGCCCTTGCGTGCACGCTCGGCGATGGCCGCCGAGGTCGCGTCGGTGCGCTTGCGGACCGGCAGCTCGGCGAGGTCCAGGCCGAACCGCTTGAACCAGGCTGTGGCGTGCGCGACCGCCCCACCGGGATCCTGGCGCGCGGCAGCGGTGGGCACCACGTATGCCGGCCCGGGGCCCGCTGCGGCAGCCAGCACGCGATCCTGCTCCTCGTTGCCAGGGTTGAACTCATCCCCTCCGACCAAGGCGAGCACTCCCGGCACCTGCCTAGGATATGTGCGTGCCCGACCCGAATTCTCCGGTCAGGGTGCGGATCGCGCCCAGCCCCACCGGGTTCGCCCACCTGGGCACGGCGAGCACCGCGCTCTACAACATCCTTTTCGCCCGCCAGCGCGGCGGCACGTTCGTGCTGCGGGTCGACGACACGGACATGGAGCGCAACCGGCCGGAATACGAGCTCTTGATCTACGAGAGCCTGCGATGGCTGGGCCTCGACTGGGATGAAGGCCCGGACAAGGGCGGCCCGGATGCGCCCTACCGGCAGTCGGAGCGGCTGGACGTGTACAAGCAGCACGCGGTCCGCCTGCTCAAGGAAGGCAAGGCGTACAAGTGCTGGTGCACGCGCGAGGAGCTCGACGCGGAGCGCAAGCAGGCACAGGCCGAAAAGCGCGCGTACAGGTACTCGCGACGCTGCCTCACCAATCCGCCCGCCGGTCGCACGGAGTTCACCGTGCGGTTCAAGATCCCGGGCGGTGAGGTCTCCTTCACGGACATGATCCGGGGCGAGATGCGATTCGACGCGGAGCTGATGGGCGACTTCATCATCATCAAGTCGGACGGATATCCGACCTACCAGTTTGCGAGCCCGGTAGACGACGCGGTCATGAAGATCACGCACGTCATCCGGGGCGAGGAGCATCTCTCCAACACCCCCTATCAGCTGCTGCTGGTCGATGCGCTCGGCTACTCGCGCCCAGTCGCGTTTGCCCACATGCCTCTGATCCTCGCCCCCGACGGATCGAAGATGTCCAAGCGCAAGCACCCTGAGACGAACCTCGCTCTTTACCGCGAGCAGGGCTACGTGCCCGAGGCACTGCTCAACTACCTCGCCCTGCTC
>DATLUC010000060.1:0-4801 GCA_035533335.1 Candidatus Baltobacterales bacterium
GATGGGCACGTTGGCCGCTTGCCTCGCGCTGGCCGTCTTCGCCCTGCGCGGCAGGCTTGCCATCGGCGCGGCCGTGGTCTCCGTCGCGGCGGTCGGCGGCGGGATCCTGGCCATCGTCCTCTCCCCGCTGAACGCTCTCAATGACGATCCCGCCGCGCTGCGGCTGCACCTGTGGCAGGACGGGCTTCGCATGTTCGCGGCCCGTCCACTGACCGGCTGGGGCGAAGATGCGACGGGCCTGGTCTTCGGGCACTTCCTCAGCCGTGACTACGCGTCCCTGGTGACCTTCGACCGCGTCCACTCCGGGCTCCTCGACCTGGCCGCCACGCAGGGCGTGGCCGGCCTGGCGGCTCTCGGGTGGGTGGTGGCGCTTCTCTTCATCGGCGTCTGGCGTCACCGGGATGCGCCCGGGGTGGGGCCGCTGGGTGCGGCCTGCGTGGGCTACTCGGTATGGGTCCTGTTCAACTTCGACTGGGCGCCGGCGACCGGGGCGTTCTGGCTGCTGGCAGGCACGGCCTGGTCGGCCATCCGCGCCGCGGAGGGCGCCGCCGCCGTCGAGGCTGCGCCACCCGACTCGGCGGTGCTTCCCTGGTGGCGCTCGGGACTGGCCGTGGCGCTCGGGCTCGCCGCTGTGTCGCTGGCGGTCATGCCTGTCCTGGCCGACATCTGGTACTACCAGAACCGCGCGGACCTGTCGGTCCGCATCGATCCACTTCAGGCCCGCTACCACTGGTCCCTCGGCGAAGCGCTGGTCGCGCAGGGCAACCGGTCGTCGGGCGCAGCGGAGATGCAGCGCGCGGCCGACTTCGGGGAAACCGAGCCGAGCCTCTACGTCGAGCTCGGGGACATGCAGCTGCAGCTCGGCCGCACATCACAGGCTGAAGACGCCTACCGGCGAGCGCTGGCGATCGATCCCTTCTACACCCCGGCGGCCCAACGCCTGGCCACCCTGGGAGCCTGAGACTGCCGCGGCGGTGAGGCTAGGCCTCGTCCTCCAGGTCGGGGTACTCGTCAGCTCGCTGGTCCGACCTCGAAGGCGCCATGTTGGCCGGGGGAGCGGAAAGCTGCTTCAGGCTGAGTGAGATGCGCCGGCGCGCGGTGTCGATGCCGATCACCTTCACCTGCAAGTCCTCGCCGACCTTGAGCACGTCTTCGGTCCGCTCGACGTGGTCCCACGACAGCTCCGAGATGTGGAGCAGACCCTCGATGCCCTGCATGATCTGGAGGAAGGCACCGTACTTCTTGGTCTTGGTGACCTGCCCTTCCACGATCGAGCCGATCGGCATCGACTGGACGAGCCTCTCCCAGGGGTCCTGCTGCAGCTGCCGCAGCGACAGCGAGATCCTGGTCTGCTCGGGGTCGAGCTTGATCACCTTGACGGTGACCTCATCGCCCAGCTGAAGTACGTCGGTGACCTTGGACACGCGGTCCCAGGAGAGCTCGGAGATGTGGATCAGGCCGTCCGCGCCGCCGATGTCGACGAACGCGCCGTAGCTGGTGATGCCGGAGACGGTGCCCTTGACCGTGGTTCCGGTCGCCAGCCGGCTGAACAGCTCCTCGCGCTTGCGTGCGCGGTCCTCGTCCTCCGCGGCCTTCTGGCTGACGATCAGCCGGTTGCGCTTGCGGTTGACCTCGAGGATCTTGACCGGGATGCGCTGTCCCACCAGCGACTCCAGGCTGCCGGCGTAAGCGCGGGCGACCTGGCTCGAGGGCAGAAAGCCTCGGAGCCCCAGGATGTTGACGATCAGGCCGCCCTTGTTCTGCTCGCGGACGTCGGCGTCCATGACCGAGCCGTCGGCCTGCTTCTCGGCGGCCACCAGCCAGGTTGTCTCCGCCCGCGCGCGGCGGAGGCTGAGGACGACGTTGCCCTCCTCGTTCTCCGGCTGCAGCACGTAGACCTTGATCTGGTCGCCGGGCTCGAGCCCCACCGAATCAAGGTCTCCGCGAAGTCCCAGCTCCTTGCTGGAGATGACGCCTTCGGCCTTGGCGCCGATGTCGACCAGCACCTCGTCCGCATCCACCCGGACCACGATCCCGTCCACGATGTCCCCGTGGTTGGGTGTCTTGAAGGACTCCTCATCGAAGTGGAGATAGTCCTCCATGGTCATCGGGGCTGAAGAGTCCTGGTCGGTCGCCTCCTTCTGTTCTGTCAGGACAGCACCGGACTCATTGGACAAAGCAAGTACCCCCTAGAGATTATTGGTGTGGTGTTGGTCGTCATAACGGCCTCCGCCAATACGAACTGCAATTGTAACGCACGAAACCCGGTTATCCGGGAAACGGTTGCGACAGATCGTGGTTGTCGATCAGCCGAGTCTTGCCGATCCAGGCCGCCAGCACGGCCAGTGTGCCGGGAGGCTGGAACGTGACGGGATCGACGACCTCCGCGTGGTCGACGCGGGCCAGCGGCTCGGCCTCCAACCGGGCTCGAAGCATCTCCCTGAGGGCCTCCGGGCGCCGCTCGCCGGTCGCGTACGCGTCGGTCGCCCGGCGCAGCGCTGCGCTCAACGATGCCGCCGCCTTGCGCTGGCCCGGGTCGAGGTAGACGTTGCGCGAGCTGAGCGCGAGGCCGTCCGCCTCCCGGACCGTGGGCGCGACCCTGATCTCGACCCCGAGGTCCAGGTCGCGCGCCAGGCGTCGGACCACCGCTGCCTGCTGGGCGTCCTTCTGGCCGAAGTACGCGCGGTCCGGTTGGACGGCTGCGAGCAGCTTGGTCACCACGGTGGCCACCCCTTCGAAATGGCCGGGGCGGGCGGCGCCCTCGAGGGTCTCCGAAACGCCGACGACGCGCACCCGAGTGGCGGCCCCCGGCGGGTACATCACCGCGGCGGAGGGCCGATAGATGGCGTCGATGCCGGCCTGGCCACGGAGCTCCTCGTCGTGCTCGGGGTCGCGAGGGTTGACGAAGATGCTCACGACCACGATCGCGTTCTCGCCGCAGGCGAGCTCGACCAGGCTCAGGTGGCCGGCGTGCAGCGCGCCCATGGTCGGGACCAGGCCGATCGCTTTGCCCGCGGCGCGCCACCGGCGCGATGAGGCGAGCATCGTGCCGGGGTCTTCGATCACCTCCGGCCGGTTACCCGGCGTCGTACGTGACCTCTTCTTCCTTATGGGCACCCGCCACAACCTGAGCGGGGAGATCCCCATGGCCGTTGGCCGAGTACTCGTGCTCCGGTCCGGGGAACGTTCCGCTGCCTACTTCCTGGGCGAAGCGCGTAGCGGCGCGGGTGATCTCCTCCGCCAGGTTCGCGTACCGCTTCACGAACTTCGGCGCCTTGCCCGTGGTGAGCCCGAGCACCGGCGACCCTCAGCGCCCGGGCGAGGCTGCGGCCGACGTTGCCCCGACCGGCAACGATTAAGCCTCCGACTGACCCGCGGGCGCCTGGCGTGCTACGAGGCTGAGGAGCTCGCGGCCGGAGCTTCGGTCGTTCCGCGCGCGAGGATCTCGTCCAGCTCTTTCCCGTCGATCGTCTCGACGACCTTCAGCTGTTCGACGACCAGGTCCATCTGGTGGCGCTGCGCCGTGAGGATGGTCTTGGCGGTCTGGTAACCGTGGTCGACGATGCTGCGGATCTCCTCGTCGATGATCGCCGCCACCTCTTCCGAGTAGTTCCTTTGCTCGCCGAGGTCGCGACCAAGGAACACGAGCTCCTCCCGGTGACCCATCGCCACCGTGCCGAGCTTGTCTGACATGCCCCACTGGGTGACCATTCGGCGGGCCATCTGGGTCGCCCTCTGGATGTCGTTCTCAGCGCCCGACGTGATGTCCTTGAAGACGATCTCCTCGGCCACCCGACCACCCATGATCCCGGCGATCTGGTCCATCAGCTCGTCGCGCGAGATGAGGTACTTGTCCTCTTCGGGAAGGCTCAGGGTCCAGCCCAGGGCCATGCCCCGCGAGATGATCGAGACCTTGTGCACCGGGTCGGTGTGCGGCAGCGCCTTCATGACCAGGGCGTGACCGGTCTCGTGGTAGGCGATGATCTCTTTTTCGTGGTCGGAGATGCGGCGGCTCTTCCGCTCGGGCCCCGCGATCACGCGCGCGATCGCCTCCTCGAGCTCGTCCATGCCGATCACCTTCTTGTTGGCACGGGCGGCCAGGATGGCGGCCTCGTTGATGAGGTTCGCGAGGTCCGCGCCGCTGAAGCCTGGCGTCTGCCGGGCGAGCACGTCGAGGTCGACCGTCGAGTCGAGAGGCTTGTTGCGCGCGTGCACGTCCAGGATCTGGCGCCGGCCCTTGATGTCCGGGCGGTCGAGCGTCACGTGGCGGTCGAAGCGGCCGGGCCGCAGGAGCGCGGGGTCGAGGACATCCGGACGGTTGGTCGCGGCGATGACGATCACGTGCGTGTTGGTATCGAAGCCGTCCATCTCGACGAGCAGCTGGTTGAGGGTCTGCTCGCGCTCGTCGTGGCCGCCACCAAGTCCCGCGCCGCGCTGGCGCCCGACGGCGTCGATCTCGTCGACGAACACGATGCACGGGGAGTTCTTCTTGGCCTGGTCGAACAGGTCGCGGACCCGGCTCGCGCCGACGCCGACGAACATCTCGACGAACTCGGAGCCGGAGATCGAGAAGAACGGCACGCCCGCCTCGCCGGCGACTGCCTTGCTCAGCAGCGTCTTGCCGGTTCCAGGAGGTCCGACGAGCAGCACGCCCTTGGGGATGCGCGCGCCGAGGGCCACGAACTTCTCGGGATACTTGAGGAACTCGACGATCTCGGTGAGCTCCTGTTTAGCCTCCTCCACGCCTGCCACGTCGGCGAACGTGATGGCCGGCTTGTCGCCCGCGATCAAGCGGGCGCGC
>DATLUC010000061.1:0-4066 GCA_035533335.1 Candidatus Baltobacterales bacterium
ATCGATGACCTGGAGGCGAACGTTGGGTGCGCCCTCTGCCTCGGCGACCTTCAGCGCAGCCTGCACTCCAGCGAGCTCGTCCTTGCCTCCCGGAGCCTGCGGGCCGCTGAGAGGATAGATCGCGCCCAGCACGATCGCCTGGGTGGTCGGAGTCGCCTGTGATTGCCCGCACGCAGCCGCGATCACCAGGAGCAAAGCGCCAGCAGCCAGTCGGTGGATCACCGACTCAGGATATCGATCCAGGTTATGCGGTGGCGGGCACGCTCACGGTGGCGATCCGTGCATCGGCCAGCTGGCGCTCGAGCTTGGTCGCCGGCGCATAGCCGTAGTTGACGTGCAGCGCGCGACCCTCGGCCGACATCACGACCGTGGTGGGCAGCGTGTAGACGTGGAACTGGTCGGCCAGCGTTCGGTCCTCGATCGCATCCACCCTGTCGACCCGCACCGGGCCCAGCTTCGCCAGCGCCGGTTCCTGGTGGGTTCGGCAGACGGTGCAGCTATCACCGGTGAAGTAGAGGATGTAGGGCTCCCTCGCGGGAGCTGCCGACGCGCCGATCGCGCGCCGGCGCGCGATTTGCGAGCGAGCCGCCTCCACGCAGGCGGCGGCGAGCACGATCGCGCCCACCGCCGCCACCGCCCAGAGCTGCGCGCTCACGCCCGAATCAATCCCCGCTTGCCAAGCTGGAAGTAGATCTGGCAGCCCAGGCAGTATCCGAACGCCAGGTTCACGAAAGCCAGCACTGCGACGAGTAGCGCGATGGCGAACCCGAGGACCAGGCCGGGGCCGGGCCGGAAGTCGCCCGCGAGCAGCGGTCCAAACACAAGCAGAGAGGAGATGGCAAGGAAGACCCCGCCCAGGCCTTGCGCGAAGTTGTGCGGCTCAGGCCGGTCCGCCATCAGTCGCGGCTTGACGATGCCGCGCGGCTTGAGGACCTTGAAGTAGAGCTGCTTGAACAGCGCGAGCTGCGGCGCGAAGGTGCCGGCCAGGAGCACGATCGCAAGCAGCGGGATCAACCAGATCAGCCACGGGACGGCCTGGCTTCCTAATACCGCGACGAGCACGGTGGCGACGATCCCGGTCTGGTTGACCTTGAGTGCCGATTGGTCGACCGTCTGCGTGACCGCCATCCCTACTTCTCGATGGGTACGCGAATGGAGCTGCCCCACTCGGTCCATGAGCCGTCGTAGTTCTTGACGTCCTTGTATCCGAGCAGCTCGTGGAGCACAAACCACGTGTGCGCAGAGCGCTCGCCGATGCGGCAGTAGGCGATGACCTCTTTGTCGGGCAAAATGCCCTTACCGCCGTAGATCTCTTTGAGCTCGTCGAGGCTCTTGAAGGTGCCGTCCTCCGTGTTGACAGCGGTGCCCCAGGGGATGCTCACCGCCGTCGGAATGTGGCCCCCGCGCTGCGCGCCTTCCTGCGGCAGGTTCTCTGGCGCCAGCAGCTCGCCCGAGTACTCCTTGGGCGAGCGGACGTCCACGAGCCCGGCCTTGCCGAGCCTGGACTGCACGTGGTCGCGGTAAGCGCGAATGTCCTCTTTGGGAGAGCCGTGGAAGTGATAGGTCGTCGCCGGATAGGTCGGTACCTCCGTGCTGTAGGCGCGGCCTTCCTTCTCCCACTTGACCCGTCCGCCATCGATCAGCTGGACCTTCTCGTGGCCGTAGTACTTCAACGCCCAGTAGGCGTAAGCGGCAAACCAGTTGTTGTTGTCGCCGTAGAGCACGATCGCGGTGTCAGGCGTGATCCCGCTCTCGCCGAGAAGCTTGGCCAGCGCATCCTTGCTCACGATGTCGCGGCTCAGCTGTTCCTGCAGGTCCTTGCGCCAGTTCCATCCGACGGCGCCCTCGATGTGGCCGCCCGCATATGCGCGCGGGTCGACGTCCACCTCGACGAGACGCAAGCCTGCATCCTTGGCGTGGTCGGCGATCCAGTTGGTGCTGACCAACGCTTTGGTTTGTGTCGATGAGCTCAATTCCGATACCTCCGTGAAAATGCCAATTACCGATGATCGACTCGGTAGAGACTGCGGTCGGACGGGCGCGCCTCACGGGCGCGAGCGAACCGCCGGAACTAGCTACAGAAGCAGGCCGGAGTGTGAACCAGGCGCTGTGCGGGCCAGCTCAGATCCTGCATATTTACGACATCTTATGACAACCCACGATGGTCGACGATGATTCCCGTTGATGGAGTCTCGTTAGTGCGAATCGATCTCATTAAGTACCAGGCCCTGGGCAACGACTACCTCGTCCTGGACCTGCCTGGACCGCTTGATCAAATCGTCCCTTTGCTTCCTCTTTTGTGCGACCGCAACCTGGGCCTGGGGTCCGACGGCCTGCTCGCGTTCGACCCCGCGGCGATGATCGTGCGCATCTTCAACCCGGACCGCTCAGAGGCGCAGAAGAGCGGCAACGGTCTTCGCATCACCGCCGCGCACGCGGTGCTGGAGCACGGCGCCGGGGACCGCTTCGAGCTGCGCACGGCGGACCGCGCCAACTCGGTGAGGGTGCTCGCACGGGACGGCGCGGAGGTGAGCTCGGAGATCGACATCGGACGGCCTTCGTTCAAGGCGGCGGACCTGCCGGCGAAGTTCGAAGGCGAGCCGTCGCGCGTTCATCTTGATACCCCTACCGGCGGCGTCGACGCAATCCTCGTCTCGGTCGGCAACCCGCACTGTGTCGTGTTCGGCCAACCCGTGACCAAGCAGCGATGCCTGGAGCTTGGCCCTCACCTCGAGCGCCACCAGGCGTTTCCCGAGCGCACCAACGTGCAGCTGTGCGAGGTGATCGATCGCGCGCATGTGCGAATCGAGATCTGGGAGCGCGGCGCGGGCTATACCCTGGCGTCCGGCACCAGCGCGAGCGCGGTCGCCGCGGCGTGCATGCGGGAAGCCCTGGTCGGCGACCACGTCACCATCCAGATGCCGGGCGGCGACCTCGCGGTGCGGCGCGAGCCGGCCGGAAACCTGGTGCAATCTGGACCGGCGCGGCGCGTCTACCGCGCCACCGTCGACCTCGCCGACTTCAGCGGCGGGCGCTGACCCGGCGCTCCACCGCCGCCGGCAGCTCGCCCAACCCGCCTACGACCGCGTCGGCGAGCGATGGGTCGTCCTTCTCGCCCTGGCAGTTGACCCAGATGCGGCTGATGCCCAGCTCGCTGGTGGGTTTGATGTCGTGGAAGTAGCTCTGCGCGACGTGGATCCAGGCGTCGGCGGACGCGCCAAAGGTGGACTGGAAAAGGCGAAAGTGAGCAGGGTCGGGCTTGTACGCCGAAACGTCTTCCGCGGTCACGACCGCATCGAACGGGACCGGCAGCCTGCGCTGCGTGAGCGCGATGAGGTCGCGGTCGCAGTTGGTGAGCAGGGCCAGTTTCCAACCTTTCCTCCGCAGCTCGCCGAGCGCCGGCCCGACGTCCGCAAAGGCCGGCCAGTACGGGATCGTCGAGACCAGGGCCGTCGCGTCGTCAGGCTTGAGGTCGACCGATAGGCGCTGAGCCGCGCGGCGCGTCGTCTCGGTGAGCACCGCGCGATACCGGTGAAAGGATCCCTCGTTCTCGACCTCGGCCTCGAGCGCGATGTAGGCGTCGAGGAAAGCCGGGCCGCGCCCCGGGAACAGCAGCTCCCCGGTGGTCCGGATCCCGTGACGCCAATCGATCAGCGTGCCGAAGCAGTCGAACGTCAGCCAGCGGTCGGCCACGACTCGCCTCGGTTAGTGGCCAGAGCCTCGGTACGATGCGCCGGCCGCCTTCTTCGCGGCCTGGTCGACCTCTTCGGGCGTCAGAAGAGCGATCGTCTTGTAATGCCCTGTGGTTCCGGTCGCGCCCACCGCCAGCGCGAACGCGACGACGCTGACGTTGTCAGGCGCGTCGACGATGGCATAGATGTCGCTCTCGCCAAACCCGAAATAGAAAGCGTCGAGGTGTCCTCCGAGCGACTTGACGGCCGCTTCAACAGCGTTACGCCGGCCGCTTCCGCCCTCCTTGACGAGGCCCTTAAGACCTTCGTGGGAGTAACCGGCCTCGATCAGATACTTGGCCATGGCAAGCCTCCTTCAGAACTAGGCGGACGAC
>DATLUC010000062.1:0-47932 GCA_035533335.1 Candidatus Baltobacterales bacterium
CTCATATTTCTCTTCATCTTCCGAGCCCTGACCCACCGCGGGGTCATTCACGCTTAGGAAATCGGTTTCGTATAGCCTCGCGGACCTACCCCCCGCGAGGCCTTTTTTCGTGGTAATACCCTTTCGCCAGATGCCCCATCGCAAGACCATCCCCGACCAGGAGTGCGGGTCAATCTCCTCCGCTCGTACCAGGTCGGCCGCATAGCCCTCGTCGACCCGCAGGGCCATCCGCTCATCTTCCGGTCAATTACTTCTTCGACGAGGGCGTGGTCCTTTGCCGCACCGATCCGGGGACCAAGCTGGACCTCGCGCCCGGCGCGCTCGGTGCTCAGGCTCCCAGCCGTCGATCTCGAATGACACAGGATGGAGCGTGGTGGTCAAAGGGAGCCGGACGGAAGTTGGGAACGGCTGAGTCTGGACCTAGTTGTAGCCCCGCCGCTCCGGGATCGGCCGGACCTGCACGGCGAAGATCACGTATCTCTTGGTGGCGAACACGCCCGCCCAGACGGGCCAGCAGGTGGTCAAGGTCAGGTACTAGCCATCCGCGTTCGGGACCAGGACCGTTCGGTCGCCAGGGTTGACGATCTCGCTGCCAGTGACCTTGTACCGGTAAAGGCCGTAGCGGGTCTGGATGTCGACCTCGTCCCCATCGACCAGCTGTGGGAAGTTGATCCAGTACTCGTTGTGCGCCGCAACTCCGACCGTGCCCGGGTTGCCCGGCCACATGGTCGTCGGATAATGGCCGGGCCCCGAATACAGGGTCCCACTGTCGACTCCCTCCTTGACGGCGGCCATGTAGCCGAGCTTGGGAACTTCAATCGCGAAGTCGATCCCGTTGATCGGTCTCTCGAGGCTCGGGTCGATGGGTTTCGGCCCGATGATGCCGGGGTAGACCTCGCTCTTCCAGACCTGGTTGAGGTGCTGCTGCTCGGAGACGCCCTTCCACGTTTCGTACGCGAAGCTGCCCAGCAGGACGAGTCCGACCACGAGGCAGATCGCCCACAACACCTGGAGCGGATGCGGGTGCCGCGCGGGTCTTTGTCTGCAGGCGGCAGGCACGGTGCGGCCGACGGCCATCTCGCATCTAGAACGCGCAGGTCCCGCCCAGTAGACAGTCGGTCAGATGACGAAGTAGAAGGTGGCGCCTTCGCCACCCTTCACGTCGGCCTGGCCGCCCAGGCGGCCTTCGGTTCCCACCTCGCGGGCCACGCGCGTCACCTCGGAGCTGAACGAACGCAGCTGGTTCACCATCGTGTTCACCGTCTTGGCGGTTTCAAGGAACTGGCCCTGTAGCCGCCGTCCCTGGATCTCGAGAGCCATCGTTTCAGAGAGGTCGCCGTTGGCGACGGCCCCAATCACGCGCGCCATCTCGGTGTTGGGGCGGACCAGGTCCTCGACCATGTCGTTGACCGCCGCCAGGGTCGGCGCCCACGCCGAACCCGCGTCACCGATCAAGGTGCGGTCGACCTGCCCTTCCTTGCCCACGCGGCGGCTCAGCCGGCGAATCTCGCGCTCGAGCCGCTGGTTGGACTCGATGACCTCGTTGATCGCATTGGCGATCTGGCGGGCTGAGCCGGTGTAAGCGTTCGGCATGCGCGCCGAGAAGTCGCCCTTCTTGACCGCGGCAAGCACGCTCAGCGCGATCTTGGCATCGATGGTACCGGCGGCGCTCGCGTCGCGCCCCGAACGTGACCTGGTCGCGGTGGTTGACGCCATATTCCTTCTTCCTTCCTTCCTTGCCTTGGTGATCTAGCTGTTTCGGCGCGTCACAGGTTTTGAGGAACCCAGAAGTCGATCTTGGTGCCCGCCCCGGGTTCGCTCACGATGTGGCACCAACCGCCCGCCAGCTGCGCGCGCTCGCGCATGGCCAGCAGGCCGAGGTGCCCGGGCAGGTGTTCCGATTCGGCGACCACGAACCCCGTGCCGTCGTCCGTGATCTGCACCCGGATGCCGCCGTCCATGGAATCCGCGGCGACGATGACCCGGGTCGCGTGCGCGTGCTTCTCGACGTTGGTGAGAGCCTCCGACACGTTCTTCATGACGAGCCCCTCGATGACCTCAGGAACGTCGGCCGGGAGTCGAACGTCGCTCAGCGTCTCGATGCCCGCGTGGAGCCGCATGGATTCAAGCCGTTCCGCGATCGCGTCCTTGAGGTCGCGGCGAAGCTCGAGCGCTTCGGGGCTCACGTTGATCAGGAGGCGGCGCAGGGAGTCCTCAACCTTTCGCAGCGTGTTGCGAAGCTGGTCGAGCTGGACGGCCTGATGGCTGTCGTTGGCTTCGGCACGGATGCGCTCCAACTGCAGCTCGGCCCCCGTGAGCAGCTGCAGCGAGTCGTCATGGATCGCGTTCGCGAAGCGCCGCCTCGCCTCGTCGCCTCCCGCCGCCACGTTGTTGAGGAGACGCCGTCGGGCGGCCACGGTCTCCTCGAGCCGGACAGCCGTCTGAGCCAGCTCGTCCTCAGCTTCCTTGTACTGCCAGACAAGGCCGGTAGCCATGGCGGCCAGGCGCAGCACCCGGATGTCGCCGGCGCTGAACCCGCGCGGCGAGTCGTGAGCGACGACGGCGCCGATGCGCCTCTCCCCGGCGCGCCACGAGACCGCGATCGAGCTCTTGACGTCGGCCAGACCGCAACCGCGCCAGAACTCGTCCAGCTCGAGCGAGGTGCCTTTGCCGAGCTTCAGCTCGTCTCGGAACACGACCCTTTCAAGCACCCGCTCGCCGCCGGCCTCGAGATCGAGCCGCATCTCGTGGATCGGGGAGGCATCGCCAAAACCAAAGGGGGTCGGCTGCACAGTGATGGCGCCGCGGGGACCAAGCCGCCAGAACGCCACCTTGCGGGCGCCCACCTGCTCCGCGATCGCCTCGCCGAGCCTGAGGAAAAAGGTCGGGAGGTCCTCGTCCGCGTCCAGATACGAGGAGACCGCGCTGAGCGCCGCGTGCGCCTGGTCGTGGGCCTTCTGGATGCGCTCGTCAGAGCGTTTCCTGGGTTTACGGGCGGACTCACCCGAGGAGCCGGCCTGTGCTCCGTTGGCGGCGAGCGCCACATCCCCGCCGACCGATAGTGCGGCTGTCTCCACTTGCCCCTCCAAGCGAAATCTGTCGAACTACATCAAATCGGCTGGGGGTGGGCGCCGTCACCGTACAAGTGAGGTATTCCAGGCGAGAGTGCGTTGGAGGGGGGGTAGTTCGTAGAAAAAAGTGGCGTGCCCGGCCTCTTGCGAGGCGGGCACACCTAAGAAACGTATTAAGGCGGCCTGTTACTCTCGGGCCCCGGCCGGACAAGAAAGACCGGGCCCGCAAGATGCGAGCCCGGTCCGGGGTGGGTAGGTCTAGGAGCGCCGGCGCCGGATGCCGATGCCGCCCAGCAGGGCCATTACGGCCCCCAGGACGCCCCCCGCGATGGGAGCTCCAGTGTTGGCGAGGGTCACTCCGCCCGTGGTCGCCGTCGCGCCCAGGACCGAGCCGGTCCCGCCGGTGTTGGTTGCGGTCGAACCCAGGACGCTTCCTGAGCCGCCGGTAGTCGTGCCGCCCGATCCGCTCACGGTGCCGCCACCTGAGCCGCCAACCGTTCCGCCGCCCGTTCCGCCGCCCGTCGCGGTGGAACCGGTGGTGTTGCCGGTGCTCGTGCCGGTAGAGGTGCCGCCGACCCCGGTCGTGTTGCCGCTGGCCGTGCTGCCGGTGGTCTGGGCGCCGGTGCTGTTGCCCCCGCCGCCGACCCCGGTCGTGACCGTGCTGCCGGTGGTGTTGCCGGTGCTCACGCCCGTGCTGGTGGCGTCCGTTTCCTTGGTCTTATCGTCGCCGTTGCCGATCTTGCCGCCTGCGACATCTCCCTTGGAGTCGGAGTTGCCTGCACCGGGCTCCTTATGTATCGCGTTGCCGGTGATGACTGTCGCGACGGACCCGTTGCCGTTGGCCTTGGCCTTGGCGCTCACGTCAGCTGAGCCGTTGGCGCCGCTGTTGTCGTTCGCCTTGGCACTGCCGTTGGCCTTGGCCTTGGCGCTCACGTCAACTGCGCCGTTGGCATTGCTGTCGTTGTTCGACTTGGCGCTGCCGTTGTCCTTTCCGGTGACCGCGGTGTCCACGGCGGCGCTTGACTTGACGTCGCTGCTGGCCTTGGCACCGTTGTCGGTCCTCGCCACCGTGACCACCGGCGTGACGACCGGCGCCACAGCACTCGCGCCGGCCTCGGCGTTGCTCGACGCCTTGGCACTGGCGCCACTGTCAGCAATGGAAGCCTTGATGTTTGAGTCGGCCTTGGTCGTGCTGCCGTTGCTTGCGTGGCCGGCCCCTGCGGAGCCTCCGGTGGTGTTCGGCTTGCCTTTGCCGTCGCCATTTCCGTCGCCGCCGATCTGGTGATCCCCGTTGACCGTCGGGCTCTCCTGCCGCTGAACCACGGCTGAGGCGCTGGTCCTGTCCTGGGCCTTGCCCTGGCCGTGAGAGTTGTCCGCGGCCAGCGCAGGCGACGTGCGGGCCAACATCAGGAAAACTCCCGCCATGAGTACGAACGCGTTGACGGCCAGGCGTCGCGCAAGCACAGGCCGACTCGCTAGATATTCGCCGAACGCTTCCAAATGCCCACCTCCACGTGGATAGAAGCGATTGCCTCGCCGCCATCCTGGACACGGGCCACGTTTCTTTGGCGTGGATATGTCGCAGAACGCCCCGCTCAGCGTTCCCTATGTGGGCAATCCCTTGACATGACAACGCAAGCACCAACTCTTGTAACCATGGGCGAGGCGACGGACAAAGCATCCGTGGCGGGATTCGTCGAGCAGGTCCTCGACGGGTCCGGCTGGGAATTGAGCCGCGTCAAGCGACGCTCCTCCAGGCTCGAGCCCCCCGACTCGTACTGGACCCTCTTCGACATCGCCATCAATAAGGACGAGCAAGAGCGGCGCCTGAGGCTGGTGGCCAAGGGAGCTCTCAATCCTGCGGCATGGGACAGGCTCAGCTCGCAGCTCGTCCTGCACGGAGCGGACAGGCGCTGCGATCCCATCGGAGGCCTCGGCTACCCCAGGCTCTTTCCGGAATCCCAGCACGCCTACTGGTTCTACCCGTTCGATCCGGCCATGCCAGGGCTTTCCGAGGCTGCCGACCCGGTCCGCATGGCCCAGGTGCTCGTCGGTTCTGACCGTAACAACAGTGCGGAGATCCTGTCGGTGGCGCGCCGGCTCGAGATTGAACGAATCAGGTACATGCCCGAGATCGGCGCGATCCTGCGCTACCGCTTGGACGGCGGCCACATGGACGTCTTCGGCAAGGTTCAGCCAGGCAACCGCGGTCTTCGCACGAACCGAATCGTGAACTCGCTGTGGCAAGCGTCGCAGAACCATCCCGGTTACCTCAACCTGCCGAGGCAGCTTGGTTTCGTAGATCACCTTGGCTTGCTGTTGGAGGAACGAGTGCCTGGCCTCCCGGTGAGCGGCCACCGCGCCAACACCGAGTTCCGGCACCTCGGCCACGTTGCAGCGGAAGCGCTGGCGGTCATCCACGAATCCAAGATCGACGTCGACGGCGTGATCAACCTCGAGCTCGAGCTGGCTCGACTCGATCGCGTCGCCGAACAGTTCACATACGTACTGCCGACGGGTCACTTCCTGCTCTCGGACCTCATCGCGCACATGCGTGATCGCGTGCGCAAGACTCAAGTGGAAGAGATCCTGCCCACGCATGGCGATCTCAAGTACGACCAGTTCATCCATCACAATGGCGAGTTCACGCTGATCGACTTCGACTACTTCGCGATGGCCGAGACCAGCTACGACCTCGGGAAGTTCTGCGCATACACGATTCCGTCCACGCCGAGGGACTGGAAGGAATCCGTCGCAGCCGAGGAAACGCGTGCGAGCTTCATCCGGCGCTACCTGGAGCTGCGACCGGAGGCGACGCTGCAGCGATTCGCCGTTTACGAGGCCCTCCAGCTCGCGCTGCGCGCCATGGCCGCGATGTGGTCCCAATCGTCGGGCTGGGAACGGGTCGCGGAGACCTTTCTCGTCATGGCGTTCGAGCGTTTGAAGAGCCGCTTGCCCGCATGAGTCAACAGAACCTGCAGCCAAAGACCCCGGTTTAACGCTGTAAAAGATTGATTTACAAGCTTTAACCACAGCACCGCCGGGAGGCCAGGCCGCCGCCGTCAGACTCCGGTAGATGCGAATCCTTTCATGGTTGGCGGCTGCCGGACTCGTCGTTGCGCTCGCCTGGGGCGTGTCCACCGTCGCGCATCGAGACACGGTCGGCGCGCGCGATCTGACGGCTGCGAAACATCCCTCGAGCTCGGCGGCAACCTACTCGGGCGTCACCTATGGCGATCCTGCGCCCCAGCGGATGATCCCCCGGCCGAGCCCCGACCCCAGTCCCACCCCTCCGCCGGCGCCCCCTGTAGCACCTCCGGCCGGCGTGGCCGCCGCGCCGGTCCATCACGCCGCACCGCCACCACCGGCGATCGTCGTGCGAACTACCCAGCAGGCGCTGATCAACCAGGATCGCGCACGCTACGGGCTACCGCCCCTGACATGGAGCTCCTGCCTGTCCAGCGTGGCGGTGAGCAACGCTCAGCGTATGGCGGCCCAGCGTTTCATCTCGCACACCAACGGGCCGAGCGTTGATCTTTCTTGCGGTCTGGGCCACCAGGCCGGGGAGAACGTCGGCGACTGGTCGGCCGGCATCAACGACACGCAGCTGAACACCATGTTCATGAACAGCCCCGACCACCGTGCCAACATCCTCGGGCCGTACCACTACGTGGCCACCGCGTGGGCTGTCTCCAACGGCTACGGGTACATCGCGGTGGAGTTCAGCTAGGCACCAAGCGTTTCTTCGCGCTCCGAGTAGCGCGATCGGAGCAGGCGTTGTCCTTCAGAAGCGCTCCCGCGCGGCCTCACGCCGTGCTCAATCGAGCGCTCGGAGGAGAAGCGCGAAGGGTGGTTCCCAGTTCAGTGGCACCCGGTACGCGGCGAGCGCCCCGTCGTAATCCGGCCGCCTGGCTGTGGGCCAAGCGGGCGTGGATTGCCGCCGCGATCGGAGTCGTATTCATCTCCCTGACGCTCTACATCCTGTGGGTGGTCAAGGACCTGCCCGACCCGAGCCAGAACGTGCTGGCCGCTGGCGACGTCGTGGTGCTCGACCGCAACGGCAAGCTGATCGAGGATTGGAACCCCGCCGGGCACTATCACATCGACCTCGCGCTCCAGGACATGGGCCCGTATGCCCCCAAGGCCGTGATGGCGGCCGAGGATCGCAACTTCTACAGCCACGGGGCCATCGATGTGGTTTCCACGGGCCGCGCCCTGTGGGTAGACGTGACGCAGGGGGGTCTCAACGAAGGGGGGAGCACCATCACGCAGCAGCTGGTCAAGATCCAGCTGCTCACGCCCCAGAAATCCCTGACCAGGAAGGTCCAGGAGCTGATCCTCGCGCAAACCCTCGAACAGCGCTACTCGAAGGACCAGATCCTGTCGATGTACTTGAACCGCGTCTATTTCGGGCACGGCGCCTACGGCATCGGGGCTGCCGCTCGGACCTATTTCTCCAAGGACGCGAAAGACCTGACCCCGGCGCAGGCGGCGTTCCTAGCCGGCCTGATCCAGGCTCCGAGCGCCTACGACCCGGTGACCCATTACGAACTGGCGCGGCAGCGCCAGCTCTACGTGATCCAGGGCATGGTCGCCACCGGAGCGCTGACCTCGTCGGAAGCCGACACGGCCAGGGCGGAGGACATCAAGTCGGAGCTGAAGATTCAACCCACCGCGCGGCAGAGCCTGGCGCCCCACTTTGTCGACCAAGTGCTCGCCGACCTCGAGAGGATGTTCGGCTCCGCGGCGATCCAGCAAGGCGGCATCGTCGTCCACACCACGCTCGACCTCGGCCTGCAGCAGAGCGCGCAGAACGCCGTCACCAACGGCGTGCAGGACCTTTCGTCGATGAACGTCAACAACTCGGCCTTTCTGGCGGCGGATCCGAAGACTGGCGAAGTGCTTGCGTGGGTTGGGTCGGCCGATTACGGAAACGATTCGATCGCCGGGCAGTACGACGTGGTGCTGGCTGAAAGGCAGCCGGGGTCGTCGTTCAAGCCATATGTCTACGAGGCCGCGCTCCGGGATCACAAGATCACCTGGGCCACCGTGCTTCACGACACGCTGACGAACTTCAACGGCTATACGCCGCATGACTTCGACAACGGCGGCATGGGCGACATCACCGCGCGGACGGCGATCCTCAACTCGCGCAACATTCCCGCAGTCGAGGTCGGCCAGATGGAAGGCATGCAGAACGTCATCAACCTGGCCCACCAGATGGGCATCCAGAGCAACCTCGATCCAGGGCTCTCGACCGCGATCGGGGGCAGCGATGTCACTCTGTTCGAGCACGTCCAGGGCTACCAGACGTTTGCCAACCAGGGACAGCGGGTCGGCCTGAGCCTCATCCGCGAGGTGGACGACGCCGGCGGTCACGCCATCTACACGCACAACACGCCCAGCCCCACGACCGTGCTCACCCCGGCCGAGGCGTACCTCATGAGCGACGTGCTTAAGAGCTACCAGAACCAGTGGCATTTCGGCTGGAACCGCCAGATGGCGAGCAAGACGGGAACCAGCGACAACGGGCAAGGTGGGATCCCGGACTCGTGGATCATGGCCTACAACCCCGACATCGTGATCGGCGTGTGGGTCGGCAACACCGCGCCCAACGGCGGAGGTGGCTTGATCCGGGCGTACGGCGAAAACGTCGGTCTCACGACGATGAAGCGGTTCGTGAATGCGCTTCCGTCGGGCATGCGCGATTGGTATTCGCAGCCTCCCGGCATCGTGCGCGGCTGCGGCTCTGACACCCAGGACCCGTTCCTCGCGGGCGGATGCACGGCCTCTCCCAAGCCGTCATCCTCGGCGAGGCCGACGGCCACTCCATCGGCGAGCCCAAGCGCGTCTCCAAGCACTGCGCCGGCGGCCACGCCCAGCCCATCGCCTGCGCCGTCGCCGTCACCGGCTCCCTCGCCCGTGTCATCGCCGTCGCCTTCGGCGCCGGCGTCGCCGCAACCCACCCCTACATAGGTCGATTGATGGCTGACAGCCCATTCCAGGACAGTGTCGACCGGCGTAGGCCAGGCACGTCCATGCGTGGCTATGTGATGCGGACTCTGCCGCACAACTCGGCCATCGTGGTCAGCAATCGCGCGCCCCACGAACCCCGGCCGGAGGGCGGCTTCAGCCGCGGCGCAGGTGGGGTTATCACGGCACTGCTGACCCTCGCCGAGGTCACGGCGGCGGACTGGGTGGCTTGCGCCCGCAACGATGCGGAGCGCTCGCTGGTGGCCGAGCGCGGGGCGACCTGGACCGCGCCTTTGATCCGGAGCGAAGCCCGGCTCCATTACGTGGCGCCGACGCCTGAGCAGTACGACCAGTACTACTCGGTCATCTCGAACCCGGTGCTCTGGTTCATCCAGCACTACCTGTGGGACCTCGCCCAACAGCCGATCATCAACGGTCGCATTCACCGCGCGTGGAAGAACGGCTACGTCGAGGTCAACAAGCAGGTGGCGCGGCGCGTCGTCGAGGTCGGCAGGGGACTGCCCAACCGGCCGCTTGTCCTCGTCCACGACTACCAGCTCTACCTCGTGCCGAAGCTTGTGCGCGACCACCTGCCGGGTGCGGTCATCCAGCACTTTCTCCACATCCCGTGGCCGACGCCGCAGTACTGGAAGGTCTTGCCGCGTGAGATGCGTGACGCCATCCTGCAGGGCTTGCTCGGCTGCGACATCGTCGGTTTCCAGTCGAGCCTCGACGTCCGTAACTTCCTGATGACCTGCGAGGAGAATGCCGGCCTCGCGGTCGATGAGCGCGAACGCGCGGTGCTCATCGACGGCCGTGTCGTCTATGCCCGTCACTATCCGATCTCGATCGATGTGGCGTCCACCACGCGCCTCGCCTTCTCGCATGGCGTCATGGTCGAAGAGCGCAAGCTCCGTGAATGGCGCCCGCAGCACCTGATCGTGCGCATCGACCGTACCGATCCCTCCAAGAACATCGTCCGCGGCTTCCTTGCCTACGAGAAGCTGCTCGCGCACCATCCCGAGTTGAAAGGCAAGGTGCAGTTCTGGGCCTTTCTGCAGCCGTCTCGCCAGGACGTCGCGGCGTACCGCAACTACGTCCGACGCGTCAGGCAGGTGGTGCAGCGGATCAACGCGCAGTACGGCGCCCTGGGCTGGCAGCCGGTACGGCTCGAGTTTGGCGAGAACGTAAGAAAGGCGATGGCGGCGCTCAGGAACTTCGACGTCCTCCTGGTCAACCCCGTCTACGACGGTTTGAACCTCGTGGCCAAGGAGGGCGCGCTGGTCAACCGCGCCGATGGCGTGATCGTTCTGTCAGAGAACGCCGGCGCTCATGAGGAGCTGCACCAGCACGTGCTGTCGATCAACCCCTTCGACATCGAGGCGACCGCCGATGCCATGCACCAGGGCATCGTGATGAGCGTGGAAGAGAGACGGAAGCTCAACGAAGCGGCGCGCGAGGTGGTGCGGGTCAACGACATCGCGCGCTGGATCACGCGCCAGGTGCAAGACATCCGCGACCTCGCGGCGATCCCGGGCCTGCGCGCGGGCTGAAGGGGCCCTCCAAGACCGGAAACAAAAAGACGCGGGGTGGCCCGACCAACCCCGCGTCTCGAGAGTGGGAACCCTGGTTTCTCTAGTAACCTCGAGGCCGCATACCGCGCGAGCGGCTGCTGCGAGCGACAGTCACGTTGCGCGAGAAAATGATGGTCACGATGCGGGCGATCACCCAGGCGATGAGCGCGTAGACGAGGATGGCGACCACGACGGACATCTCCAGCTGCGATTGGTTGTTGCCCACGGTGGGCAGCAGGTTGCGGAACGGCGCCAGGAAGACGTCGGTGATGCCGTAGACGAAGGTCGTGAAGCCGGCCAGCGGGTTGGCGCCGAGCAGCTTGAGCACCATCCGGATCAAAAGCAGGCCGTTGATGATGCCGAATACCAGGTAGATCACTTCGACGGTCCGGCGCGCCGGGTTGAATGTGTTGACGACCTCGGACGAAGCCGCCACCGGAGCGGCCGGGCCAGCCGGGTCAGCCGGCGGGTCGACCGTGACGTGCCGCTCCTCTCGGACGGCGCCCGTCACCGGATCGCGGACGATCTCGGTGTCTCTTTGTTCCATTACTTCCCCCTTCTGATAGCTGCGAGAAAAGCCATTGAGGCCTGATGTGAGAACGCCGGAAAGGGGCGCGACACCCGGTCCGCTTGTGGAAGTTCAAAGGGAACGGGGACTGGAGGCCAAGAGCTGGATCAGGGGAACCAGAGAGGTAGCTTGGAGAGGGCTTCGTCGGTGTCGACGTCAGGGTTCGAACCGGCGCTCAGCTCGTACTGCCACGCCGCCATGATGCCGGCGCAGCCGGTCTGTTCGGGCGAGTAGTTGGGGGCGGTCGCCTTGGTGTAGCTGCCGAGCAGAGAAGGTTCGAACGACCACAGGTACGATTCGGTGCCGACCTCGGCCTGGGCTCCGACCGCCCCGCACCACGCGCCGGCGAACTCGCTGCCCGCGGTGCCGTTGCCGTAGTAGGCAGGGACGTAGTGGGCGGCCGTGATCCCGTCGAACCAGCCCTGGATGAAGCCGGCGTCGACGTTGGCAGCGCCGGGGCACGCGTCACCCGGAGGTTCGATGTCGATCGCCAGGGCGCGGCCGGAAGGGATTCCAAGCGTGCTCGCGGCGGCCGCGGCGGCCGCCGCATACCCGTTGCCGGTGGCGTACCCGGAGACGTTCGAGCAGTCGTAGTCGTTGTAGATGGGAAGGATGCCCATGTGGTTGTGAGCCGCGGCCGCGACCTCGGTCGCGCTGATTCCGGGGCACACCGTGTCCGTCAGGTAGCGGCCCCAGAAATCCGGGGCGCCGTACGCGGCGACGACCTGCGGGTAGAGCCCGTTGGCGCCGGTGGGATCGGAGGTGAAGGCCTTGCAGGAGTCGACGCCCCACAACATGCGGGTCGGCTGCTTCCGCGTCGAGCTCGCCTGGATGTTGACCAGGCTGGCCGGGCCCACGATGTGGTTGAGAAGAGCGCCCAGCTTGCCCGAGGAGCTGACCGGTGGCACGGCGCCCACCACCGCGGTGAACCATGGCGTCGCTGCGCTGGTGAGGATTATCTGCGCGCTGCAGGTCGCGCCGGTCTTGCATGCCTTGTCGACGAGGTGGCCCTGCTGGTCGTAGATGCCGATGCTCCAGGGGGTGTGGGAGACGTCGGCGTTCGCGTTGGCCGTCAGGTACACCGTCCCTCCGACCTGCGGGTATGTCGTGTTGGCGGCCAGGTTGACGGCCAGCCAGGTGAGGGAGAGAGGGTCGGACTGTGCCTTGGCGATGGCCGGGGGAAACACGCCAGAAGCCTTGGCGATCGCGGCGACTACGTGCCGCGTGCCGCCCGCTGCCTGGGTGACCGAGGTCGTGCAGGAAGTGCCACGGCTGCAGAAGGTCAATCGGGCCTTCGAGTCGGCGTCATAGAGCTCGAGCAGGTATCCGGACTTCTCGACAGGAATGGTCGCTCTGGCCGTCATGGTCACAGACTTGCCGGGCCCCACGATCGCGCTGTTGGCGTCCAGCGTGACGCCGATCCAGCTGACATCGACCTGGTTGGACTCGGAGGTTGGGCCGTTGACGGGGATGGTCGCGGTCGGCCCGGTGACGAACGCGGCGAACGTGTGAACGCCGGATTTCGCCGCGTAGCTCACTATGCACTGGCTCGACTGCGTGCAGGCGCCGATCAGGGTGCCCGCGGCCAAGTCGAAGATCTCGATCGCGTTGCCAGTCCCGGTCACGCTGGCGCTTGCCGTTGCGGTCAGGGTCGCGTTCTGCCCGGGCTGGGCGCTGGGCGAGTCGGCGGTGAGCTCTATCCGGGTCGAAGGACCGGCGACCTCGAGTGATGAGATGGGCACGCTTGGCGTGACCACCGGTGCGCTCGCAGCCGGTGCCTGAGATCCCTGCGTTGGCGTGGGGAGGACCGTGTCGGTGCACGCCGCGGGGCTGGGCAGAGCAGGGGTATCCGGAGTGACGGGACAGGCGGCCTGGCCATCCGGGATCGAAGCGACGCCAGGCGTCGCTGCGGCTTCGGTCGCATCGGAACACGAGGCCGCGGGGCCCGAGGCGGGGCATTGTGTCGCCCCGTCGGGCAGGCTCAGCTGCGGAGGGTCGGCGTCAGCCTGCCCGCTGCAGGACTGCTGCTGGGAGACGGAGCCGGCCGAGTGGCAGACGGCCGCTGAGAGATTAGCGGCCCTCATGGCATGGGTGGCAACGACGCCGACACCCGGTGCTGCCGCCAGGGCCACGACGGTCAGCTGGTTGGATGCGAATACGACGGTCAGCGCCGCGCGGACGTAGGACCGGGTCCTGAGATTGGCCAAAAGGCCGCGAATTGACTGCATTAAACCCCCCCAATGGCGCGCCCCGACAGTCGGGGGCGCTGATGACTTGGGGGAAGCTACTGTCGGCCAAGCAGCGCACCAGCGGCGCTGGGGTTAATTACCTTCAACTATTGTCAATTGGCCTGAAAAGCAAGCAGATCGGGCCCATTGGGTGCGCCTGCTCGGGCAACCTGAGCGATTCGGGCCCCTCAAGGGGGCGGGGTCATACGGTTGAGGTAGGCGTCAGGCGGTGGCGCCGAACCTCTGGTGCCGGTTCTCGTACCAGCGGCGCAGGAACTCGGCGGTGAACGTCGCCTCCTGGCCGGCCCGCATGGGCCGCAGCAGCTCTTCGGCGAACTCCCGGCTGATCACCGGGATCAACGCCCGGTGGGGGGCCGTCCCCGACGACTTCTGGAGGGCGTCGGTGAACATGGTGTGCGCCAGCGCGGCGGGCCCTGTGCTTTCGTCAAGCTGTGCCTTTCCTTCCACCTCGATCGTCTTCGGTTGCCGTCCGCCGGTCGCGGCTGTCCCGAGCCAGCCGCCGAACGACATGTGGTGCACGACATACGAGACTTGTCCTGAAGGGCCTGCTCCGGGGGCGCGGCCCGACTGATCGGCCAGGAACCCGATCGCCCAGTGCTCCAGCTCCGCGACGGCCGCTGCCCCACTCGCCTCAGGGATCTGGTGCGCGATGCCCAGCCGGTGAGCGTCGGCGTCGATTCGCTGCAAGAGCCGGCCGGGGGCGCCTCCGCGGCCCGACTGGTTGGGGCTGGGGTGCTGCGCATAATCCCATAGCGCCTCTGTGATCCGGAACACCGGCCACCAGTCCGGGTACGCCGACGGCAGCCACTGCATCGCCTGGGCCAGGTCCCCGGGCCTTGCGAGCCGGTATTGCAGTCGGTTGCCGGCCGGCTGCACAAGCACGATTCCCGCCATCGTCAGCATCTCGAGCGCCTGCGCCACGCTGCCTTTGCCGTAACCGGCATCGTCGGCGAGAGCCGATGCGGACTGCAGCCGATCGGGCTCGGCGAGCATCTTCTTCAGGATCTCCGCGCGCGCCGAGACTCCCACCAGGGCGCGGAGCCTGAGCTGGATCAACGACGGCCGCCGCAGGTCGGGCGATCCCGGGCCATCGTGCCGAAGTAATGCCAGCGGATCTCCCTGCGCTGGCCATGGCACCCGCGCGTGCGCCCTTACCGTGGACGCGAACCTGCCGAAAGACGCCCGCATAGCGGGAGAGCTGCGCTGGGCAAAATGCCGCAGACGGAAGGTGGATGCGAATCGCGCGTTTGCGATCGACCACTCCATGGCGGTGGCACGAAGCCGGCTGTCGGTCGCGAGCCATGCGGTGAACAAGATCAGGGGCTCGAGGTCGACCGCCTGCCAGTCGTGCCGGCGTACGCCGCCGCCGGCGCCGAGCTCGGACCACAGGCTCCAAGCGAGGTCGAGGGCGAGCGTGTTCACCTCGCTCCCGAATCGCGTCACAGCAGGCATCGGGATGCAGCGAGTGTCATCTCAGTCCTTGCGTTCGGTGGCAGGGGCAAAAGCGAAAACGGCGGAGCCGCCTCTAATCAGCAAACGCTGCCGGGCGGAGCGGTACCGAACTTTTCGCAGGCTACGGGCCGGCGTGCGCTGCGCCGAGGACGTTTCCGTACATCATGCCCAGGGTCATAAGGCCGATCAGAGAGAGAAGAACGAGGACGAAGGTCCGGGCGCAGGTGTCGATGAATGCATCTTGCGCCTCAGAGTCGACTACGTTCCAGCGTCGGCCGTACACGCCAGCCCTGACCGCAAGCCCGATCACGACGAAGAGCACGATCATCAGAACCGCCATGTTCACCCCCTGATCAAGGTGCGGACGCTGAGCGGGTCAGCGTCCGCACCAACCAGACAACGCGCCAGCTCGCAAATATGCCCGGGTTCGTTTTAAGAAAGGTCGCTGCGGCGCGATAAACGACAGCCCCAATACTTGGCGGTAGGACCGCGTTTTCTTGGGCGTGGAAGTCCCGATGCTGCTGCAATTCTCAATCGCTCTTTTCACCGGAATGGTCGCCTCGACATTCGTCCCTGCAGTTCGGCGGGTCATCCCGCGAGCGGTAGAGGTCGGCCTGTGGGCCGCCTTCGCAACCGCGTGCGTGCTCGGAGTGATCAACGTCACCGACCCCAATGCCCGCGAGCTGACCACGTCAGCGTTCTGGGGCATCGACCAGCTCATCAACAACGTCGCGGCAGGATTGGTCGGTGGAATCCTGGGCGCGATCTCCGCCAACCGTTTCGCAATCGCCGTCTGCATCGTCCTTCTGGCGACCGTCGACGTCCTGGCCCTCGTTCTACTCCAGTCTTACCGAAGGTCACGCGCGTGGCAGCCACGAGTCCGGCTCATCGAATGGATGGAGCTGCCCATGCTGACGCCCGCGCCCGCACCGGTGCCCGCGATCTCTTATGGGATTGACCGATGGAAGAGACGCGCGCCGGCAGCGATGGCGGTGACCGGGACCACCGTCCTGGCGAAGCTGGCCCGTGCATCCGTATGGACCCGCAACGTCCTGCTCCCCAAGGAGGCGGCGAGGTTCGCCCGCGCCGCGCAAAACGGCCGCGTCGAGTCGCGAACCCGTCTCGAGTCGCTTCGTGACACGACCGACCAGCTCCAGTTCGCCGCGCGCGCCTGGTACACGGCGGCCGGCGCGCCAGCAGTCAGCGGATTGGCGCAGAAGGCTGCCGCGACCGTTCGCAACGCGCAGGCCGCACGGCGCCTGCACGAGGTGGCCGAGTCGACCGCAAAGGTGGTCCACATCAAGGCGCTGTTGGGTGCGCAATCGATCGGGTGGTACGGACCTTTGACGCCCATGCAGTCGGACCTGGCAAAAGTTGAGGAAGAAGAAGATGGCGTTGCACAAAGACCAGATAGTCTGGCCTCGTAGGCCAAACGGCATGAGGCGGCGCGCCAGCGCGCCGCGCGAGATCACCAGGGGCCGCTTGACCCGGCCCGCAGGCTGGACGGCACGCCTTTTGGTGCTGCTCGCCATCGCGGTGCCCAGCTTGCTGATCACGTCTCCGGGTTACGTCGCGTTCGCCGACAAGCTGCCCGACCCGAGCCAGGTGACCACGGCCATGCCCCAGGACACCCTGATCTATGCAGCCGATGGAAACACCCTGCTCGCGGACCTGCACCCGCCGGGCTACCAGAACTACTACGAACCTCTTTCCGACATGGGCTCCCTGCTGCCGGAAGCGGTCATCTCGATCGAGGATCGCAACTTCTACCAGGAGCCGGGGGTCGACCCGCAGGGCATCGTGCGCGCCTCGCTGGCCGACTGGCGCGCCCACTCGGCGGTTGAGGGCGCGTCCACGCTCACGCAGCAGCTCGTCAAGATCCGGCTGGTCGGCAATGAGACCACGATCGACCGCAAGGTGCGGGAGGCTTTGCTGGCTTTCGAGATCGAGCGCACCTACACCAAGAACCAGATTCTCGAGTGGTATCTCAACAGCGTGTTCTTCGGCAATACCGCATGGGGCGCCCAGGCTGCCTCTGAGATCTATTTCCACAAGGACACCAAGGACCTCGATCTTGCTCAAGCCTCGATGCTGGCCGGCATCATCCGTGGGCCGACGCTGTACAACCCCCTGATCAACTGGACCTCCGCCAAGGACCGCCAGAAGACCGTCCTGGACGCGATGCTGCGCGACAACAAGATCACGGCGGCCGAGGCGGCCAAGGCGTTCGCCGAGGACATCTCAGCCCCCGCGCACATGTACACGCCGTCCAACCAGATCGTGGCGGCCGATTTCGTCCAATACGTCACCTCTGAGCTGATCAGCCAGTTCGGGTCGACCGCGACCTACACCGGAGGCCTGCGGGTGGTGACGACACTCAACGCCACCGTGCAGCAGCTTGCGCAGAGCGCGGTGACCGACACCATCGCTTCGCTCGCCTACCGCCACGTCAGCCAGGGCGCCCTGGTAGCGCTGGATCCGACCGACGGCGCGATCATCTCGATGGTCGGTTCGGCCAACCCCAACGCCAACGGGGGGCAGTACAACCTGGCCGTCTGGCCGCCGCGCAACCCCGGATCCTCGATGAAGATCTTCACTTACACCGCGGCGATCGCCAGCGGCAAGTACTCCATGACGACTCCCATCCAGGACGCGCCTTTCTCTTATCGCGCCCCGGGCTCGACCGAGGTGTACAAGCCGATGAACTACGACCGGAGGTTCCACGGCACCTGCCAGCTGCAGGTGTGCATGGGCAACTCGCTGAACATCCCCGCGGTCAAAGTCGAGCTTGGGGTCGGCGTGTCGGACGTCGTCCAGATGGCTCGCACGATGGGCGCACCGCCTTACCAGCAGCACTACGACTCAGCCGGGAACCCGGTCTTCACGACCAACGACCCGCTCGACACCTATGGGCCGTCCCTCACCCTGGGCGGCTACGGAGAGACCCCCTTGCAGATGGCGACCGGGGCATCTGTGCTGGCCACGCAAGGGATCCTCAGGTCCCCGTTCGCGATCAACCTCGTGACCAAGGACGGAAACCTGGTGTACGCCCACCAGCTCGACCCGGGCTCCCGGGTGGTCGACCCAAGGGTCGCCTTCATCATGCAAGCGATCATGTCCAACGACAACAACCGCGCGATGGTCTTCGGCCACAACTCGCTGCTGACGCTTCCAGGCCGGCGCGTGGCCGTCAAGACGGGGACGTCGGACTCGTTTGCCGACGCCTGGACGGTCGGGTTCACGCCCCACCTGGTCGCCGCAGTCTGGGGCGGCAACCCCGACTGGCGCCAGAAGATGACCTTCAACTCGGACAGCTATTACATCGCAGCGCCGATCTGGCACCGGTTCATGCAGACGGCGCTCGACGCGATGGGGATGCCGAACGAGTGGTACTCGGAACCCTCCGGCCTCATCAACAAAGTGGTGAACGGCCAGCCCGCGTACTACCTGCCGGGAACACACTAGGCCGGCGAGGAACCTGGGTCGCCGCTCGATGCATGCGAGGTTTGACAAGCTCGGGCGCCGGCTCCGTGATACCGGCCGCGGCTGCGGCTGCGGCCTGTGCGCAGATTCGAACGCCGCACGGTATGAGCGCCGTAGCGATGGGAGGGCTGCAGGGCTCTGGAGTCCGCCGCGCCGCCGCCTGACCCTCCTCCTACGTTCCCTGACCCAAACTCGCCGCGAGGTAGCCTGACGGCCCAAGCGTCCGCACCTTTTCTTCACCGATCCCAGCGCTCGGTCTGGTGCGTACCCTTGGCGGCGTGCTCGGTCAGTCGCAAAGACCCGGCCGAATGGCCCTTCTTGCATGGTCGATCGGCTGGACGGTGGTGCTCTCCTGCGTCGCATGCGATCCCACCGCAGGCTCAACGCCATCGCCCGCCACCGCGAGCTCGCCAGACGAGCCTTCCGCATCGGCGCCATCGCCCACTGCCGTCGCCGCACTCATCGCCGACCCGTGTCACGTGGGTGCCGTGGTCTACTGCGTACTCAATCCGGCCGTGACCGAGGCCACGATCCGCTCCACGATCTGTGTCTCGGGCTGGACCGCGACCGTCCGGCCGCCCACCAGCTACACCGATCCGCTCAAGGTCCAGCAGATGGACGCCGAGGGGCTGCCCGGCCCCGTGTCGGCGTACGAGGAGGATCATCGAGTTCCGCTCGAGCTCGGCGGCTCTCCGGCAAACACGCTGAACCTCTCGCCAGAGCCCCATCCGGCCTCGTACTCGAAGGACACCGCGGAGAACGCGGCCCGCTCGCAGGTGTGCGGAGGAGCGGATCTTCGCGCCGCCCAGGCGGCGTTCGTGACGCGCTGGCTCGCTCCGTACCCGGACTATCGCTGACCCAAGACCCCCCAGACGCAATGAGAGGGAGCCCCCAGCCTTGAAGGGACCCCCTCTCAGGGACGAATCGCCGGAATGGAGCTACTCGGTCGCGGGCACGAGCCTCGGCTCGGCGACCGGCTCCTCGATCCCCGCCTCGGGACCGTAGGAGCTCTTGAGCATGACGCGTAGCCGCTCCTTGGCCACCGCGAGCCGGGAAGCCACGGTGCGCTCGGGGATGCCCAGCGCCTGGGCGATCGCGCGGTTGGTGTAGCCGTGGTAGTGGCGAAGGACGATCGCGGCCGCCTGCTTGGGCGGCAACTTGGCGAGCGCCGCCGCGAGATCGCGGTGCTCCGCCAGCTCCTGTGGGTCGGGCGCGAGCCCTGGCCGGCCGATGCGGCGGATCACCTCGCCGACCTCGCGCAGGCGCATCTTGCGCTGATACGAAACGGCGGCATTGATGGCGATCCTGTGGACCCACGCCTCGGCGGGCGCAAGCGGCTGCCAGGTCGGCCACTTCTTGTAAGCCCTCTCGAATGCGTCCTGCGCGCAGTCTTCAGCGGCGGCCCGATCGCCGAGCATCGCAGTCAGCGTGCCGAGGATCTTGCCGTATGAAGCCTGGTAGAGACGCTCGAAATCTGCTTCGTTGCCCGCCTGGTAGGCCATGCCAGGCTCGCTTACGGCGCCGACGGCGACTGACTCGGAGATCGACTCTGCCATGTTTTGTTGGTATCTCCCCCGTGTAGTGGTGGCGACCCTTGCGAGCTCGCTCACCCTGCCCATACTCTGGCCGTCGACCCCCCTCCCGGTCGCCGTACGGTTGCGCGGATTTTCACTAACTCACTTGCAGTAGAGCCGCGATTCAAGTGTCAACCGCGAGGGCGACGTTCTCACTGTGGAATGAATCCAGGGGTGGCGTCCGCCGGTGGCTTTTCGGGCGATGTGCTGGGCGCGATCGCGAGCGGCCTGGCCGCCGACACGAGAGAGAGCGGACGGAAAACTCTCGACGTGGTGCGGGCGCGCTCGCCGCAGCTGATCACGCTCAGCGAGCAGACGGGCGAGGACCTGGTCGCGACCTCGGCCGGCTTTATCGAGATGCTGCTGGCGTCGCTGCGGGCCGACGTCGAGATGCCCTGGGCACAATGCGAGCAGCGCGCACGCGATTTTGGAAGGCTTAGAGCAGCGCAGGGCGTGCCTCTCGAGTCGCTTTTCGACGTGCTTGCGGTTTACCGGCGCACGACTATCGAGATGATCTCGCTGCCGCTGCAGGGCAGCCCTCGCCACGACGAGATCTTCTCGCTCGCGCAGAGCCGGCTCGAGGACGTTACCGAGCGACTGACGACGGCGATCGCGCGTGGTTATCTCGAGCATCTCGATGAGGAGCACCGCGCGCGAGAGAGCGAGATGTATGGCCTCGCCGCCATCGTGACCGCCATGGGGCGATCGCTCGACGTGGCGGAGACGGCCGAGGTCGCGCTCGTGGAAGCGCTCGCCGCCTTGCGGCTCAGCACTGGAGCGCTGTGGCTGCGAGTGCGCTCCAGCTTCAAGCTCATGCACACCGTCGGCCTCGACCTGGACCAGGTGGACGGCTTCTCGCGCGAGGTCGGGCCGAACGTCAAAGCCTCGGCTTCCGTGCTGGGACGCTCGGAATCGCAGGTCGACAGGATTTCCGGGCAAGAGTGGAACGGCCTGCGGGCGCAGCTGCGCGTGCGCGGTCGAGCCGTAGGAATGATGACGGTGGCCACGATGGTCGATCGCGTGTTCAACGCCGCCGACCTGCTGTTCATGGCGGCGGTCGCAGACCAGGTCGCCATCGCCCTGGATCGGGCTCGCCAGTTTGCCAGCGAGGCTCGGACCGACCACCTGACCGGGCTTGCCAACCGGCGCCAGTTCGAGCGGGTGATGGAGCGGGAGGTCGCGCTCTCCGAGCGCCACGACCGGCGTCTGTCGGTGATGATGATCGACCTCGACAACTTGAAACGGATCAACGACCGGCAGGGGCATCGGGCCGGCGACGCCGCGCTCAGGCTGGTGGGCCAGCAGCTGCAGCGGGTGGTGCGCGCCTCGGACGTGTGCGCGCGCGTCGGGGGCGACGAGTTCGCCGTCGCGATGCCGGAGACCGATGTGGATCGTGCGCGCGAGGTCGCGGTCCGCCTGCGCAACGCCGTGCAGCACGTAGGGCTCAGCGCGAAGTCGCCCGAGCCGGTGGAGATCAGCATCGGCATCGCGGCCTGGCGGGCCGGCCAGGACTGGCAGGGCGTCTACCAGTCGGCTGACATCGATCTGTACGAAGACAAGCGCCGCCGCAGAACGGTGCGCCGGTGGAACCAGGATGACCGACCCGCCATCAAGCTGCTCGGCCGGACCGGACGCCGAAAAGTCTCCGGAGCCTAGAGGGCCACCACCGTCTACTCGACGAGCGCCAGCTCGCGAGCCTTCACGATCGCCTCGAGCTTGGAATGAACTCCGAGCTTGCTGCCGAGGCTGCGGATGTGCGTGCGCACCGTGGTGTAGCTGATACCGAGCTGGTCGGCGATGTCGCGGCTGGACGTGCCCTCGGCCATCAGCCGCAGCACCTCCTTCTCTCGCGGCGTCAGCCTCTCGAGCTGCGAGTCCGCCTCGCGGCGCTTGGTCAGCAGGCTGGCGATGGCGCGCGGGGTGAACAGCGAGCCTCCACCCGCCACGGTGCGGATCGCCTCGACCACCTCCTGCGCCGCCCGAGACTTGTGAATGAATGCGCTCGCCCCCGCCTCCAGGGCCGCGAAACGAGCGGCGTCGCCGTCCTCTCGGGTCAGGAAGATGAGCTTGGTCTCCGGGCGCACCTGGCGGATGGCTGTGGCGGCGTCGGCGCCCGTCCCGTCACCGAGGCGGAAGTCCATCAGCACGACGTCGGGCCGGAGCTCGGTGGCGCGCAAGATCGAATCCGAAACCGACCCGGCGGTGCCCACGACGGTCATGTCGGTCTGGTCGTTGATCAGCGCGGACAACCCATCAGCGACGACCTGGTGATCTTCGACGACGAGTACGCGGGTCGGCGACGACGCTGTCACGTGACCGGTATCCAGAATTCGACCCTGGTCCCCAGCCCGGGCTCGCTCTCGATTTTCGTCCAGCCGCCCACGAGCAGGGAGCGCTCGTTGAGTGCAAGCAGCCCGAGATGGCCGGGCAGGCGGTCGCGCTCTGCGACGACAAAACCACGACCGTTGTCGACCACCAATCCATGCACCGCCCCGCTGGTCGCCCGCACGGAAACCTGGACGTGAGTCGCCGCCGCGTGCTTCTCGACGTTCGTGAGCGCCTCCGCCACCTGGCGGAAGACGATCGATTTGAGCTCGTAGCTCAGCTCGTCAGGCAACTCGACCTCGACCTCGCACTCGATGCCCGTGAGTGACCTCAGCATCCCAATCCGGTCGCGGACGGTCTCCTCGAAGCCGCCGGGAAGCTCCAGCGCCGGTGGGCGAACCTCGAAGAGCATCCGCCGCAGGGCGGCTTCAGTTTCCGTCAGCAGCGCGTAAGTCTCCCCGACCATCGCGTCATTTTGACCGTTTGGATCACGCAGACGCTGCAGCTTCAGCTCCGCCGCCGTCAGCTTCTGCAGAGCGTCGTCGTGGAGCTCGCTGGCAAACTTCCTCCGCGTCCTGTCGACTGCCGTAGACACGTTCTTCAAGAGGAGCTGTCGCGCGCTGTCCACTTTCTGCAGCCGCTCGACGGTCTTCTTGAGGTCCGCGTCGGCGTATTTCAGCTGCCAGACGAGGCCCGCGGCGAGTCCGACCTTCTGCAGAACCCAGCAGTCCTCGCGCGAAAAGCCTTCGGGCCGCTGAGAGTCGTATGCCGCGACCAGGCCCAACCTCAGGTTCCCCGCGCGCCACGCCACGGCGATCGCGTCATCGACCTTGAGTGCGTCGAGCACGTATCCGAACTCGCCGGACTCGTCTTTGCGTGAGGCGCGGAACGACTGGTCGTGAAAGACGACCTGGCTGGGCAGGTCGTCTCGGTCGGGCGTGCAGGGGGCCGGGTACAGACGCTCGACAAAGTCGTCGTCGACTCCGTAGGCGCCGGGGATCGCCGCCAGCATGCCCTCACCGTTCAGCTGCCAGAACAGGATCTTGCCCGCGCCGACGAGCTCGGCAATGCTCGCCGTGAGCCGGCGATAGAAATCGGCCAGGCTGTGCTCGCTGCGAGCATGTAGCGACACCTCGATCAGGGCCGCGACCGCAGTCTCGTGCGCCCGTTCGACGCGCGCGGCGCTCTGCGCATGTTCTTGGTTGATCAGCCTCTGCCGCTCGCTTCGATCGAGCTCGGCGCGAACGTTGATCAGGGCATCGATCATCTCCTGCCGGCGCTCCTCGAATTGAGAAATCTCGAGCGCGGCGGCGACCTGGTTGGCAAACACGGCAAACGCCCGCCGCTGCGCGGCCGTGTAGCCGTTGGCGCTCGACACGCCCATCATGCCGATCACCTTGCCGCGGGCCATCAAGGGCTGGCCGCAGTACGAGCGAAAGGCTCGGGCGCCGGGGTTGGCGCTCCGACTCCAGGCCGCTTCGGCGGTCCCAGCCTGCGCTGGCGGCACGGCGGTGGCGGCCACGATCCTTTCGATCTCATCCGGCGGGAGCGCCTCCGCGGGGTCGACCGCCCGCGAGAAGACCCGCTTTGGCTCGCCCGCGTCATCGACCAGCCCGATGAAAGCGACCGAGGACTTGGTGAGCTCGAGGGCCAGGCCCAGCGCGCCGTCCGCGACCGCCTCGACGTTCTTGAAGCGGGCAAGCTCCGTCGAAACAACCTGGAACGCCTCCAGGAGGTCCCAGAAACCCGCTTCCAGCTGGCTGACCGTCTCCACGGCTACCGTCTCCCCCAAGCCGATTCTACCGCCAGGGTCGTTGACTCCAGGCCTGCCGGCGTTCTTAACGGTACCGGTACCGGGCCGCGTCGCGGCGTTGTCTAAGCGACGGGGGTTGGCACTGGCTGCTTCAGTGCGACTCCCCGCCACCTCGGGTGGCGAGGAATGGCCGGCTGCGTGTTCCAGGAAAGGTAGAAGTCATGTCATCGATTTCGCGGCCGAGGCTCCAATACTCCGCAACGAGCCGGCGTTCTCTAATCACCATGCACGCGCGCAGGACGCTCTACAGCACCAAAAGCTCGGTCATCGTCAAGCCGCTGGTGGTCCTGGCGGCGAAGGCGCTCGGACCGGGACCGCTCCGGTTGAAGCTGGTCAAGCTGGCCCACGACCTCAGCGACGGTGGAGTGTTAGTGGAGGCCAGGCAGAGGGGAAATGTCGCACCGCTTCCGCTCGAGCGGACGCCTGTTCAGCCCACCCAGCGCGCGGCGTAGGCTCCTTTCCGGAGCCCTCCGTCCGGCTCATCCGAGTCCTGCCACAACTTTTTGGAGCGAGCCGGGTAGTCCTCTTGTGGGAGGCGTTTCTACTACTGATGAACGATTTCGACCGGCTCCTACAGATCGAGTTGCGGCAGTTGCTCGACCCCGTGGTGGCCACACCGGCCCCCACACGCAAGGGGCAGCCCAAAAGGAAGAGGTTCGCCCTCCGGGCGCTCACCTCTCAGGTTGAGCTGATGGCGGGGGCGATCCCCACCGTCGAGCCGGCTCCGGTGACCGTCCCGGTCGCCGTGGCACGTTTGGCTCCCTAGGAACCCCTTCCTTCCTCTCGCGAGGCCGGGTCTCGTGACCCGGTCTCCTTCGAGGACGGCCCCCGCCGCGGCGTGTAGGCTTGGCTCAGCTTGAGTACGCACACCTCCAGCCTTGGTTTCGAGATCCACGTGGCAGCTCGCCGGGTGGCCGCCGGCGAGAGAGCGCGCATGCTCGCCGACCCGGGTTTTGGGCGCGTCTTCAGCGAGCACATGGTCCAGGCCTCCTGGGATTCGAAGCAAGGCTGGCATGACGGCATCCTCAAACCGTACGAACAGCTGCGGCTCGACCCCGGTACATCGATCCTCCATTACGGCCAGGGCGTCTTCGAAGGGCTGAAGGCGTTTCGCCAGGCGGACGGCGGGATCGCGATCTTCAGGCCCGACGCCCACGCGGCGAGGTTCCGGCGATCGGCCCACCGTCTGGCTCTGCCCGAGCTGCCCGAGAGCGCGTTCATCGAGTCGATCGAGCGTCTCCTCGAGGTCGACGGCGAGTGGGTGCCGTCCGAGCCGGAGCACAGCCTTTACCTGCGACCATTCATGTTCGCGAGCGAGGTCAGCCTCTCGGTTCACCCGGCGACCGAGGTTACGTTCCTCCTGATCGCTTCGCCCTCCGGCTCTTACTTTCCGAGCGGGGTCAAGCCTGTCACCGTGTGGCTGTCCGAGGACTTCAGCCGCGCGGCGCCCGGCGGCACCGGCGCGGCCAAGACCGGTGGCAACTACGCGGGCGGCCTCTTGGCCCAGGCCCAGGCGGCGGAGCAGGGCTGCGACCAGGTGGTCTGGCTCGACTCGCACGAGCACCGCTGGGTGGAGGAGATGGGCGGGATGAACCTGTGCTTCGTGTTCGGCCGGGGCTCGAAGGCCCGTCTGATGACGCCGGCCCTGACCGGCACGCTCCTGCCGGGCATCACCAGGGACGCGCTGCTCACGCTGGGTCGGGACCTCGGCTACGCGACCGATGAGGGCCGCATCAGCACCGACGAATGGCGGTCAGGGTGCGCGGACGGAACTCTCACGGAGGTTTTCGCTTGCGGGACCGCCGCGGTGATCACCCCGGTCGGCGCGGTGAAGTCATCGCATGGGGCCTGGGCCGTGGGCGACGGCAAGCCGGGGGAACTGACGATGCGCTTGCGCCAGCACCTGGTCGACATCCAGCGCGGTGCGGCGCCCGACCCGCACGGCTGGATGCACCGCCCGGGCAAGCACGCCGTCTGACTCGATAGAGGTTTCCAGGAGGTACGTCGCGTGGCCGCAAGACGAGTGGTCATCGTAGGCGGCGGAGGCGTGGGGGACGCGGCAGCGTTCGCGCTGCGCAAGCGTGGCTTTGACGGCGAGGTGGTAGTCGTGAGCGCCGACGCCGACCGGCCATACGACCGGCCCTATCTCTCCAAGGAGTATCTCCGAGGTGAGGTCGAGCTGTCCAAGGTCTTTCTTCACGAAGACTCCGAGTACGCGAACCAGAAGATCGACCTTCGCCTGGGTCAGCGAGTCACGGGCGGATCCACGGCCAAGCGCCGGCTCACCCTGGCCGATGGATCCGAGCTCGCCTATGACGTACTCGTGCTCGGCCTGGGCGGGACCCCTCGCCGGCCGCCCGACCTCCCGGCCGCGGAGAACGTCTTCACGCTGCGATCCCTGCGGGACAGCCAGGCGATCAAGCAGGCGCTCGACTCCAGCCGGCGCATGCTCCTGGTCGGCGCCGGGTTCATCGGCGCCGAGGCGGCGGCATCGGCGCGTCAGCTGGGCAAGGACGTCCTCATGATCGAGGCGTCGCCGGTCCCGCTGTCGCGCGCCCTCGGTCACGATGTCGGGGAGATCTACGCCTCCATCCACCGCTCGAAAGGGGTCGACGTGCGCACCGGCACCACTGTGCAGAGGTGGCACCTGGCCGCTGGTCGGATCGACGGGGTGACGCTTTCCGACGGACGCAGCGAAGAGGTGGATCTGGTCCTGGTCGGTATCGGCATCGACCCCAACCTCGAGCTGCCGAAAGCGCTCGGCCTGTCGATCGAAGGCGGAGGCGTCCCGGTGGATGAGGGATTGCGTGCCTCCGAGAACGTGTACGTGGGCGGTGACATCGCCCTCCATCGCCACCCCGTGCTCCAGCGTGCCATCCGGGTCGAGCACTGGGAGGTGGGCAAGGGCCACGGACGGGGGATCGGGGCGTCGGTCGCCGCAGGCCAGGCAGCGCCCTACACCAAGCTGCCCTACTTCTGGTCGGACCAGTACGATGTCAACCTCGAATATCGGGGCCAGGCGTCGGGAGACGACAGGGCGGTGTGGCGCGGCGATCGCGAGGCGAGGTCGTTCTCGGTGTTTTACATTCGCGACGGGCTGGTCCAGGGGGTGCTGTCGATGAACGACTCGAAAACCAACGAGGCGGGGGGGAAGATCATCGAGAGGCGGCGACCGGTCGATGAGTCCACCCTGGCCGACCTGTCGGTGGATCTCGCCGAGCCGCCCTCTTAGTCAGGTCCCGGAGGGCCCGGGTTATTGGGGCTGCGACCCTTCAGGCAGCAGCCACGGGAGTGATTCGGACAGGGGCCTCACGAGCGTCTCCGCCTGTGCCTTGCTGATGAGGTTGCCGGCCACCAGGCCGAGGGCGGCCATGAAAGCGGCGTTCTCGGCCTTGTGCCCGATGTCGCCGTGCTCGGCCTTCCACGAAACCAGCGCCGCGCCCGACTCCGTGAGACCAAAGAGATTCTTGCGCACCTCGTCCCAGGCCGGTCCTCGATCGGCCTTCTCGATCGCCTGCACCGCTGCCTTCTCGGCTTCGTGCATCGCCTGCTGCCCGCGCAGGCCGACGTGGCGGTCCCAACCCTGGGCCACGCGCTCGACGCCCGCGGGCGACAGCACGCGAATGTCATCCATCAAGCGGGCCAGCGTCCGCTGGTGTTCGGGGAATCCGTAGCCTTCGGCGTCAACACTCATGTGTCTAGCCTATCTGGATCGAGTCGATGGGATGGATCTCGCGCCAGCCGTGGTCGGTGTCGAGCACCCAAGGCCCGTTCATCGAGACCTGCTCACCGATCACGGGGATCGGCAGGGTGGAGGCCGGACAGCGGGCTGCGGACTGGGCGTCCGCGGGGTGGCTGCTGAGCGCACAGTCAGGGGTGATCTCCGCCAGCATTGCGGGCCGCGCCTGGAAGTGGTTCTCGGAGTTCATCAGGTACGCGTACGCAGGGTCGGGCGTGAACCACACGTGGTAGTCGCCGTCGTCTTCGTGAGCGACGTCGACCACCGTGCCGGCCGCGTGAGTGCAGGGATTGAGCACCTGGAAGCGATCCGGGTCGTGGACGCCGCCCTCGGGCGGCCCGGTACGGCATCCGTTCTCCAATGAAGGTGACGGCGACTGTGCCGCCGCCGTGGGCCCGGCGCACGCGCAAAGGAGCGCGGTGAGCGCCGCCGCGGTTAGCGCAGGAAGGCGGGAACCCATCCGAACCGTGAGAGTGCAAATGGACCGGGGCCCGAGACGATGACCTGCGCGTTCACGAGCACGGCCAGGTAGTAGAGCCACCTGAATCCGTCGTCGTTGAGGGCGAACGCCACCGTCAATGCAAGGTTCGCAGCCAGGAGCAGGCCGAGGATGCCGGCCCAGCGCGTGGCGAGGCCCACGATGAGGAGCGCGGCGACCACGGTTTCGCCCACGGCCTGGGCGATCGCAAAGGGCAGCCAGTTGGGGGCGACCACCGAGGTCAGGAACTCGTGCAGGCCTGGAATCGGGTTCGACCGCGCCGTTGTCACCATGAGCGATCGCATCCAGCCGACTCCTTGCCACTTCTGGCTGGCGAAGTAGAGCCAGTAGAGCCCGGTGGCGACGCGGAGGAGGCTTGGCCAGGCATCACTCATGGGAGTTCACGATCACCGCGAGCAGGCCCGCCGCGGGGTCGGGCGCCAGCGCGACGGCGGCAGCGCCCTTCGCCCACACGCTGGTGCCGGCCCCATCGATGGCCAGCACATCGCGATCTCCGTGGGCCGCGACCAGCACCGTGGAACCGGACTGCACGACCTGGTCGGGATCGCGCGGGCGGGCCAGTGTCTCGAAGGTGTTGCTCACGGCGTCGTAGGAAAACACGCCGCCGGCATCGGTGTCCTCGGTCGGGCCCTCTGCGGCGATCAACAGAGTGCCGTTCGGGCCGGGCGCGAGCCAGAACGGAAAGACCGGCAGCGGAAGCCCGATCCGGCGGCCTTCGGGCACCGGGACCAGCTCCGCCCGCTCGTAATCAGCGGTCCACAGCACCCCGCCGGCGAGCGCGATCCCGAAGCCGTTGCCGGCCGGCAGCCACGTGCCGTCCATCCAGTCGACCCTGCCGCGGGTCCCGGCGACGGCCACGCGCCCGTGGGCGTCGATCGACATCTCGGCCGGTCCCTGGGGCAGCGGATGGGTCCCCAGCCGCGCGCCGGTGGCCGGGTCCAGCACGTCCACGGCGGCGCCGTCGAACAGGCTCACGTAGAGATCGCCGCCCTGCAAGAGGAGGCCGAAGGGCGCCCCTCCGACGTGTTGCTTCCAGGCCACCGCCAGGCCTGGCAGGCGCACCGCGTACACGTCACCCGGGGAGCTGTCGGCAAGATAGGCCGTCGTCCCGTCGTCGGACACGATCACGGCCACCGGGTCGGAGCCGATGGCGGTCGACGCCACGCGAGCGCCGTCTTTCAGCGAAAGCAGGACGATCCCGGTCGGGGGGTAGGGATGGGTCGCCGCGGGCATCGACGTGCCGCCCCCACAGGCGACCAGCGCCACCGCGGCGCCCACGCCGGCCGCTACCGCAGCGCGCGTAGCACAGGGTCGGTGGCGAGCTGGAAAGCTCTGGCTGCGGGTCGCATGTGCATCCGATTCAACCGGTGCTGGATGGCGCCCTTGAGAATCGCCGCGCGCAGCTTGTGCTCGGAGAAGTCGGTGTTGAAAAGAAGCCGGTTGTGCCGGACCTTGTGCCACTCGCCCCGCTGCCGGCGCTCCCGAACACGTTCGTAGAAGCCGGTGCCCGGCAGCGGGTAGGCGATCGTGTAGCTGACGTAATCGAGAGGAAGGCTGCTGGAGAAGTTGATGCTCCTGATCAACGACTCGGTGGTCTCGCCCAGGTAGCCGACCATGAAGAAGCCGGCCGCCTTGATGCCGGCCGCCACGCAAGCTTCCACGGCGGCGCGGGCCTGGTCGGGCGTGATGCCCTTCTTCATCTCTTTGAGCACGTTTTCATCGCCGGACTCGATGCCGAAGAAGATGCGCTTGCAGCCGGCGCGCTGCATCTGCTCGAAAAGTGCCTGGTCGACGTGCGTGACGCGGCTCAGGCACTCCCATGTGAGCGGAAGTTGCGCTTCCTCGATCGCCTTTGCGAGCTCGAACGTGCGCTTGTAGTTGAGCGTGAACAGGTCGTCCGACATCCAGATGTGGTCGTATCCCAGCTCGGCGATCTCGCGCATCTCGGCCACCACCGACTCGACCGGGCGCGCGCTGAAAAGGTCGCCGAAGACGGACTTGTGGCAGAAGTCGCATCGGAAGGGGCAGCCGCGCGTCGACATGAGCGGCGTGGTCGCGTCCTTCCAGTGCTTGCGCCAGTAGCTGATGTACTGCTCGTTGGGAACGTCGCCGCGATATGGCAGCGGCAGGTGCGACATGTCCTTGGTGCGCATCCTGGCTTGACCTCGGACGATTTCGCCATCTCGCTTGAAGACAAGTCCAGCGATGTCCTCGAAGCGGCGATCATCGAGGTGCTGCATGATCGAGACGATCGTCTCCTCGCCTTCGCCGACCGCGACGAGGTCGAAGTGGTCGACAAACGTCTCGGGCTCGCCCGACGGATATGGGCCGCCGACGACCGTCAGCGCTTTCCCGCGCACCTGGGCGGCCAGTGACAGCGCCTCGTCCTGCATCGTGATCATGCAGTAGACGCCGATGACCGAAGGCCGCAGCCGCTCGATCTGCTCGAGCACCTCGCGCCGCTCCATGAACGTGTGGTCGATGTGCCGCACCGAGTAGCCCGCCTGGCGAAGCGAGGCGCTGAGGTACATCAGGCCCAGCGACGGCATGATCCAGTGACGTCCATGCTCGGGCGCGCGCTGCGGATAGACCAGCACGACGTCAACGCGCTCCTGCGTCATGTCGCCTCCTTGACGCTGACGTGGTAGCTCGCGCCGGCGAAGCTCGCGGGGAAGATGTAGTCGAGGCCAGCCCAGTCGAAGCCCGGCGTCACCAGCTCACGTCCCCCGTAAAGCGCCGCGCCGGAGATGGGGGGCAAGGACCACTGCACGCCGAGGTCCTTCGACTGCAGGCGGGCCCATGGCCCGCTGACCGGCACCCAGCTGCCGAAGGCCGGCCCGACCAGGGTGCGTTGACCGGCGGCCGCGAAGTCGTCAAACGCGGCTGATTCCTCGTTGAGGATGCCGACCTCCGAGAACCCCGGCGCCAACCAGAGCGGCCTGACCTGGATCGAGATGCCGGTGGCGTCCACGGTGTAGGTGACCTCGATCTCACCGCGTGAGGCGATCGGCGCGAACTGGTAGCGGTGCGCCGCGTCGCCGCCGATCTCATCGAGCTCGAACGTGCGGGCCCAGGTCGCCTGGCTTGCGGTGGACGCATCGACGGTCGCGCTGGTGCGCGAGTAAACCCAGCCGTCGGCGTAATGGACTATCGGCACGCCGAAGCCCATGCCTTCTCCAGCCACTGCTTGGTTCCCGACACGAAGAGTCATCCCCTTGGCCAGGGGCGCGGTCTTGCCTTCGGCCGGCGGCGCCGCGAGGGACGCGTCGACGCCTGGGAAGATCGACTGCATCGCCAGGGCGGCGCCGAACCGGTACGCGTAGACGGCCTTGCCGCCGGCTTGGTTGTACTGGCTCTGCCGGCCGAGGGATTCGAAAGGTGCGGTGGCGCGGCCGGCGGCGAGGTCGGGGAACAGCGAGGTCGCGCGGTAGTAGCTGATGTCCTCGACGACCAGCTCGGTCACGCCGTGCACGCTCAGCCACTCGACAGCCTGCGCGCGGTCGAGGGGCAGCGATTGCGACCCGGTGATCTGGCTCGGCGCCTTCCCGCTGTAGAAGGCCACCACAGGGGAATCCGTGACCAGCATGCCGGGCGCCGCGGAGGCGGCCTTTCCGGCCGCGACCAGGCCGGCGTTCTCCGCCGCGAAGCCTGCGAAGACCGGGATGAAAGCGACCGCCAGCAGACCGGCCGCCGCCACGGCCAGGACGCGGACAACCCCCGCCTGGCGATCCAGCGCCGCCGCGGCCAGCAGGGCCAGGGCGGGCAGAACGGGGTAAAGGTAGCGGTGGCTGCCCGTGTAGGCGCCGCCTGCGACGAGCCCGAACACCGCGGCGAGGTACACGATCGCCGGCAGGTAGACGAAGCGCACCAGTGGCGACGTCTTCTGACGGACGACCATGACCATGCCGACCAGGCCGAATGCGAAGAGCGGAAGCGCCGCGAGGCCGTACGTCCCCACGAGTTCGAGGAGGCGCGCCAGCGCGCCGGCCGCCACGCTGCCTCGGCCGGTCGCGGAGACCAGCTCGAGCGACCCGCGGGCGACGGAGTGGGAGGCGGGTGCGAACCCCAGCTGCAGGAAGACCAGCAGCGCGACCGCCGGGACAGCCCACGCGAAAGTCCCACGAACTCTGAGGGCGCCCCGTGAGCTAGCGGGGCCTGGAAGCGCCGGAATGCGTCTGCGCACCGGCCCGCGCGACCGCAGCACCGCGACCAGGGCGAAGGCTGCGGCCGCCCCGACCCAGATCCATGCCTTGGTCGAGGTCAGGCATGCCGCAGTCGCCAGCGCGACCGCGACCTTCATCCTGCCCCGCGCTGCGGCGAGCCCGGCTCCTGTGAGCAGCGAGGTCAGCAGCGGCTCGACCACCGCAGAGCCTGAGGTGAAGAGAAAGACCGGGTTGAGCAGCAGCATCACCGCCGCGATGCGGCCCTGCCGCACGTTGGGCGCCAGCGAATATACGCAGGCGACAGTCGCGAGGCCGAGCATGGCGCCCATGGCCTTCAGAGCGCCGAGCTGCCACAGGCCGAAGACGCGCAGCATCAGCGCCGCCAGGACGTGATAGCCGGGGAGCCAGGTGTCCTCCATGCCGAAGATCGGGTCGTGCAGATGGCCCGTGGCCGCGACGTTGGCTGCGATCAGCCAGTGCGCGTACCCGTCCTCGAAGGGCTCGGGCATCTGCGCCGCGACCAGTAGGAGGCTCCCCGCCAGCGCGGCCAGCGCCAGCGCAGGCGCGATCGCCTGCAATCGCTTCATGGCGCGCCGTCCGAGGCTGCGCAGGGTGAGCACGTGGAAGAGGTCCGCCGCGCTCAACGCCGCGACGGTCAAAAAGCCGAGCGCGAACATCCCGGCATAAAGGGCAAGAAGAGGCTCGCTCAACGCGATGGCGACGGGCACCATGGACAACGCAGCCAGGCCGAATGCCGACTCGACGATCGCGCGTGGGTCCCCGACTCGCACGTAAGCCTGGTCCCGCCATTCCTGTCCGCGCTCCACGATGCTGTACTTGGGCGTCCGCACGAAGGCGCCGCCGCGCCGCGTGGCGCCGAAGAGCGAGATCATCGTGTTGACGGACATGCCGGCGCCGACCACCTGGCATAGAAAGGACGGGAAGCCGGACCACCACCGGCGTCCACGCCGGGTCTGCGCAACCATGAAACCGATCCACGGCGAGATGCCCACGAAGATCGCCGCCACCGACGCCTCCACGAGGTACCACGGGAGCCGCAGCCCGTGGAGGGCGAATGCGGCCAGCAGCACCGGGTAGCACGCGAGCTGCACGAGCATCACAGGCCCGACCCCGTACGCCAGGAGGTGGGCGGTGGCCTGCACCTTCACGGCGGCTCGGTTGTGGCTGAGAAGCACGGGTCCGATCAGAGTGAAGGCGGACTGAAAGCTGCCGGTGGCCCACCGAGACTGCTGACGGCGGTACGCGTCGATCGACACCGGGAGCTCCTCCGGCACCACCAGGTCCTCCAGGTACGCGGCCTTCCACCCACGCAGTTGCGCGCGGTAGCTGAGATCGAGGTCCTCGGTCAGGGTCGCATCGCTCCAGCCGCCCGCATCGTCGATGGCAGCGCGGCGCCAGACGCCGGCCGTCCCGGTGAAGTTGGTGAAGTAGCCGCTCGCCGACCTCACGGACTGCTCGACCAGGAAATGGAAATCGATCGCCAGGGCCTGCAGCCGCGTGAACCACGAGTAGCCCTCGTCCAGGTGCCCCCAGCGCGCCTGCGCGAAGGCCACGCCGGAGTCGTCGAAGACGCCCATGATCCGCCGCAAGAAGTCCGCCGGCGGGACGAAGTCGGCGTCGAAGATCGCGATGAACGGCGCGTCGGTGACGGTCAGGCCGTAGGCAAGCGCCCCGGCTTTGAAGCCTGATCGAGTGCCGCGCCGCACGTGGTCGATGCGCAACCCCGTCGCGCGGCGGCGCTGGGCGATCCGGCCCACGATGTCGGTGGTGTCGTCGTCGGAGTCGTCGAGGAGCTGTACCTGCAGGCGGCCCTGCGGCCACTCCAGGTCGCAGACCGCATCGATCACCCGTTCCGCGACATAACGCTCGTTGTAGATCGGCACCTGGACGCAGACGAGGGGTTCCCCACCGCGCGGCATCGCCGGCCTGCGCGCCGGGCGCAGCCTGGCCGCCCGCCAGGTCAGGAAGAGCAGGTTCACGCCAAAGAGGAAAAGCAGCACGCTGGTCACGACCACGACGCCGGCGCCGGCGGCGAAGATCAACCGCTGCCCGGATTGTCGAACAGCGTGTAGGGGCGCATCGTCGAGCGCACGTATGCGACTCGCGCCAGCGCCTCGGGACTATGGCGGCGCGTCCACTGCATGTAGTTCCACGCGCCCTCGCCGAGAGCTCTGGCCGCCCCGTCGAGGACGCGTGGGAACAGCGCGGCGGGAAGGCGCCGGGCGGGATGGTCGATGAGCAGCGGCGCTGACCTGTCCGCCAGCTGCGGGAAGTGGTCGAGCAGCGGCTCGTTGGCATCGATCACCTCGATCAGCGCGTCGATGCCGAAGACGGGCTCCGCGACCATAAGCTCGAAAGCCATGTCCTCGTCTTGCCTCCACAGCGGCAAGCACTGCGCCCTTTCGAGGATGAGGTTGGCGGTCATGAGACGGGGCGCGACCGGCCTTCTCGTGAGGTGGTCGACCGGTTTGTCGCGGTGGCGCACGGCGTGCAAAAGCCCGAGCGCGTTGACTGCCACGTAAGCGAGGTGGCGGTGGCCGTCGTCGACGATCAGGTTGAGGTCGACGTCGTCCGAGGCGCGGAAGCCGCCGCTGGCGAGAGAGCCGGCGATCGACACGCTCTGGATGAATGGAGCGACCACGACCAGCCGGCGGATGAAGGCGACGGTCATCTCGAGGTATTCACCGGCGTCGGTGACGTGAGACACGGACCGCCGGCTGATGTCAGGCGCTCGGTCCACATCCGAACGATCGACCACCAGGTTGCCGGCCAGGGCCAGGCCTTCTGCGGCCGCCACAGCCCAGCGCACCTCGGTCTCGGCCATGGGTCCGCCCACGCAGAGCTCGCCCAGGCGGCGGGGGCTCAGGGCATACCCGCGCCGGCGCAGGAGGGCGACCGTCTGGCGAACTCGCTCCGACGCCGCCGTGCCGGAAGCGGACGAGTACCGCAGGACCATCTCACGGGATACGGCCTCGGGTTACGTCGCCTGCGCGGATGCGCGATCATCCATTGAGGCGCCGGACGCAACCCAGGGCAGGAGGCCACATGACCGCCGACGGACATTTCGAAGTTCCCAAACCGACCAACGAGCCGGTGCGCACCTATGCCCTCGGCGATGTTCACCGGGTCAGCCTCAAGTCGCGCCTTGCCGAGCTCACCGACGCGAGGACAGAGGTGCCGATGCAGATCGGAGCTGAGAAGCGCTGGGGCGGTTCTCGCGGCGATCTTCGCTCGCCTCACCGTCACGAGCTGACCATCGCGGAGTACGCGGTAGGCGCGGCCAAGGACGTCGACGACGCCATCGAAGCCGCGCTCGCCGCGCGCAGGATGTGGGCTGCCACGTCATATGCCGAGCGAGCCGCCGTCATGCTCCGTGCGGCCTCGTTACTGGCCGGTCCCTGGCGCGACACGATCAACGCCGCGACCATGCTCGGCCAGTCGAAGACGGTGCACCAGGCCGAGATCGACGCGGCCTGCGAGACGGTGGACTTCTGGAGGTACAACGCGTACTTCGGTGACCAGCTCCTGCGCCAGCAGCCGTACAACGACGCGACCGCTTGGAACCGCCTCGAGTACAGGCCGCTCGAAGGCTTCGTCTTCGCGGTCAGCCCTTTCAACTTCACGTCCATCGCGGGCAACCTGCCCACCGCGCCGATGCTCATGGGCAACACGGTCGTGTTCAAGCCCGCCACCCAGACCCTCCTGGTCTGCCATTTCCTGATGGAGATCCTGCTCGAGGCGGGCATGCCGCCGGGCGTGATCAACCTGGTCAGCGGCAGCGCGTCGCAGATCTCCGAGCGCGTGCTCAACCATCCCGACCTGGCCGGCATCCACTTCACAGGCTCGACCGAGGTGTTCCACGGCATGTGGCGCGAGGTGGGGCAGAACGTCGATCGCTACCGCACGTATCCGCGACTGGTGGGCGAGACCGGCGGCAAGGATTTCATCGTGGCGCACAAGTCGGCCGACCCGGATGCCCTGCGCACCGCGCTGGTGCGCGGCGCATTCGAGTACCAGGGCCAGAAATGCTCGGCTGCGTCGCGCGCGTACATCCCCCATTCCATCTGGAAGGCGATGAAAGCCGACCTTGCCGACCAGGTCGACGCCATCTCGCAAGGCGACGTGTCCGACTTCCGCAACTTCATGGGCGCGGTGATCGACGGCAAGGCGTACGCGAACCACATGAAGGCGATCGACTATGCGAAGAAGGCCGAAGGCGCGAAGGTCGTCGCCGGCGGCAAGGGAGACGACAGGATCGGCTGGTTTGTCCGGCCGACGGTCATCGAGACCAACGACCCCGATTTCAAGCTGCTGCGCGAAGAGCTCTTCGGCCCGATCCTCACCGTCTACCCCTACCCCGACGCCAAGTTCGAAGAGACCCTCGAGCTGTGCGACCGCACGAGCCCATACGGCCTCACGGGCGCGATCTTTGCGCGTGAGCGCCGGGCGATCCGCCAGGCTTCCGAGACCCTGGTCAACGCGGCCGGCAACTTTTACATCAACGACAAGCCGACCGGCGCGCTGGTGGGCATGCAGCCGTTTGGGGGCGCCCGCGCGTCAGGGACCAACGACAAGGCCGGGTCCATCCTCAACCTCATTCGCTGGGTCAGCCCCCGCGTGATCAAGGAAACCTACGCGCCGCCGACGGACCACCGGTACCCGTTCATGGACGCGGAATAGAGAGGCCTGGGAAGGTGACTGTCAGGTACGAGGTCGAAGGGCCCGTGGTCATTGTCACCATCGACCGCCCCAGCGCTCGCAACGCGGTAGACGTGGGAACGGCGGTGGCGCTCGCCGGGGCTTTCTACCGGTTCGACTCCGACGGAAAGCTCTCGGTCGCGGTGCTGACCGGCGCAGGCGGAAATTTCTGCGCCGGGTTTGACCTGAAGGCGCTGGCGAAGGGATCGGGGAACGCGATCGACCCCGCCGGGGACGGCCCCATGGGACCGACACGCATGAACCTGGACAAGCCCGTGATCGCCGCGGTCGAGGGCTACGCGGTAGCCGGCGGCCTCGAGCTGGCATTGTGGTGCGATCTCCGCGTCGCGGCCCGCGATGCGACGCTGGGCGTTTTCAACCGGCGCTTCGGCGTGCCGCTCGCCGACCTTGGCACGGTCCGGCTGCCCCGCTTGATCGGGCAGGGCCGCGCGCTCGACCTCATCCTGACCGGCCGTGCGGTCGACGCCGAAGAGGCCTTTCGCATCGGCCTGGTGGAACGGCTCGCCGAGCCGGGGGCGGCTCTGGCCGCCGCCGTGCACCTGGCCCACGAGATCGCGAGTTTCCCTCAGGCGGCGCTTAGGGTCGACCGTCGCAGCGTGCTCAACCAGTGGGGCCTCAACCTGGACGAGGCGACGAGGGAGGAGTACGAGGGCGCCGCCGTCGTGATCTCCTTGGGCGAGTCGCAGGCGGGTGCGAGGCGTTTCGTCGCTGGCGCGGGACGCCACGGTGATGGCAGCGTCAAGGACGAAGAAGCCGGCTCGACCAAGGGCCCGTAGGCTCGCTACGGCGCACCCTCGCCGGCCATGTCGACGCGAGACGCCGGTCTCAAAGCGATCACCGAGATCAGCGCCAGGCTTGCTAGCTCGGTGAAGATGACGGGGAGAGGTCCCCACAAGGGCTCCCCTTCGACTGTGATGACGACGGCCAGGGCATAGGCCCAGGTCCAGGAAGCGCCCTGCGTGCGCAGGTAGAGCCAGCCGGCGAGGCCGAGCATCGCGAAATCGTCGAGGTGCAGGTATGGGCTCGCCAGCAATCCGCCCACCAGGACCGGGACGAAGGTCCACTCCGGCCCGCGGCGTCGCATCAGGTAGACGAGTGCGAGCGCCCACACGGCGATGGCCGCCTGCACGAGCCGAGTCAAGGTGAGATCGCCCAACCACGGCGCGAGGGTGAGAGCGCGGTTGACCGGCACTCCGGCGGCGAAGGCGAGCCTGGACTGGTAGGTGGCGATTCCTCCGACCCCGAGGGCGGCCGCCGATACCGCGGCGAGCAAACCGACAGCCAGCACGCTCGCCAGGAACGCCCTATCCCGGCGCGCCGCCAGCAGGGCCACCGGGACCAGGAACGCGAGCTGCGGCTTGAGCGCAAGGGGAGCCAGGGCGACACCGGCCCACCCGGGGTGACCGGCGCGAAGCAGCGCATAGCAGGCGGCCACGCCGAGGGCGACGAACATCCCGGGTTGCCCCAGCTGCAGGCCGTAGACCACGGGCAGCCAGCCCACGGCCGCGGCCAGGTGCACCAGGCGCAGCCGTCCGGAGCCTGGCGCGGCCAGGCGCCAGGTGAGCACGAGCGCGGCGAGCAGCAGGGCGCTCCAGGCCCAGTAGGCGATGGGAAACGGCAGCGCGGTGAGCGGGGTGGCGAGCCAGGCCACGGGCGGCGGGCTGATGAAGCGCGCGAGCTGCGCGATCGTGATCCCCGATCCCATGGCATTCAGCTCGAGCTGCTGCAGGTGCAGGTCGTAGATCGACGACCAACCGTGGGCGAGCCCGATGAGCGCCCCGGCGTAATAGAAGGCGAGGTCGTTGTGGAAATGGTCGGAGGAGTAGGCGGCCAGCCACTGGTAGATGTCAAAAAGCGCAAACAGCAACGCCGCGCCTGCGGCTGCGGCGGCGCCGAGGTTGCGCCAGCGCATCGAGGCACTCATCAATCGCGGAGGTTACCTTGTACGCGTGCCGTCGCCCAACTTCGAGCCCCGAACCATCGAGTTGCGCGAAGGCACCAGGATTCACATGCGGCCGATCGTCCCCGATGATGAGCCGCTGCTTCACGAGGCCGTCGCGGCGATGTCCGAGCGCACCGTCTACTTCAGGTTCTTCTCGCCCATCAAACGACTGTCCGAGGCGATGGCGCACCGGCTCGCAGTCGTGGATTACAAAGACCGCTTCGCGCTGGTCGCCACCACGCACCGCCCCGGGACCAAGGAGAGGATCGTGGGCGTCGCGCGCTACGACCGCGCCGCGGGAACGGATATCGCCGAGGTCGCGCTGGCGGTGATCGACGAGTTCCAGAGGCGCGGACTGGGCGGCGCGCTGCTCGCGATCCTCGCCCACGTCGCGCGCGAGCACGGCATCAAGAGCTTCTCCCTGATCGTCCTCCCCGAGAACCAGCAGATGCTCGGGCTCTTGCGAAAGCTGGGCTGGATTCACCAGGCTCGTCTTTCGGGAGGTGTCTACGACATATCGTTCGACATCCCCGAGGCGAAAGAAGCGTGATGGACTTCGAGATGACCGGTGAGCCGCTCGGCGACATCGGAACCGAGGAGTTCCGCGCCGCCGCCCACCGGGCGGTCGAATGGGTCGGCGACTACCTGGACACGATTCGCGAGCGGCCGGTGGTGCCTGCGGTGGCGCCCGGAGACATCCGGCGTTCCCTGCCGTCGGTGCCGCCCGAGCAGGGCGAAAGGTTGGAAGCGATCTTCGAGGACTTCGAGCGCCTCATCCTGCCCGGCATCACGCACTGGAACCATCCTCGATTCTTCGGGTACTTCGGCATCACCGGCTCGACGCCTGGGATTCTCGCCGAGCTCCTGATCGCCGCGCTGAACGTCAACGCGATGCTCTGGCGAACGTCGCCGGCCGCCACCGAGCTGGAGGAGGTCGCGTGCGATTGGCTCCGCCAGGCGATCGGGCTTTCCAAGGACTTCTCGGGCGTGATCAACGACACCGCTTCTTCGAGCACCCTCTATGCGCTGGCCGCCGCGCGCGAGGCGATCCCGCACCTGGAGATTCGCAAGCACGGCATGTCGCGTCAGAGGCTGCGGATGTACATCTCGGAGGAAGCGCATTCGTCGGTGGAGAAGGCTGGGATCGTGCTCGGCGTGGGCCAGGACAACGTGGTCAAGATCCCCACCGACGGCGTCTTCCGGATGGACGTCGATGCGCTGCAGAAGGCCATCCGGCGCGATCGCAAGGCGGGCTACCATCCGTTCGCGGTGGTGGCGACCGTCGGCACCACCTCGGTGACTGCGGTCGACCCGGTGCCGGCGATCGCCGGCGTCTGCGCCGAGGAGAAGCTCTGGCTCCACGTCGATGCCGCATACGGCGGCGCGGCCGCGGTGCTGGAGAGCCATCGATGGGTGCTCTCGGGTTGCGACTCGGCCGACTCGCTGGTCGTCAATCCGCACAAATGGCTGTTCACTCCGATCGACTGCAGCGTCCTCTACTGCAGGCACGAGCACCTGCTCAAGCGGGCGTTCAGCCTGACACCCGCATACCTCAAGACCGACGAGGCGCCCTGCGTCCGCAACCTCATGGACTACGGCGCGTCGCTCGGCAGGCGGTTCCGCGGCCTGAAGCTGTGGTTCGTGCTCCGCGCATTCGGCATCGATGGAGCTCGCCAACGCATCGCCGCGCACATCGACATGGCGCAGCAGCTGCGCGGCTGGATCGAAGCGGATCCCGACTACGAGGTGCTGGCCCCGACCACGTTCTCGACGGTGGTTTTCCGGCGCCGGTCCAGCGATGAGGACAATGAGCGCATCCACGACGAGGTCAACCGGTCGGGCCGGGCGCTCATCTCACACACCGAGGTGCGCGGCGTCCATGCCCTTCGCATCGCGATCGGCAACCTGAGAACCACGCTCGAGGACGTGCGCGAGACCTGGGAGCTCATCAGGTCGAAGGCAGCCGACGCTCAGGACCAGGCGAACTCGGTGGTCAGATAGTCGAACTCCGCGCCTTCCGGCATTCCGCTGGGCGAGCTCTTGGGGTCGGCTGGGTTGACCGCGAACATGATCACCGTCACCCCGTTGCGGGTGGCGGCGATGACGGCGAACCTGACGTTGACCGCGGCCGAGCTGGCGCCGATGAAGTTGGCCGAGTAGACCGCTCCCACCCCGTCCTGGTCTCCCAGGTGGGCGCCTTTCAGGTTGGACACCAGCGTCACGTCCTGCCAGGTCCCGGTCGGTAGCGCCGAAACCGTGGATTGCAGCGCCTCGGCAGCGGTGCTGCCCCTGGTCCCGACGACCTCGACCGAGCCGATCCTGGTGCCGAGGGTGACCCCGTTGGCGTCTTGTGCCCGCACCGTCCACTGTGAGTTGTAGCTGACCTGGAAATTGAAGGCCGAGCTGCGGTAGGCGGCCGCCTCCGGGAGAGGCGTGACGAACTTCGGCGCGCAGTTGACGGTGCAGGCGGAGTGCGACCCACCGGCAAAGTGCGAGACGGCGAATGCGCTCACCACTACGGTGACGAGCGCGAGGAGTCCCAACAGTCCCCCTGCGATGGTCGCCTGGGAGAGCTTGAACTGGCGGGCCGTGGGATAGGTCGTCGGTCCAGCGGCCGGGTAGCGGTAGACGGGCTGGGGCGGCCCCTGGGCCGCCCCAGGGGCGCCGCACCGACCGCAGAAGGGGGCGCCGGGTGCGACCTGGGCCCCGCAATGCCCGCAGAACCTCAGCGCAATCGCCATCAGGGCTGCGCCCCGGCCGGCAGCCGGCCCTGCTTCGAGGCCGCCGCGCGCGCGGCGCCGCAGGCAGGGCAGAACGCCATCAACGGAACGATGCGATGGCATTCCGGGCATTCCCCATCGGGGCCGATCTCATGTTCGGCGCCTTCGACGAGGAGCGCCTGGTGGATGACCAGCCGTGCGTACAGCAATAGCGCAACCGTGGCCAGGCCGAGAATCGCGAAGTCGGTGACCAGGTCCTGCACCGCGAAGTCGATCATGCCCAGGGCGATCTGGACGCCGAAGGCCACGAGCAACGCGGCCAGGATGCTCGATTGCCATTCGCGATTGGCGCGACGCCGGTCATAACGGTGCAGCCAGATGGCTGCAGTGACCAGGGCCGTCGTGCTCGCATTGACGAGCGACACGAGCAGCCCGGCGCGGGTCAGGCGGACCGCCCAGTCCAGGGGCGCGCCCTTGCTCACCAGCGGACCGTCGATCAACGGCCAGAATGCCGTCAGCGAGCTGGCGACCGTGAACCCGAGGGCCGACGCTGCGCCGAAGGTCAGGCCGTCGAGCGGCTCGCGGAAGCGGGCACGGAACGCGTAAAGGAAAAGAGGGCCGGCCAGCATCAGGGCCTGCGCGACGATGGGGATCGTCAATCCCGACATCACGAAGGCGGTGTCGCGGTCCGCGGTGAGGTTGGAACGGACCAGCGCCTGGCCGGCCAGCGTCGTGAACGCGTAGCCGAGGATCGCGCCCGCGACCATGGTCGCCCCGATCACGAGCCACGGCTCGCTCTCGTAGACCTCGACCTCGTAGAGATATATGAGGTAGAGCAGCGGAATCACGAACACGGCCGCGACCGTCGCCGGTGCGAAGAGGTGCAGCATCGCCAGCACGACCACGGCCGCTCCACCGGCGACCAGCGCCACGCGAAACGGCCTGCCACGCCGGTGAGGCAGGTGAGGGAACAGGGTGGTCACGATCGAGATGTGTGCGACCGGTTGCGAGGGAACCGCAGCGAACGCATGCGTCCGGGTCGTGCTTCCGGACGTGAGGTGGGCGCCGCAATGCCCGCAGAAATCTCCCGACGGCACCGTCGACCCGCAGTGCGGGCAAGTGACGAGCGGCGGCCCCTCGAGCGGGCGCGCCCCGCTTTCACCCCCGCGGCGCCCGGGGCTCTGCCGGCGGTCTGCTCCGCCTTCCATCAAGCGCCCCCGCTCTTGATGTAGAGGGCCCACGCGGCGTCCAGCGCGGCGCCGTCCATGCTGCCCCAACCGGTCGCGAAATCCCACCCTGGCCCGGCGTCGTAGCCAAGGTTGTTGCCGGCCGTGACGTCGTGAAACGGCCTGGCCGAGAACTTCGACTCGTTCTCGCCCATCCAGTAGATGCCGGGGTTGGCAAAGCCGACCTCGCGAAGGCCTTTCTTCTTGAGGTCCTGGTTGATCAGCGCCACGGTCGCAGCCCACAACGGCGTGGCGGCGGACGTCCCACCGGCCTGTCCTTCGCGACCTCCGAATACGATGTGGAAGCCGGTCGCCGGGTCGGCGTCGGCGGCGACGTCTGGGACCTGTCTCATGCCGTGGCCGCCAGTCTGTGTCTCGTTCTTCTGATAGTCGGGTGCGGGATAGAACCGGCTCGCTCCGCCACCGGTGCCGCTCTGGTCGAGCGGGCTACCCCAGGCCATCTCCTTGAAGTAGACGCCCTGGTTCGACTCGAAGATGCTGGTACCGCCCACCGCGGTCACGGTCGGCAGGGTGGAGGGGAAGCTGGCCGCCGGGTCCTGGTCCTGGCCGCAGGTGAACGCGCCGTTGTCCCCCGTGGCCACGAAGTGGGACATGCCGAGCGCGACTGCCCGGTCCTCGATGGTCGCGTACGTGTTGCGATGGCCGCTGGGGGTGTCCGGCTCGCAGGCGCCCAGGCTCTCGGAGATGATCGAGCCCAGGTGATCGGTGACCATCTGGTCGAACGCGCGGTCACCGTGCCCGAAGTCGGGGGCGGACAGATAGATCACCAGCTTGGCCGCGGGCGCGATCTCGTGGATGATCTCGAGGTCGAGGACGGTCTCGCCCTGCGGCTTCTCGGGGCTGCCCCAGCTCGGGTCGCGCCTCACGGTCAGCAGGGGCTCGAAAGGCGGCAGCCCGTACTTGGTGGCGAACTTGTCCAGATCGCCGAGGTCCGGGAGGTCGTCGATCTCCGGCAGCAGGATCGTCTGGCCGGCGCCGTCCAGGCCGGCGTCGCGCAGGGGCTTCAGGTTGTAGAAGGCGAGCACGTCCGAGGGCGTCAGACCTCCCGGCCGGACCGCGAAGCTGCGGGTGCGCCGGTAGTCGTCGAGGCCGCTGACGCTGCTCGCGACGGCAGACAGGGGCGGGGGAAGCCTGGGCTGGTCGACCGAGGCGTAGAAGGTCGTCCCATCCCCGAGGCGATAGCTCTCGATGCCCACGTCGAGCAGCGATGCGGCCTCGGGCGCGGGACCGTCCGCCCCGATCAGGCCCGATCCAGGCTGCCAGGTGGCGCGAAAGCCCGCGGCCTCGAGCGTCGACACCGCTTCTGCGACGGCCACGGGGTCAGGGCCAAACTCGGCGCTGTACGTGGCGGGCGAGATCGTGCGTCCGGAGGCGATCAGCGCCGCGAGCTTGGCGGGCTGGCGGGTCCTGAGGCCGAAGCTGAGGTAGACCGTGGTGTCCGATCGGGCCGGCCCGAGGTCGGCCGAACGCTGGATCGCCTCTGCGAGGGTCGGAGGCGGTGCCTGGGGGCTGGCCGTGGCCAACGCGGGCGAGGCGGTCATCCGGGGCGTGCCGCAGGCCGCCAACACCGTGCCCAGGAGCAGGGCTAAGGCGATCGCGGCGCGAGGCCTGGGGCTCACGGGAAGGTAGCTTCCCAGACCTCCGCCTGAAATGCCAACTCAAAACCCAGCTTGTAGTAGGCGTCGTATGCGCGGGTCTGGTTCCAGCCGTCCACGTAAAGGGATGCATGGCGGGCGCCGGCATCGCGGAGGCGGCCAAGGACCTCGGCGACCAACCAGCCGGCCAGCCCGCGACGCCGATGCTCTGGGACGGTCCCCACCGAGCTGACCAGGCCGACAGGCTGTGGGCGTGGATCGTCCTGGTACGTCTCGACCTGGCCCATCGCCACCGCCGCCGGCAGGCCGCCCTCCTCGGTCACCGCCATCAGGCAGAGTGCCGGTACCTTCTCGGCGATCAGCTCTGCTTCGATTCGCGGCGAGAATCGCCAGTGGTCCGCGAACGATCGGTTGTGCATTTCCTCCCACCAGCCTGGCTTGACCGTCGATCCGTCGATCAGCTCGTAGCCCGGCACCGCCCGGGCCGCCGGGGTCTGACCGGCCAGGGTGCGGTCCATCCGCCACCACGGCCGCACCATCTCCATTCCCAGCGCTCGAAGCCCGTCGCCATGTCCGCGCGCGGACATGACCTCGGCGGCTGCCGCGCCGGCGGCCCGCGACAGGGCCAGCGCCCACTCGGTGAGCTCGAGCGCGACCTCCGGCGGCCCGGCCGCATCGACGTAAGCGACCAACCCACCGGGAGTCGTGCGGCTGGTGACGACCACGGCCGCGGCGAGGCCGTGCGTGCCGTCGACGACGCGTGATCGCGCATCCCAGTCGATCCTCCCGAGCATGGCCCGAAAGTGCGACTCGCGCGGAACGCTGTCCCGCCGCCCGGCCCGGACGTCGGCCGCCCATAGCTCCAAGAGCGTCTGCAGGTCGTCTGGCCGGCCGGGCCTCATGCCGTCGCGCGCGCCACGACCTCGTGCACCTCGGGTAGAGCGCGGCGGATCTGTTCTTCCAGCTCGGTCTCAATCCGGTGAGCGTCCTCGAGGCTGATGTCGCCGGCGACCTCGGCGACCACGTGGGCGTGGATCCTCTGGTGGCGGTCGCTCAGCTCGACGTCGACACAACGGTGAACCTCTGGGTGCGAAGCGACCACTTCGCGCATCCGGGCGGCGAGCTGAGCGCGGCGAGCCGTCACGTCCTCGCCTCTCACCACGGTGGGCTCCATCGGTTCGAGGTGGATGTCGACCCGCGTCGCATCCGGCAGCTCCGTTCGCAGCGCCCGCTCCAGTGCGCTGCTGGCGCGCGACGCCCTGGCCAGGCTCATGTCGCCGGGCATCTTCGCGTGCATCGTCAGATGAAGCGAACCGTCCGCCTCGCGTTCCACGGTCACGTTGTGCAGGTCGCGGACGCCGCCGTTGCGCGCGGCCGCGGCATGGATGCGTTCGACCAGGTCGGTCTGCTGTTCCTGCCCTTCGACGAGCACGGAAAGATCAAGGGTCGGCAGGATCGAGCGAGCCCTGGCCTTGACGTCTTCGACCAGCGTCCCGGCGGCCTCCAACGACAGCATTCGACCTGTGGCGATGCTGGCGTCTCCGATGAGGTTGGGTCCCGAGCGGCGCACCCGCACGGAGCGGACCTCGCGCACCCCGCTCACGTCCCGGATCGCCTCCCGGAGCTCTTCCTCGGCACCGGCCGGCGCGCGGTCGATGAGGATGTCGCCCGAATGCCACACGAGCATCACAGCGGCGCGCGCGATGATCGCGGCCACCAAGAGGGCGGCCAGCGAGTCGGCCCAGGCGAACCCCATGCGTACACCAACCAGCCCGGCCAGCACCCCGACGGTCGCCAGGACGTCGGAGAGGCGGTTGGTCGCGTCCGCCAGCAACGCCTCGCTGTCGGCCAGCCGGCCCACTCGGCGCAGGATGCCGGCTCGGCCCGCTTCGATCACGAGGGTCGCGATGAGCAGCACGAACGCATAGCCGGCCGGGTTGACCTCCGCACCTCCGGACAGCAGACGCCTTACGGCTTCGAACGCGATCCCCATCGCCGTGACGATCAGCAAAACGCCCTCGGCGAACGCGGCCAGGTTTTCCGTGCGACCGTGGCCGTAAGGGTGCTCCGTGTCGGCCGGCTTGCGCGAGGTGCGGACCGCGAGCAGCGTGAAGGCGCTCGCGGCCAGGTCGAGGAACGAGTGCGCAGCCTCGCTCAGGATGCCGAGACTCCCGGTGAGCAGCCCGACCACGAGCTTGCCCACGACCAGGGACACGCCGATCGCCACCGAGCCGAGAGCGATGAGCTCCGGCCGCCGCTCCAGCTTGACCAGGGGGCGTGGCTGCTTCACTTTTGCAACTTTAAGGGGCAGCTTGGGGAGCGCCGCAGGTGGCGCTCCCATCGACGATCCGGGGGTCAGCCGCCTCCGCCGGGGCCTTCGAGCCCAGGCTTGGTCATCTTGCCGAGGTCCAGGACCTTGTTGAGCGCAGCCTCGCCCACTCCGTGAGCGCGGGCCAGCTGCCGGATCGACTTACCCGTTCGCATCGACTCCTTAGCCAGCTTCGCCGACTCGTCATATCCGATCAGCGGGTTGAGCGCGGTGGCGAGCATCGGGCTGCGCTCCACCAGCTCCGGGCCCCGGTCGGTGGCCTGGAGGCCTTCGACGCACCGCTGCGAAAAGTTGCGTATCGACGCCGCGAGCAGCGTGATCGACTCGAGCATGGCTGCGGCCGCCACTGGCATCATCACGTTCAGCTCGAAGATGCTCCCGGACTGGCCGCTGACGACCACGGTCGCGTCGTTGCCGTACACCCTGGCGATCACCATCAGCAGCGCCTCGATGATGACCGGGTTGACCTTGCCGGGCATGATGCTCGAGCCCGGTTGGGTCTCGGGCAGCTTGAGCTCGCCGAGCCCGGCGATCGGCCCCGTCCCCATCAGCCGGATGTCCGAGCCGATCTTCCACAGGCTCGTGGCGATGGTCCGCAGGCCGCCGTGTGCCGCCACGAGAGCGTCGAGAGTCGCCTGTGCATGAAAGTGGTTCGCGGTCTCGCGAACGGGGAGCCTGGTCGCCTTGGCGAGCCGCTCGCAGGCGATGCGGGCGTACTGCGGGTGCGAGTTGAGGCCCGTGCCGACGGCGGTGCCCCCGAGGGGGACTCTCGACAGCTCGTCGACCGCGAGCTTCGCGCGGCGGACGGATTCTTCGATCTGGCCGGCATAACCCCTGAACTCCTGCCCGAGCCGGATCGGGGTCGCGTCCTGCAGG
>DATLUC010000063.1:0-25752 GCA_035533335.1 Candidatus Baltobacterales bacterium
GCCCAGCTGCCCAAAAACCCACGCGCCGACCACGCCAGGCATGCGCGACGCAGCCGACAGGTCGACTTTGAGCCCGTTCGCGCGTGGCACGCCGGCGCGGCGGATGGCCAGGTGGACGGTGCCAGGCGGGTTGTGGTCCGCCGCGAAGCTGCCCTGGCCCTGGACCAAGGGCGGGTCTTCGCGCCTGCGCATGGAGCGGCCGATATAGCCGTCGGCTTTCGTCACTACCGTCGCAGGTATTATCGAATGAGCATGGTCATCGACGCCTACGCGCATGTGTTCCCGATGCGGCTGATCGATGCGCTGGCAGAGGTCAAGCCCAGCGCCGAGCTCGCCGCCCTCAAAGCGCAGAGCAAGCACAACTTCGAGCACGAAGGCCGTCTCGCTTACATGGACGAGCACGGTTTCGATCTCCAGGTCCTGGTGCTGGCCCGCCCTCCGGTGTGGCTCGGCATGCAGCGCCCCGACATCCATCGCCTGACGCGCGTCGCCAACGAGTCGATCGCGGAGTTCGCCTCGCGCCGGCCGGACCGCTTTGCAGGAATCGGGGTCATGCCGGTGGTGGACGACGTGATGATGGATGAGCTTGAGCGAGTTCATGGCGAGCTCGGCCTGAAGGGCGTCCTCATCTTCTCGAACATCGAGGGCAAGCCTCTCGACGACGCGTCGATGTGGCCGCTGTACGAGCGCTGCGCTGCCCTCGACTTCCCGATCTGGATTCACCCACAGCACGCCAACTACTACCCGTGGATAAGAAAGGACGTGCTCGACCGGGCGCTGGCGTGGCCCTTCGACACCTCGCTCGCGATGGCAAGGCTCGTCTACGGAGGGTTGTTCGAGCGCTACCCGGACATCAAGATCGTGACCCACCACATGGGCGGGATGATCCCGTACTTCGCATCCCGCCTCGCCGCGTTCGCCGAGACCACCGCCGAGGAGTACGCAAAGCTCGGCCTGGGCGAAAGCGGGCCCCAACTTACGGGTGCGCCCCTCGACCACTTCCGGCGCTTTTACAACGACGCTATCAGCAACGGGTCCCCGGCCGCGGTGCGCATGGCGATCGATTTCTTCGGCGCCGACCACATCATGTTCGGCACCGATTTCCCATTCGGCCCCGACGACGGGGAGCGCTGGCCGCTGGACGAGCTGCGCAACATCAAGACCATCGCGATGAGCGAGGAGGACCGTGCCAAGATCCTGTATCGGAACGCGCAGCGTCTCCTGAAGCTGCCGACAGGAGTCGCCCGGGGCGTTTAGCCATAACCGACAGCGTCCGCTTAACGTTGCATCGTCATGGCTCGAGGCATCGCGATCGGGATCGCAATCGTGCTGGCCGCGGCGGCTGGCACACTCACGCTGAGCCCACGGGCGCCTCGTCCACAACCGGTGGCCGCCGTCACGTCCCCGAGCGCTCAGCCGGCTCCGAGCGCGAGCCCGACGCCGGCTTCGCCTCATGACTACGGAACGCCGCCGGCGCGAGTGCCGCTGATCTACGGCGGCGACCCGGCCAACCCGCTGTGGATCACCGCTTTCGACTGGCAGGGCAACGCACGAGGGACGATCAAGCTCGCCGCTCCTCTCACTCACGAGCTCGTGGTCGAGCCCCACTGCTACGTGCTGGAGGACCAGCAGACCTTCGACGACGTCCTTTACACGGTGCTGGGCGCCGCAGCGCCCAAGCGCATCGCGGTCATCGGCAACGAAGGCAGCCTGGGCCAGACCGGAATCGATGCCGTGGAGTGCAACTTCCAGGCCGACCTTGCCATCACGGTCCGCACCGCCGTCATGGCGCCGACCGACACCTGGGCCGTGAGGCTGTCGGATGGAGCCAAGCTCGGCCACTGGTCTTACTCAGGCGGGGTGACGGGCGTGGCTTCGTCCAGCGACGGAAAGCTGATCGCCGAGAACGGGATCCAGGTGACACGCATCCGCAGCATCCCGGATGGCGCGATCCTCGCCACTCTTCCCTCCGCGGCCGTGTACGCCTTTTCCGGCGACGATCGCTTCGTGCTGGAGGGACCGCTGAGCACCGCGGCGCCGATACGCCTGGTCGACTGGCGCACCAACCGTGAGGTGTGGCGTGCGGCCGGCAGCGGCTGGCCGGATCCGGTCCAGGTCGAGCCGGGAACGGGTGACATCGCCATCGCGGTCGCATCACAGGAACAAGAATCCAGCCTCACCCAGGATTACTCGAAGCCGATCATCATCGTCCACGCCGACGGCACCGAGACCGACCTGCCCGGCAAGTACGTTCCCCTCTTCCCTCCGTACGCGGACGGGCACTATCCGTACAAAGGCGGCCCGCCCTAAAGCGAGTCGATCAAGCCTCCGCCGCCTTTCTACTGGCTCTAGTCCGGCTCGCGGAGATCCGCGACCTCTTGCGGGCCCTGCGCGCCAAGGAAGATCTCGCGCATGTCGGGGTTGGCCAGCACCTCGGCCCCGCTCGCGGACATCACGACGCGGCCCCGGACCATCATGTAGGCCCAGTCCGAGACCCCCAGCGCGGCAACCGCCTTCTGCTCCACGAGCAGCACCGATTTACCGTGGTCGCCCAGCGTGCGGACCTGCTGCTCCAGCACGGTCCGCGACAGCTCGGGAGACAGGCCGGCGGTGGGCTCGTCCAGCAGAAGGACTGCCGGGTCGAGCATGAGCACCCGGGCGATAGCGGTCATCTTCCGCTCGCCGCCGCTCAGCGTCTCGACGAAGCGGTTGAGCTTGCTGCGAAGTGACGGAAAGACGTCCAGCGCCTTCTCCGCCCGCAACGCGCGCTCGCGACCGCTGAACAGGTAGCCTCCCATGTCGAGGTTCTCCCTCACGCGCAGTCCTTCGAACACGTCCTCGATCTGCGGCACGTAGCCGATGCCGGCCCGAGCGAGCTGGGACAGCGGTAGGCCGGTCACGTCCTTGCCGTTGAGCACGACGTGGCCGCCCGCGAGCCGTGCGATGCCGAGGATCGCCTTCAGCAGCGTGCTCTTGCCCGCTCCGTTGGGCCCGACGACTGAGACGACCTTGCCCGACATGACCTTGATGTCCACGTCGTAGACGATGGGCGTGTCGCCGTAGCCGGCGGTCAGCCCGCGGATCTCCAGGGCCGGCGCCGTTACGACGCTTTCAGCCGATGACATACGCGTCCTGCACCTCTTTGCGAGTGCGCAGCTCCGTCATCTTCCCCTCGGACAGCACCTTGCCCTGCGCCATCACGACGACCTTGCCGCAGATGCGCTCGACCGTGTCGAGGCCATGCTCGACCAGGAGCAACGACATCCCCTCGCCTGTCAGCTTGAGAAACAGGTCCTCGAGCTGGCGCGAGAGGCTCGGGCTCAAACCCGCCATCGGCTCGTCGAGCAGCAGCAGCTTCGGACGCATCATCAGCGCACGCATGGTCTCGACGGCGCGCTTCTGGCCGCCGCTGAGGTTGCGCGCGTACTCGTCGGCCTTGGCCTCCATCCCAAAAGACCGCAGCATCTCGCGCGCCTGTAGGATCAGCTGCTTCTCTTGCGTGCCCCAGTACCTCTTGCCGGCAAGGATCCCCCACGCCGACTCGCCCCGGTGGCCCGGCGCCGCCACCAGCAGGTTTTCGATGGTGGTCAGTCCGCCGAACACGCGGGCGAGCTGGAAGGTTCGCACCAGGCCCCGCCGGGCGAGCCGGTGCATCGGCCACCCAGTCACATCCTCGCCGTCGAAGATCACCCGCCCGCCGTCCGGCGACAGGAAGCCGCCGATCACGTTCAGCGCTGTCGACTTGCCCGCGCCGTTGGGCCCGATCAGGCCGGTGATCGCGCCGCGCTCCGCCGTGAACGTGACGCCGTTGACCGCGTGCACTCCGCCGTAGGTCTTGAACAGATCGCGGACCTCGAGGATCGGGCCGCCTTCGCTCAAGGGCTGCCGCCGTACCTGGGGCGCTTTTCGGCGACGACGCCCTGCGGCCGCGTCCAGATGAACACGATCGTCAGAACGCCCAGGACGATCCAACCAAGGTCTTCGCGCAGGCCGATCCGGATCGTATTGATCGATTGCGGCAGGAACTGCACTCCCTGCAGGATCAGGATGGCGATCAGAAACGTCCCGATCGTGACGCCGCGGTTGTTGCCCATCCCGCCTACGATCACGGCCGTCAGGAGTGCCAGCGTCTCGATGTAGTTCCACGCTCCGGGCGACCAACCACCGATGAACGCCACCAGTAAGGCCCCGCTCAAGCCGCCGAACGCGCCTCCCACGGCCTGCACCATCAGGCGCATCGCCACGATGTCCTTGCCGATCGCGGCCGCGGCGTACTCGTCGTCTCGCATCGCGCGCAGCGTGCGCCCGATCGGCCCGTCGGTGAAGCGACGCAGGACCAAGTAGCCCGCGATGCAGCACACGGCCACGATCGCCACGTAAGCCCAGCGCTGGAACTCGGGATCCTGGTCGGAGAACGGAGCGGGGATCAGCCCAAGTCCGGCATTTCCGTTGAGAAATCCTGTGTCGGCGCTCACGATTGTGGCGGCCATCAACGAAACGACAAGCATGGCCACCGCCTGATAGTCAGGACGCAGGCGTTTGAGGCCCGTGATGCCGATCAGCACCCCCACCACGGCCCCCGTCAGCGTGCCGGCGGCAACCGCTACGGGGAACGGCAGCGTGAAACCGCCTACGTACTGCTGGAAGTTGCCCATGGCGGCAGGCGGACCGAGGGTGCAGATCGCATAGGCGTATGCCCCGGCGGCTATGGTCACGATGAACGCGAGGTTGGCGATGCCCGACACGCCGAACTCCAGGTTCAGGCCCCACGCCGCGAGCAGGTCGGTGCCCAGGTAAACGAGCAGGACGACGACGTAATACTCCATCTCAGGCCGCCAGGCGCCTCGTCGCCGACGCCGAGCCGAACAGGCCACTCGGCCGCAGCAGCAGCATGAGGATGAGAATCGCAAAGGCGACCACTTCGCTGTATTCGGGGTTGGCGAAGCTGGCGGCGAGCTCACCGGCGATCCCGACCACGAGTCCGCCGACCATGGCGCCGTATGGCTGCCCGATCCCTCCAAGCACCGCCGCCGCGATCATCGGGATGAGAAAGATCGGGCCCAGGGTGAAGTCGAAGCTCACGGTCGTGATCGCAAGAGCGACCCCGGCGGCACCGCAAAGAGCCCCCGAAAGAAGCCACGCCGTGTCGCTGATCAGGTCGGTATTGATTCCGCAGCTCTGCGCGAGGATGCGATTGGAGGCGGTCGCGCGCATCGCCCGGCCCAGCGTCGTCCGCGTCAAGAGAAGGTGGAGCCCGAGCATCAAGACGAGGGTCAGGACGATGATCGCGACCTGGCTTGCCGTCAGCAGGAAGCCTGCAAAGCGGAACGTCTGGCCGCTCTGCTCCCCGTAGCTCTTGGCATCGGGGCCGGCGAAAGCGACGATCACGTACTGCAGGACCACCCCGGCCGAGACTGTGACGATCACGATCGCGAAGGCGCGGGTGCCCTTCCTGACCAACGGGGCCAGCAGCCAGCGGTGAAAACCCACCGATACCACGCCGATCACCATGCCCGCGATGAGCAAGGCGACCCACGCGTTGATCCCACGATCGATGAGATACAGGCCCATGTACGCGCCCAGGGTCATCAGCGACCCGTACGTGATGTTCAGTATGTTGCTCATCCCGAACTGCACGGAGAAGCCCACCGCACCCAGCGCGATCACCGCGCCGGTCGCGATACCAAAACCGATCGCCTCGACCGCCTGGACCAGCAACTGCGCCTAGACCGGCCTGCTCATCGCAGGCTCTTCAAATCGGGTTCTGACCTCTAGCCAAGCAGCTTGATGACCTGGGCCCCGGAGATCGTCCCCACCTGGGTCGCGCTGCCGTCGCTGTTGAACTTGTTGGCGTCGAACTCCCCTGTCGAGTTGTGATACTGGTCGAAGGTGGGCTGACCGAGCACACCGATGTACTGGATCGACTTGCCCGCGGCCAGCGCCTTGGCGCCGTCGGCGTAGTTGTTCACCACGGTCGCACCCGATTTGGGCTGGACGACCTGGAGGATGTACTGGTTGTAGTAAGAGCCAACGGTCGTCTTGGCCATGATCATGGCCAGGGCCATGATGTTGATGCCGTCGTAAGCGCCGGCGGGCGGACCGACAGTACTCAGCACGGGGGCGATGTCGTGCGTCTTCGAGTCGGCGAGCAGAGCGTTCTTGTAGGTGTTGAACGCGGGAGTCGTCTGGTCGAAGTACGAGCCGACGAGCCAGATCTTGTTGGTTACGTAGTCGACGCCGACAGCGCTCTTGACAGCGTTGAAGAAGTCAGGCGTCAAGGAGTCCGTGGCAGTGACCATGGGAGGCAGGTTGCCGTTGTTCAGCTGCTTGTAGTTGGACATGAAGGTCGCAGTAGTCTGCGGGTCGGCGGACCAGATCAAAACGTCGGGGTTGGCGGCGATCACGCTGGCCGCCTCAGCAGAGTAAGAAGCCGCGTCCGCCGGGATGGTCTTGTTGATCACGATGTTGCCGCCGAGCTTGGGCATCGCGGCCTGCAACCCGGGCAGGTTACCGTCCGATCCGATTCCGTTCTGGAAGACCACGGCCACCTTCTTGTAGCCCTGCTGCACCGCCCACACGGCGAAGGCCGCGCCATTGGCGTCGTCACCGGGCGTCATGCGGTAGTAGTACGAGTAGTTGTTCCTGGTGAAGGCGACCAGGCCGTTGGTCGTCAAGAACGGGATCTTCGCGTTGTTCACGATCGGGACCGTGGTCGCTGCGGTGTTGCTCTCCAGCCCGATCGCCATGTCCAGGTTGCTGCTGGTGGCGATCGCCTTGGTCACATTCGGCACGGCGTCCGCGGGGTCGCCCGTGTCGTCGATCGACTGGCAGCTGACCTGGTGGTTCATGATGCCGCCGGCCGCGTTGATCAGGTCTGTGGCGGCCAGGCACGGCGCCGTGAGCAGGGTGCCGAACTCGGCGGCAGGACCGGTGAACGGCGCGATGACGCCGATGTTGAGGGGCCCGGTCTGGGTGGGCACGGTGGTGCCGGTGTTTGCTCCGCCGCAAGCCACGAGGATCAGGGCCGTCCCCAACGCGACGGTTGAGGCCAGTCGATTTCGCAGGATCCGCATCCGAAACCCTCCTGTTCCAGCGTGTCCAACCAGCAAAAAGCGCACGGCGGGAGCGTACACCCTACCGCCGTGATGAGTACCATAGTTGCCGCGGGTCGCCAGCGCAAGTGGAAGCACGCCGGCATCCCCTGGCCGCTCGGGAAAGCACGATGAACGCCGATACCTTCGAGACCAGGTTTTTACCCGGCCTGCCGCCGTCCGACGGCGGCTGTCCGCCGCTCGATCACCGCACCGTTCACGCCGACGGGATGGTCATCGAGTACGACGCGCCGGTGCGCATGCGCGACGGCATCGAGATCTACGCCGATGTCTTCCGGCCTGAGGGCGACGCCCCGGCGCCCGTCATCGTCGCCTGGGGGCCATACGGCAAGCACGCTCCGGTCAAGTACGACATCTTCCCCAACCACGGGGTGGACCCGAGCTGGATCTCCAGGTACGCCGGCTTCGAGGCCCCGGACCCGCTCTACTGGACGCGCCACGGATACGCTGTCGTCAACGTCGACCCGCGCGGGATGTGGAACTCCCAGGGCGACGCCACCTTCTACAGCGCCCAGGAGGCCAAGGATGTGTACGACCTCATAGAGTGGGCTGGAACTCAGCCCTGGAGCAACGGAAAGGTCGGCATGTCCGGCGTCTCATATCTCGCGATAGTGCAGTGGCGGGCTGCGGCCGAGCATCCGCCCCACCTCGCCGCCATCAACCCCTGGGAGGGCGTCAGCGACCGGTACCGCGAGATGGCGTATCACGGCGGCATCCCGGAAAACCGCTTCGGGCCGATGTGGCGCTCACGGCGCGTCCCCTACTCGCACCACAGGGTCGAGGACACCGTGACGATGTACGCCGAGCACCCGCTGTGGGACTCCTACTGGGAGAGCAAGACGCCGGACCTGGCGAAGATCGAGGTGCCGGCTTTCATCGTCGCGAGCTGGTCGGACCAGGGCCTGCACACGCGTGGGACCCTCGAAGGCTTCAGGCGGATCAGATCCAGGGACAAATGGCTCATCGTCCACGGGCGCAAGAAGTGGCAGTACTACTACCAGCCCGACAACGTCGAACGCCTGCGCTTGTTCTTCGACCGATTCCTAAAGGGGGTGGAAAACGAGGTCACACGATGGCCGAAGGTCCGCATCGAGGTTCGCGAGCGCTTCTATGCCGGTGACGTTCGCGACGAGAAGGAATGGCCGCTGGCGCGCACCCGGTACGAGGTCCTGTACCTGGACGCCGCTGCCGGCACGATGGCCTCGCGCCCTTCCACCGCCGAAACGTCCGCGCGGTATCCCGCCGAGCACGGCCGGGTTGAGTTCGTTCACCGGTTCGCCGAGAAGACCGAGCTGACCGGGCACATGAAGGTGCGCCTGTGGGTGGAGGCCGAGGGCGCGGACGACATGGACCTTTTCCTCGCCATCCAGAAGCTCGACGCCGGCGGCAACCTCGTCCCTTTCTCGTTCCTCAACGCCCTGGAGGACGGCCCGGTGGCGCTGGGCTGGCTTCGGGTGTCACACCGCGAGCTGGACCAGGAGCGTTCTCGACGCGAGCAGCCATGGCACACGCACTTGCGCGAGCAGCGCTTGAAGCCGGGCCAGGTCGTGCCCGTCGACATCGAGATCTGGCCCTCCGGCACGCGGTTCCTGGCGGGTGAGCAGCTGCGCCTCGTGGTCCAGGGCAGCGACGTCCAGCAGTACCCTCCCGGCGTGGTCGCGATGGGCCACTCTGTGACCCGGAACAAGGGCGCGCACGTGATCCACACGGGTGGCCGCTACGACTCTCACCTGCTGATCCCGGTAATCCCCTAGGTTCGGTAAAATCTTTCGATGGACCTCAAGCTCGAGCTCGTGCTGGTTCCTGTGGCGGACGTCGACCGGGCCAAGGCCTTCTACACGGAGCAGGCCGGCTTCCACTTGGACATCGACCATCGCGCGGGCGAGAGCTTTCGCGTGGTGCAGATGACCCCGCCAGGCTCGGCGTGCTCGATCAGTGTCGGGATCGGCATCACCGACGCGGCGCCGGGCTCGGTGAAAGGCCTCCACCTCGTCGTGACGGACATCGTCGCTGCGCGGGCGGAGCTACCGACGCGAGGGGTGGCCGTGAGCGAGATCCGCCACCTTGGCGACGGCGGTTGGGCGGCAGGACCCCACCCTGAGCGGGCCGACTACGGCTCGTTCGCCGATTTCAGCGACCCCGACGGGAACACCTGGATCCTGCAGGAGCGCGGGTACGGGTCCAGCGCCGGCAAGTAACCGAGCCGGCGGCGGCGGCGGCGGCTAAGCCTCGATCGGGCGAAGGTAGCGAGCCGGCTCTTTTTCGAACTCGGCTCGGCAGCCGTCGCAGCAGAACCAGTAGGTGGTCCCCGCCTGAATGGCCCTGTGCTGGGAGGTGAGGGGGTCGACGGTCATGCCGCACACCGGGTCCGTCGCGAACAGGACGGCGGGCGCCGCCGCCTTCTGGGGAACAGGTCCGCGCCGGCGGCGGGCCGTGACCACCTCCGCCAGTGCCAATACGGCGATCTCCTCCTGGCTCGCACCGCGGACCCTGCCCGCGGGCGTGTGCAGGCGGCCGAGGACATCCTCGCCCAGACCGCGCGCTCGAAGCGCTTCGCGCACGGCCGCCGCCCTGCGCGTGCTCGCGACCAGCGCGACCTGCAGGTGAGGATGGGTCAGCGCCGCTTCGACCGCATCCTCGTCGTAATGGCCCATGGTCGCCACGACGGCCCAGCTGTCCACGCCTGGGTTGGCCCCCGCGACATCGAGCGTCGACAGCACCAGGTCGGCCCCCGGGAAGTCCTGCGTCCTGGCGCCAGGATGGACCGCGCAGCAACGGAATCCGGCGACCGAGGCCATCTGGACGATGGCCCGGGCAGCCGGGCTGTCGCCGAACACCACCAGGAGCGGCCTCGGCATCTGGGGCTCGATGAAGATGTCCAGGGCCCCGCCGCTGGGGCAGGTGGTGGCCACCGTGAGCTCTCCGCGCTTGCGGGTCTGTTTGACCTCTGGGGCGGGCATGATGCGCACGATCTGAGGCACGCCCTCCTCGAGGGCGCGCAACGCCTCGCGACGCACGATCGGCTCCGAGCAGCTGCCGCCGATCCAGCCGCGCAGCCGGCCGTCGGCCGTGATGACGGCCTTGTCGCCGGGCCGCGCCGAGGTGGGTGGCTCGCACCGGACCACGGTCGCGAGCACGCAGGGCGTGCCCGTCACCGCGTACTCGTGCAGAAGGTCGATCAGCTCGTCGGCTATTCCGTCACCCCCTTGGACCGCAAAGCGGCCCAGACCTTGTCAGAGGTTACCGGCATGTCGATGTTGGTGATGCCGTACGGCGAGAGCGCGTCGATGACGGCGTTGACGTACGCCGCGGGCGAGCCCACCGTCGGCGACTCGCCGACTCCCTTGGCCCCGATGGGGTGGTGGGGCGATGGGGTGGTCGTCTCGCCCAGCTCGAACCTGGGCGATTCCCAGGCGGTCGGGATCAGGTAGTCCATGAGATTGGAGCCGATGCAGTTGCCTTCTGCGTCGAAGGTGATCAGCTCCATGAAGGCGATGCCGTAGCCCTCGGTCAGCCCGCCGTGGATCTGGCCCTCGACGATCATCGGGTTGATGCGCACGCCGCAGTCGTCGACGGCGACCATGCGGCGGACCTTGGTCTGACCGGTGCCCTTGTCGATGTCCACGACCACGGCATAGGTCCCGAACGGGAAGGTCATGTTGGGCGGATCGTAGTAGTGGACGCCTTCGAGGCCCGCTTCCATTCCCTCGGGGATGTTCGTGTACGCGGCGAAGGCGATCTCCTGGATCGTCTTGGCGCGGTCGGGCGATCCCTTGACGTAGAACTTGCCTGTCTCCCAGACGAGGTCCTCTTCGGCGGCCTCGAGCAGGTGCGATGCGATCTTGCGGGCCTTGTCGCGCAGCTTGCGCGCCACCATCGCGGTCGCCGCGCCCGCCACGGGCGTGCTGCGCGACGCGTAGGTGCCGAGGCCGTAGGGAGCGGTGTCGGTGTCGCCCTCCTCGAACGCGATGTCGGTCGACGGGATGCCCAGCTCCTCGGCGACGATCTGGGCGAAGGTCGTCTCGTGGCCCTGGCCCTGGGACTTGGTGCCCGTGCGCAGCATGGCCTTGCCGGTCGGGTGCACCCGCAGCTCCGCGCTGTCGAACATCCGGAGCCCGAGGATGTCGAACTCGGCGCCATGGCCGGCGCCCACCACCTCGGTGAAGCTCGCGATCCCGATGCCGGTCACCTCGCCTTTCTTGCGCCTGGCCTCGACGTCCTTCTTCAGCTCGTCATAGCCGAGCTTGTCCAGCGCGACATCCATCGCCTTGTGATAGTCGCCGCTGTCGTACACCCACCCGGTCGCCGAGTGGTAGGGGAACTGCTCGGCCTTGATGAAGTTCTTCTTGCGGAACTCAGCCTGGTCCATGCCGATCTCGATGGCGGCGTTGGTGACCAGCCTCTCGATGAGGTAGCTCGCCTCGGTGACCCGGAACGAGCACCGGTACGCGACGCCGCCGGGCGCCTTGTTCGTGTAATAGCCGTCGGCCGTGACGTGCGCAGTCGGGATGTCGTACGAGCCGGTGACGATGTGGAAGAGGCCCGCCTTGAACTTGCTCGGCTGGGCGTCGGAGAAGAACGCCCCGTTGTCGCTGTCCAGGTGGACGCGCAGCGCGAGCATCTTGCCGTCCTTGTCGAGGGCGAGGTCGCCCGTCATGTGGTAGTCGCGCGCGAAACCGGTCGAGATCAGGTTCTCGTTGCGATCCTCGATCCACTTCACCGGCCTGCCGATGAGCAGGCTCGCGGCGGTGGCGACCACGTACCCCGGGTACACCGGGACCTTGTTGCCGAAACCGCCGCCCAGGTCCGGCGAGATGATGCGGATGTTCTGCTCGGGCAGGCCCGTCACCAGCGCGAAGACCGTCCGGATGGCGTGCGGCGCCTGGCTGGTCATGTAGATCGTGGCCTTGCCCGTCGCGGGGTTGACGTCCGCGATGCACCCGCATGTCTCAAGCGGCGCGGGGTGACAGCGTGGATAGAAGGTGTGAAGCCGGACCACCTTGTCGGCCTTGGCAAAGGCCGCCTGCGTGGTGGCCTGGTTCCCGGACTCCCAGTGGTAGATGTGGTTGTCTTTCTGACCTTCCTTGTCGTCCCGGATGAGGACCGTGCCCGCCTCCTTGGACTGCTGCGGGCTGGTGACCGCCTGCAGGACGTCGTAGTCGACGACGATCGCGTCGCGCGCGTCCTCAGCCTGGTACTTCGTTTCGGCGATGACTGCCGCGACCTCCTGGCCCTGGAACCTCACCTTGTCCGTGGCCAGCACCGCCTGCGTGTCTCCGCTCATCGTCGGCATCCACGCGAGCTTGTGCTGCGCCATCAGCTCGCCCGTGACCACGGCGATCACACCGGGCATCGCGCCGGCCGCCGCGGTGTCGATCGACTTGATGCGGGCGTGCGCGTGGGGGCTGCGCAGGATCGCCATGTGGAGCATGCCCGGCAGCTCGATGTCGTCCATGAAGTTGCCCTTGCCCCGGAGGAAGCGCGCGTCTTCCACGCGCTTGACGGACTGGCCGATCCGGCCGTGTACATGCAGCTCGGTGGACATCTACTCCCCTCCCGCGACGGCGGCCGACGTGGCTGGTGATTCCTTTTGAGCGTCCGCGCGAGCCTTGGCCGCGTGCTGGATCGCCTTGACGATGTTCATGTATCCGGTGCAGCGGCAGATGTTGCCGCTGATCGCCCAGCGGATCTGCTCCTCGGTGGGATCGGGGTTGCGCGCCAGCAAGGCCGTGCCGACGAGCATCATCCCAGGCGTGCAGAAACCGCACTGCAGCCCGTGCTCCTGGTGAAAGCCGTTCTGGATCGCCGAGAGCGCCCCGCCCTCCATGAGGCCTTCGACGGTCGTGATGCTCCGGCCGTCGGCCTGGGCGGCCAGGACCGTGCAGGACTTGACCGGCTCTCCGTCGATCAGCACCGTGCAAGCGCCACAGCTGGTGGTGTCGCAGCCGATATGCGTCCCGGTGAGCCGCAGGTTGCTGCGCAGGAAATCGACCAGCAGCACCCGCGCCTCGATCTCGCCGCCGCGCTCCGCCCCGTTGACTTTCATGGAGACCTTCACGCCCTTCCCTCCTTGGCTCGGCCGAGCGCGGTATGGAGACCACGCTGCACGAAAACGCGTACCACGTCTTTCTTGTATTCGGCGCTCCCCCGGATGTCGCCTTTGGGCTCGGCCGCCTGCGCCGCCAGGCGGGCCGCCTCGGCGATCAGCTCGTCGGTCGGCTCGTGCCCGACCAGCGCCTTCTCAGCGGCGGTGGCCTTGATGTTGGTCGCTCCGACGGCGGTCAGGCCGATGCCGGCTTTGGCGATCTTGTTGCCGTCCATCTCGACGTGGACCGCCACCGCGGCCGACGCGAAGTCGCCCACCTTGCGCTCGAGCTTGAGATAGGCGCCCCCAGAGGGGCCTTTGGGCATCGGGATCCGAATTCCCGTCGCCACCTCGTCGGCCCTCAGCGTGGTCGTGAACGGGCCCTGGAAGAACCCGTCTATTGGGATCACCCGCTCGCCGGCCTGGGAGTGCGCGACGAGCTCGGCGCCGAGGGCGAGCATCACCGAGCCCCAGTCGCCCGACGGGTCGGCGTGGCAGATGGATCCGACGAGGGTCCCGCGGTTGCGGACCAGGGGGTCGGCGATCCAGTGAGACGCCTCGATCATCATCGGCAGCCACGCTTCGAGGTCCTTGCTGCGCTCTACGTCGACGTGGCGGACGAGCGCGCCGATGGCCACGTGGCCGTCGTCGCGCTTGATCGAGGACATGGCGGGAAGGCGCCCGATGTCCACCACCAGCTCGGGGCGGGCGAACCGCAGCTTGAGCAGCGGGATGAGGCTCTGGCCGCCCGCCATCACCTTGGCGTCGTCGCCGTGCTGCTTCAAGAGGGCAACAGCGTCGGCGAGGGTGGCGGGAGCTTGATATTCGAAAGCGGCAGGAAACATGCTGTCTTCCCCTCCCACGCGAAACGGCAGAAAACGGCGCCGGGACATACCCGGAACGTGCGGTGCGTTTGTATCACCGGGGTGGTTGCGTTGTCAAACAAATGTCGAAGCCCGGCATAGCCGGCGAGCTACGATCTCAAGCGTGGTGACCGAGGCAGTCAAGGCGCTCAGCGCCGAGGAGATCAGCGAGCTCTGCCTCCGTCACACGCTGTACGACTGGTCCGCCCAGAAGGGCCTGAAGCCGCCCGCGGTGGCAAGCGCCCAGGGCATCTACTTCACCACCGTCGACGGGCGCAGGTTCATCGATTTCAACAGCCAGCTCATGTGCGTCAACGCCGGGCACGGCGACCGCCGCATCATCGATGCGATCAAGGCCCAGGCCGAGCAGCTCGCGTACATCAGCCCCTTCATGGCGACCGAGGTGCGCGCCAGGCTGGGCCGCAAGCTGGCCGAGCTGCTACCCGGAGACATCGACAAGGTGTTCTTCACGCTCGCGGGCGCGGACGCCAACGAGAACGCGATCAAGATCGCCCGCGCCGTCACGGGCCGCTCCAAGATCCTCGCCCGTTACCGCTCTTACCACGGCTCGACCGGGAGCGCGGTGCAAGCGACCGGCGACCCGCGCCGCTGGGCCAATGAAGGCGTGAGCGGCGGGGTGGTCCACGTGCTCGACCCCTACCACGGCATCCAGCGCGGCTGGGACACCGCCGCAGACGCGCTGGCCGACCTCGAGGAGACGATCCAGCTGGAGGGGCCCCACACGATCGCGGCCTTCATCCTCGAGCCCATCACCGGCACCAACGGGATCCTGGTCCCGCCCGACGGCTACCTGCAGGGCGTGCGGGAGATCTGCGACCGGCACGGGATCCTGATGATCTGCGACGAGGTGATGAGCGGTTTCGGACGGACCGGCCGGTGGTTCGCGGTCGACCACTGGAGCGTGGTGCCCGACCTGATCACGCTGGCCAAGGGACTGACCAGCAGCTACGTGCCTTTGGGCGCGGTGGGGATGCGGCCGAAGGTGGCGGCCTATTTCGAAGACCACGTCTTCTACGGGGGACTGACCTACAACAGCCACCCGCTGGGCTGCGCTGCCGCGCTGGGAGCCATCCAGGCCTACGAAGAGGACGACATGGTCGGCAACTCCGCGCGCATGGGCGAGGTGCTCGCGCGTCACCACAAGAAGCTTCAAGAGCGACACCCCTGCGTCGGAGCCGCCCGATCGATCGGCCTTTTCGGCGCGCTGGAGCTGGTGCGGGACCGCAACACGATGGAGCCGCTGGCGCCGTTCAACGGCACCTCACCCGAGATGAAGGCGATCAGCCAGGCGCTGCTCGACGCCGGGATGCACACGTTCGTGCGATGGAACACGATCATGACCAACCCGCCCCTGTGCATCACCGAGGCCCAGCTCGACGAGGGTTTCGAGATCCTCGACTCCGCACTTGAGATCGGCGACCGCGCGCTCCGGGGATAGCCTGGACACGATCCGCTCGGGGCAGCTCGAAAAGCTGCGGACTGGGCTTGCGGGCGTGCTCGAAACGAACACTTTCTGGCGAGCCCGGCTGCACGGCGTGCGGAGCTGGGACGACTTCGGACGGCTGCCGCTGACCACGAAGCCCGAGCTGCTCGCCGACCAGGATGCGCATCCTCCGTACGGCACCAACCTGACGTTTCCCGTCGACCGCTATGTCCGCCTGCACCAGACTTCGGGCTCCAGCGGTGACCACCCGCTCCGATGGCTCGACACCGCCGAGTCCTGGGAGTGGTGGTTGCGCGTGTGGTCGGACCACGTGTACCGGGCGGCCGGCGTACACGCGGGCGACCGCGTGTTCTTCGCCTTCTCGTTCGGCCCGTTCATCGGGTTCTGGAGCGCGTTCGGCGGAGCCGAGCGGCTGGGAGCGCTCGCCATCTCGGGCGGCTCCATGACCAGCGAGCAGCGGGTCCGCAACATGCTCGACCTGCGTGCGACCGTCTTGCTTTCGACACCGACCTATGCCCTGCGCCTGGCGGAGGTCGCACGGACGATCGGACTCGACCTGGCCGCCTCAGAGCTCCGGGTCACCGTCCACGCCGGCGAGCCGGGCGCCAGCATCCCTGCCACGAGGGCCGCCATCGAAGCGGCTTACTCCGCGGCGTGCTTCGACCACACGGGAATGACCGAGCTCGGCCCGACCGGGCACAGCTGCTCGCAGCGGGACGGCATCCACGTCGTCGAGTCGGAGTTCATCTTCGAGGTGCTCGATGCCGGCGGACACGCGGCTTCGGAGGGCGAACTGGTGGCCACCAACCTCGGCCGCTGGGGCATGCCGCTGATCCGCTACCGCACGGGCGACAGGGTGAGGGTGTCGCGCGAACCGTGCTCGTGCGGCAGCCCCTTCATGAAGCTGCAGGGAGGCATCCTCGGCCGCGTCGACGACATGTTCACGGTGCGCGGGGTGAACCTCTACCCGTCCCAGGTCGAGGACATCGTGCGCCGGCACCCCTACGTGGACGAGTTCGTGATCGAGCATCGCCGCATGAGGCAGATGGACGAGGTCACGCTCGTGGTCGAGCTGGCGGGGGACGGCCTCTCGACCGCCCGGCTGGAGGCAGACCTCAGGCAGGCCCTGGGGGTGCGGCTTGGCTGCCGGGTCGTCGGGCGCGGCACGCTGCCCCGCTCGGAGCTGAAGTCCAGGCGTATCGTCCGGGTCGAGGCGTGAGCCCGCCTGGTGACTAGCTCTTAGGAGGTTGCGGCTTCGCGGCGCGAGGCTGCGCCCTTTCGTTCGTCTTGACGACCTCGGTCAGGAGGCGCAGCAGCTCGTCCCGCTCTCCCTGCTTCAGTCTCCCGACGAGCCTTCCGGTCATGGCATGCGTTCGCGGGATAAGTTGGTGAAGCGCGTGCAGGCCTTTCGGGGTCAGCGAGATCACCTTGCGCCGGCCATCACGCGCGTCGCGCTCGGACCGGATCATGCCCCGGGCGCTCAGTCGAGAGACGACGTCCGCGGCCGTCGAGCGATCGAGCGACACACGCTGCCCGAGGGTGACCTGGTCAATACCGGGCTCGCGGTAGAGGGCGTTGAGGGCGGCGAACTGCGGGGAGGTGATCGTGTGCGACACCTCCTGGGTCCACAGGAGGTTCATGACCTGCAGCGCGCGGCGCAGCAGGTGGCCGGGATGGCGCATCAAGTCCTCTGCGGGGGGCGCCACCGTCACGATTGGGCCGGGGTCTCCAGCTGGCGCGATTCCACGCGGTAACCGACCGGCAGCAGGCGCAGTCCAAGGCGCTGCTCGATCGTGCCCCAAAGCCCGCGTGGTAAAGCCAGCGCGAACAGGGTGGCGGTCGCTCCCAGGCCCACGAGATACCACGGTCCTCCCTGGGTGAACGTGGTCTGGATGGCGAACAGGAGGATCGCACCCAGGATCGGCCCTTCAAATGTTCCTAGGCCACCGACCAGCACCATGAAGATCATGTAGGCCGTCCACTGGACGCTGAATACCGATCCCGGTTCGATGAACAGGGTGTTCGCCACGACCAGCACCCCTGCGGCTCCGCAGCCGAAGCCTGCCAGGACGAACAGCAGCCGTTTACGGGACGCGACCCTCACTCCCAGCGACCGGGCGGCTTCTTCGTCGTCGCGGATTGCCTGCAGTGATGCGCCCAGCGGCGAGCGAAGCAGGAAGAACAGGGCGGACAGGAACAGCGCGGTGAACGCGAGGGCCAGCCAGAACGTGTAGGCCTGGCGGTAGTTGGGATCGAACTGGTTCATCTCGATGAGCGAGATCCCGGTCCCGGCGCCCAGGTTCTGGTCGAGCCTGACGAGGATCGAGAGCACCTCCGCGATGACCCACATCCCGATGGCGAACTGGGCGGCGCGCAGTCGCAGCGCGAAAAGAGAGATGGGGATGGAGACGGCACCTGCCAGCAGCATCGCGAGCACCATCGCGACGTAGGGCGTGATGCCGAGACTGGCGAAAAAGACGGTGGCATAAGCACCGACTCCGATGAAAGCCTGCTGCCCGACCGACAGCAATCCTCCGTACCCCGCCAGGGCGTTCCACATGGCCGCAAGGAGGACGAGGATCAGAAGGTCGGTCAGCTTCTGCACGACGTCAGGATCGAAGACCAGGGGCACGAAGGCGAGGCCGATCGCCACCGCCACCGTCCCGCCGGTAAACGCCTTTGACGTACCGGTCCACCGCCTTACGTTCATCGCGCCAGCCTCAGGGTCCGCAACGTGATCCGCCCGCCCCCGAATCGCACCACCAGGACGGTCAGGAACAGCAGGTGGCCGGCGAGGACCGAGAACTCGGGATTGATTTGCGCCCCGAGAGTCTGCGCCAGGCCCAGGGCGATCCCGCCGACCAGGGTGCCCCACAGCGATCCCAGCCCGCCGATCACGACCGCCTCGAAGGCGAAGATCAGCTGTGTCGGCCCGCTGGCCGGGTCGAAGACGGACCGGATGGCGAGGAACAGCCCACCGAGCGAGGCGATCGCCACCGCGATCGCGGTGGCGCGCGCGTACACCGACCGCGAGTCGATCCCGACCAGCTCGGCGGCATCCGCGTCCTCCGCCGTTGCGCGCATCGCCCATCCGGCCCGTGTGCGTGACAGGAACAGCTGCAGGAGGCCGAAGACGACCACCGCGACCGCGAGGACGAGCACGCCTAGCGCGGAGACTGAGAGCTGGCTCGTCACGTGCCAGCTGGCGGTGGTGAAACCGCCCGCCGCCCCTCCGAGCGAGCGCACATCAGGCGAGAAGGTGAGCAGCAGGAGGTTCTGTATCACGATCGAGAGCCCGAAGGTCGCCAGGAGGGGAGTCAGGATGCCGGCCTTGAGGCTGCGCTCGAGCACTGTGAGCTGGAGGACGTAGCCGAGCACCAGCATGATCGGCAGGGCGGCAGCGAAGGCGACGAAGGCCGAAACGCCCGTCCGCTCGACAATCACAAACGCGATGTAGGCGCCAAGCACGGCGATGTCGCCATGCGCGAGGTTGATGATGCGCATGACGCCGAACATGATCGAGAGCCCACACGCGAGCACGGCGTAAAAGGCTCCGAGGAAGATGCCTTGCACGACCGCGTTGAGCAGGATCACGCCGGAGCTCCTCCCACGGCCGGCCGTCGCAGTCCGAAGTACGCGTCGACCACGCGGTCGCGGTCGAGCGACGCGGCGTCACCCTGCAGCACCACGCGCCCTTCGAGCAGGCAGACCACGCGGCCGGCGACCCGCAGGGCACGCGTGAGGTCCTGTTCGACGAGCAGAACCGTGGAGCCTCCGCCGATGACCTCTGCGAGCGAGCGGTAGACGGCACCGACGACCACCGGCGCGAGGCCCAGTGAGACTTCATCGAGCAGCAGAATGCGCGGGTTGCTCATCAGCGCCCGCCCGATCGCAACAGCTTGCTGCTCGCCACCCGAAAGGTTCGCTGCAGGCATGCGGCGCCTGGGCTGAAGGAGCGGGAAAGCCTCCAGCACCGACTGCAGGTTCCACCGGCCGCGCCTGCCGCCTGCCGCCGCGACTCGCAGGTTCTCCTCGACCGTCAAGCCCGGGAACAGCCGCCGCCCTTCCGGCACCAGGGCGAGCCCGAGAGCTACGCGCCGGTGCGCCGGGACGTGCGTGATATCGACGCCGTCCATCAGGATTCTGCCCGCGTGAGGGCGGTGGGCCCCGGCTATCGCCCTGAGGAGCGTGGTCTTGCCGGCTCCATTGGCCCCGATGAGGGCCACCGTCTCGCCGTGCTCGACCTGGAGGGAAACTTCGCGCACGGCCTGGAGCAGGCCGTACCGGCAATCGAGCTCCTCGACCTGGAGAACCGTCACGCGCGGCTGCCCAGGTATGCGTCGATCACGGCGGCATGCCCGACCACGGCCTCCGGCGCACCGTCGGCGATGACCCGCCCCGCATCCATGCACACCAACCGCGAAACCACCTGCATGAGCACATGGACGATGTGCTCGATCCACAGGATCGCGATGCCGCGATCTCGCAAGCCGGCGACGGTCTCGACTAGGGCCGCGGATTCGGCGTCGGTCAGGCCACCGCCGATCTCGTCGAGAAGCAGCACGGCCGGTTCCACCGCGAGCGCCCTCGCCAGCTCCAGACGCTTGCGCTGCAGCAGCCCCAGGTCCGCCGCGCGCCGGTTGGCGAGGTGCGTCAGCGCGCACTGCTCCAGGACGTCGAGGCATAGCCGGTAGGCCTCGGATCCTCGCTTGCGGCCACCGGCGGTCGCACCCACAAGCACGTTCTCGAACACGGTCATGCCAACGAACGGCCGAGGCACCTGATGCGTGCGGGCGACGCCGAGCGTGCAGCGATCGGCTGCACCCCTGGCGGTGACGTCTCGACCCCGGAACAGGACGGTACCCGTGTCAGGCCGGAGCGAGCCCGACAGGACATTGAGAAGCGTGGTCTTGCCGGCGCCGTTCGGACCGACGATGCCGACTGCCTCTCCCGCCCCCAGTGCCAGGTTGACCCCGTCCAGCACGGCAAGCGCGCCAAACCGCTTCCGAACGTCAACCGCGGCGAGGACCGCCGCCTCCACGTCTAGCCCTGGTATGGCTGCAGCGTCGACGCCACGGGAACGTTGGTGTCCGACGAGTTCTCACAGATCACGAAGTCGATCGGCCACTTGGAGACGTTCGGCTTCCACTGGCCGCCGATGATCGGCGTGCTCACGATGCCGGACACCGCCGGAGTGCCGGGACCGAAGTTCGGATTGTTGGTCCAGTCCAGGTGGCCGACGGGCGTATCGACGGCGAGGGTCTTCATGGCGTTCGCCACGGCCGTCTTGTCCTTCGGGTTGCCGCTCGCCTTGAGCGCCGCCGCGGCAACGTCGAACAGAGCGAGGCTCGGACCCAGCTGCTGGTTCCATTGCTTGCTGCTCGAAGACTCGTAGCCGCTCGCGAGGTCTTTGTTGGCGATGCCGGTCAGCGACGATTTGTACGGCCACGTCGGCGCCCAGTACACGCCCGACGCGAGACCGTTGCCAAGGTTTCCGAGCGCTGTGACCTGCGACGGAAAAAGGCCGGTCTTGGCGATCTGCCCGATCTTCACGTGCTTCGTGTATCCCTGCTGGGCCGCCTGCCGCCAGAAAGTAGCGAAGTCGGGGGGAATCGGGAAGGTATTGAAGATCTGGCAGTCCTCGCTGATGAACTTCTGGATCTGGGCCGTGTAGTCGTTGGTCCCGTCCTCGTAGGCGCCCGGGTCGACGATCGTGTAGCCGGCGGACTTCAGCAGCGGGGCGAGCGCGCCTCGGATCGCATTGCCATCGGCGTCGTTCGGATACATGACGCCGACCTTCTTGTTGGTCGTGACCTGCGGCCACAGATGCGTGTAGGCGCTGAAGAACTGCGCGACGCCAAAGCAGAAGTGGAAGGTGTACTTGAACGGCGACGGCTGCCCGACCTTCCCGCCTCGCCCGAGGTACCACGATTCCCACGGCACGACCGTCGAGATGCACGGGACGCCCGCCGCCTCGCACGCGTCGGAAACCGGGTTCACAGTCTCGGGAGTCGAGGTCGCCAGCATGATGTCGACCTTCTGGTTCTGGATCAGGTCCTGCGCGACCTGGGAGCCGACCGAGGGCGTGGACTGGCCGTCCCGCGAAACGATCTCGATGGAGTAGTTCGTGCCGCCGATCGAAAGGCCGCCGGTGAGGGCTTTTCGGGCCAGGCCGATGACGTACGAGTCCGGCTCGCCGAAACCGGATGCAGCTCCGGTGATAGGGCTGACGAAGCCGATCTTGATGCTGCCGCTGGGCGTCGAGGAGGGGGACGAGGTCAGGCATGCCTCCAGGGCGCCCGGAATCGCCAGGCCTCCGAGGACGAGCCCGGTGCCTTTAAGCATTTCGCGCCGAGTGATCCCACCGGAAACCTTTCTCTTGCTCACGAGCTCCTCCTTAAACCGACTGGTTTGAGGCCCTTGAAAGCCGATGCTCCGTGTACCGACGATCGGAGTTTGAGTCAAGCCATAATGCGCGTCAAGGGTGTCTGACTCCGAAATGCCGTTCGAGCCGCCCTATCTGCACCCGGATTACCGCTCCACCGTGCTGCGGGCGCCGCGTCGCGAGCTGGTGCGGCTTCCCGCCGAGTGGTTCCATCACGCTGCCGGGCCCTCCTTCGGGCGCATCCCCGTGCGGCCCGAGGACGCCGACCTCACCCGCCAGCACCTGGGCGAGCCGCTGGGCGAGCGGATCATCGTCAGCGGTCGCGTGCTCGACAGCGACGGGCGGCCCCTGCGGCACACGCTGGTCGAGGTGTGGCAGGCGAACGCGGCCGGCCGATACCTCGATCCGGTCGACGACCATCCCGCTCCGCTCGACCCCAACTTCACGGGCGCGGGCCGCTGCCTGACCGACGACCAAGGCCGCTACCGGTTCGTGACTGTCAAGCCCGGCGCCTACCCCTGGCGCAACCACGCCAACGCCTGGCGCCCGGCCCACATCCACTTCTCGCTGTTCGGCACCACGCTGGCAAGCCGCCTGGTCACTCAGATGTACTTCCCCGGCGATCCCCTCATGCCTTATGACCCGATCCTCAACTCGATCCCCGACCCGCGCGGCCGCGAGTTGCTGGTAGCGCGCTTCGACCTCGATACGACCGTTCCCGAGTGGGCGCTCGGCTACCGCTGGGACATCGTCCTGCGCGGCCGAGGCGCAGCTCCATTGGAAGCGGGATGAACCCGACGCCGTCGCAGACAGTGGGACCGTTTTTCGGCTTCGCGCTGCCTTTCGAGGACGACGCGAACGCGCTCGCGCCCCACGCCGCCGGCGCCGTTCGGATCGAGGGCCAGGTGCTCGACGGAGCCGGCGAACCCGTTCCCGACGCGCTGCTGGAGGCCTGGCACGGCGAGCAGTTCGCCCGCTGCCGGACCGACGCCGAGGGCGCGTTTCACTTCACCCTGAGCAAGCCGGAGGCAGCCCCCGGCGCGGCACCGTTCCTGAACGTGATCGTGTTCGCCCGTGGCCTGCTGCGCCAGCTGTGCACGCGCATCTACTTCCCCGATGAGCGGGCTGCCAACGACACTGATCCTGTTTTGGCGCGCGTGGAACCACAGCGCCGGCACACGCTTGTCGCGCGACAGGACGCCGGCGCTTTGCATTTCGACGTCTGGCTGCAGGGCGAGGACGAGACCGTTTTCTTCGCCCTCTGATCGTTATTGGAAAAAGGAGCTGTGTATGAAAGATGAACTTTGGGAGCGCGGAGACAAGGTGCGGCGCAAGGTGCTTGGCGACGAGCACGTCGACCGCTCGCAAGCCACCCGCACGGCGTTCAACGGAGACCTGGTCGACCTGATCACCCGTTATGCCTGGAGCGAGATCTGGAGCCGGCCGGGGCTTGACCTCAAGACGCGCAGCTGCATCAACGTCGCCATGCTCGTCGCCCTCGGGCGCGAGGAGGAGCTGGTCATCCACCTGCGCGGCGCCCTCAACAACGGCGTCACGCGCGACGAGATCAAAGAGATCCTGCTGCAGGCGGCGGTGTACTGCGGGATGCCGGCCGCCAACTGGGCGTTTCGCATTGCCTCCCAGGTCCTGGCATAGCTGTAGATTGTCCGGTGGAGTGATGTCGTGAGCTTCCTGAACGTCGTGCTGCCGCTGGGTTCTTCGGTGCTGAGCTTCGTGTTTGCTGCGATGGTGCTCGACCAGTGGTGGCAGCGGCGCCACAGCTTCCAGCTCGTGTGGGGGATCGGACTTGTCTGGTACGGGATCAGCGCCGGCACCGAGTTCCTAGGCGGCGCCTTCGGCTGGAGCGAGCCGCTCTACCGCACCTGGTATCTGATCGGAGCGTTCTTCGTCGCCGCATACCTGGGGGCGGGGTCGATCTACCTGCTCTCCAAGTCGCGCTTCGGCTACTTCGCGGGCGTCACCGTGATAATCGGCGGCCTGCTGTCGCTCCTTTTCAGCCACGCCAATGCGCAAGGCACCAACACGCCGCTGTACCCGGGTTCGGGGACGGCGGGCACCGTGGCCTTCGTGATCGCGACGGTGGGCGGAATCGCCATCATCGCCGCCACCGCTGTGCGCAGGCCCCTGGCGGCGCACATCGCGATGACCGTCCTGGTGGTGGGCTCGATCGGCGCGGCCTGGATGGTGTTCGGCGCGTCGCTGCCGGCGCCGGGTTATGCCCTCGACCCCAACACGCACGTGCCCGTCGGATCGGCCTTCCCCGGCTACGTCAGGGTCCTGACCGGGCCGTTCAACATCGCCGGCGCTCTGTGCCTGATTTTCGGGGCGATCTACTCGGCATACGTCTACATGCCCAAGCACAAGGTGCTGCGGGCGAAGGTTAGGACCCCGGTGCTCGCCCAGCTCTATGGGGTGGCCGCGATCGCCGTCAACCTGGTCGCATCTCTGCCCGGCGCCGTCCGGGCGCTATTCCAGGGCAAGCTCAACTCCCGCGTGCCGGCCACGATCCTGATCGCGATCGGGGCTTTCATCCCCGGCGTGACGAGCGGCTTGAACCGCTTCGGCGTGACCTGGTCCTTCTTCCTGGGCGAGTTCCTGGGTGTGCTCTTGATCTTCGTCGGGTTTTTGGTCAGCGAGGAGGTCTTCCGCAACGTCCGGCTGGGACGGACCTTCTGGTCTCGCAGCTCACTCGAAAGCGAGGCTGGTTGATCTCGATAGCGTAAACAGGCGGTTCTCACCGATCAGATGAGCCTGCACACGTCGACGCACTCTCTGACCGCAAAATTCCCGCTCGCGTCGATCTCGGATTCCACCCGCTGGCGGCTCACGATCTCCGCCTCGTCCTTATACGTGGCGACGACCTGGGCCTGCCAGTCAGAGTCCGGCCACTCGAACCGCAGCTCCACGATCTCGCCTGGCCCCTTCGCGGATTCGAGCAGGGCGAGAGTCCGCTTGAGGATCTCCCGTTGCAGGTCTGGCCGCCCCGGCGGCCCGGCCTGGTTCCCCAGCGGGAAGTTCAGGAAGGCCGAGCGCGGGGGGCGCACCCGCTCGGTGACGTCCAGCGCCGACGTGAGGGTCACGGTCGATATTCCCTCGCGCTCGAAGACCCTTGCGACCAGTCCCACGGACTGGTGGCAGGCGGGTCAAAGGGGCACCAGCAGGGCGGCGTCGGCGCCGGCCTCACGGGCAGCCTGCACCATGTCCAGAGCCAGCCCCGTGACCAGGTCGGTCAGCTTCTTGATGGTTCCGAGGAAGCTGAGATGGTAGGGCGTCACGCCGCCGATCAAGCCTTCATCGGCGAGCTCTTTCAAGCGCTCGTGAGGGAAGATGACGTTGATGTCCTCTTCGCCAGGCCGTCTGACGGGGGTGGGGTGCGAAGGGGCGAGCTGGTCGCTGCGCGTGTTGGCGCCGATCCTGCGAAACGAGAGGTCGTTGACCGGGCTGAATGGCGGCTCGCCCCGGAGTCTCACGCCGGCGCTGGTCACGATGATGACCCGGGACTCGTTAACGGGCTTGCGCAGCTTATGGAGCACTGGCGGCCCAAGATCGGCGATGGGCAGTGGCGGCAGTTCAGAAGTGACGGAGCTGACCAGGTCGATGTAACGCAGCGGCTCCATGCCGCCGAGCTTACAGCCGGTTGATCAGGTCGTTAGCCCAGCCGATCAGCAGCGCCGCGTGGGCGGCGTTGATCGTGTTAAGACCATTCTGCTGCTGGACCAACGTCACAAACGATGCGAGGTAGCTCTTGGCCACCGTGTGGTTGCCGGCGTTAAGCGCAGACTGGGCGCTCGACAGGTAGGAGAGCAGCTGTGATGACACTG
>DATLUC010000064.1:0-12378 GCA_035533335.1 Candidatus Baltobacterales bacterium
GTAGCGAAGTCGATGTCGCGCCGCGAGCGCTCGATCGTCGCCGTCCACTCGCGGCACCGTGCGTGAAACGCGAGGCCACCCATGAGGCGCACCTGGAGGCCGCGTTGCTTCGCGAGGGAGATGATTCGCAGCGCTTCCGCCAGCGGGTCGCCGAGTGTCGGACCTGCGGCGGCCACCTGCTGCGCCTGTGCACCGGCTGGTGGGCCCGGTGCCGTGCCGCCTGTTACGTCACGGTCCATCTGGCGCCCACCTGTCGCATACCTGACCAGCAATCCTATCGGGCGCTGCGCGTGGAGGGCTGATCGGTCGCGTCAGCCGGCGCTCGAGGCGGCCCAGAGGTTGATTCCACTCTCGGTCGCATAGCGGTCGATCTCCATCAGCTCGCTGGGCGAGAACTCGAGCTTTTCCAAGGCCCCCACGTTCTGCTCAAGCTGCGCGACGCTGCTCGCTCCCAGGAGAGCCGAGGTCACGATCGGGCTGCGCAGCGTCCATGCGATCGCCATTTGGGCCAGCGACTGGCCCCGACCCGCGGCGATCTGGTTCAACGCGCGGACCTTGGCCAGGTTGGCCTCCGTCAGCATCTCGGACGACAACGACCCGGGCTGGCTGGCCCGAGAGCCTTGCGGCACCCCGGCCACGTATCTGTCGGTGAGCAGGCCCTGGGCGAGAGGGGAGAACACGATGCAGCCGATCCCCTCCTCCTTCAAGACATCGAGGAGGTCGGCCTCGATCCAGCGGTTCAGCATCGAGTACGAGGGCTGGTGGATGAGCGGCGGAGTGCCCGACCGGCGAAGGATGGCGGTAGCCTCGCGAGTGCGCTGGGCTGAGTAAGACGAGATGCCCGCATAGAGTGCCTTGCCCTGGCGGACCGCGGTGTCGAGCGCGCCCAGGGTCTCCTCCAGCGGAGTTTCGGGGTCGAAACGGTGTGAGTAGAAGATGTCGACGTAATCGAGGCCCATCCGTTGCAAGCTCTGGTCGAGGCTGGCCAGGAGATACTTGCGCGAGCCCCATTCGCCGTATGGCCCCGGCCACATGTCGTAACCCGCCTTGGTCGAGATGATGAGCTCGTCGCGGTGACCGGCCAGGTCGGTCTTGAGGATGCGGCCGAAGTTTTCCTCCGCGGATCCGGGGGGCGGACCGTAGTTGTTCGCCAGGTCGAAGTGCGTGATCCCCAAATCGAATGCGCGGCGCACGATCGCGCGCTGCGAATCGGTCGGCGCGTCTCCGCCGAAGTTCTGCCACAGGCCGAGCGAGATCGCCGGCAGCTTGAGGCCGCTGCGACCGCAGCGGCGGAACTCCATGGCAGCGTACCGATCGCCCATCGGTATGAACATAGCTCGGCGGCCTACGATTCGGAATCCACGATGCGGCTCACCGTCTTCTGCGGCTCCTCGAGCGGCCGTTCTCCGGCTTACGCTGACGCCGCGCGGGCTCTCGGCCGCGAGATGCTCGCCCGAGGTGTGGGGCTTGTGTACGGCGGGGCGGGAGTCGGTCTGATGGGCGTGCTCGCGGACACGCTGCTCGAGGGTGGCGGGGAGGTGATCGGGGTCATACCGGGACACCTGGCGGCGCGCGAGATCGCGCACGCCGGCGTCACCGACCTGCGTTTGGTCGAGACCATGCACGAGCGCAAGGCGTTGATGGCCGAGCTCGGTGATGGATTTGTCGCGCTGCCCGGCGGCGTGGGCACGCTGGAGGAGCTGTTCGAGGCCTGGACGTGGGCGCAGCTCGGCCTGCACGCCAAGCCGTGCGCGGTCCTCAACGTGGAGGGCTACTTCGAGTCGCTCCTGCGACTGATCGAGCACACGGTCGAGGAGGGCTTCATGCGGCCCGAATACGGGCGGACGTTGATCGCCGAGACGGCGCCCGCGGCGCTGCTCGACCGCCTGGCGGCTTACCGCCCGGTGGGCGAGAAGTGGACGGTCGATGCGCTGGCCTGGGTGCGGATCGAGGAGCGACGGCTGCTCGCGGTCCGCACGGCCGGCAAGTCCGCGTTCTATCTGCCGGGGGGCAAGCGCGAGGCGGGGGAGAGCGACCTCGAGGCGTTGCGACGTGAGGTGCGGGAGGAGCTCACGGTGAGCCTGCTGCCGGACACGCTGGTGCTGGTCGAAACCTACCGCGCGCCGGCGCACGACTACCCCGCGGGCACATCGGTCGATCTCGTGTGCTATTCGGCCGATTTCGAGGGCGAGATCGTGGCGGCGGCGGAGATCGAAGAGGTGGCCTGGCTCGGCATCGAGGACATCGAACGGTGCGCGCCGGCGGTCCGGCTGGTGATGGAGGAGCTGCACGAGCGAGGGGAGCTGTAAACCTCCCTGCTTGGAGGGGAAGTATCCGGCGGAGCCGGGGATGCGGAGTTTCAGCTCTTACTCAGGAGGATCCTCCGCATCCGGCCCTGCGGGCCACCTTCCCCACTCCGTGGGGAAGGGAAATGCCCGACCGGCGGAGAGGTGCGATCCCGTTTACAATCTCGCTCGGCCGGGTCTGAAGCAATCCGGCGCAGTTGAGTGGAGGGAAGCGGAGATGAGCAAGCTACGTCCGCAGCTGGGTGTGATCGAAGCCATGGCCCTTTCGGTGGGCATCATGGCCCCCACCGCAGCGATGGCCCTCAACGGGTCCCTCGCCGCCTCGATCACCGGCACCGCCGTCGCGCTCGCGTTCCTGGGCGCCGTGATCACCATCATGCTGACGTCCTTCTCGTTCATCGAATTCAGTCGCCAGTTCGCGCATGCGGGTTCGGTCTACGTGTTCAACGGCATCTCGTTCGGCGCGCGGCTCGGCTTCCTGTCGGCGTGGGCCCTGTTGCTCACCTACACGGCGTTCACCGTCGCCTCGACTGCCGAGGTCGGCCTGTTCTTCCAGACGTTCCTCGGTCTACTCAACGTCAACATCCACTGGCTGATCCCCGCTCTGGCCGCGGCCGCGCTGATCTGGTTCCTCGCGCACCGCGAGGTCAAGCTTTCGACCCGGACCACGCTCGTGGTCGAAGGGGTTTCCGTGCTGCTGATCCTGGTCCTGGCTGTCGTCATCCTCGGACGGGGCGGCGCGCACGGACTTTCCACCACGCCGTTTCAGATCCCCAAAGCCGGCTTCTCGGCTGTCGCCCTCGCCAGCGTGTTCGGCTTCCTCTCGTTCGCCGGTTTCGAGGGCGCCGCAACGCTGGGTGAGGAGACCGGCAACCCGAAACGCTCCATCCCGCGGGCGATCCTCGCGGCGGTCCTGTTCACGGGCACGTTCTACCTGGTGATCAGCTACACGCAGGCAGTTGGGTTCGGCCTCGACGACAAGGGCGTGGCCGCGTTCGCCGGGTCCACCTCGCCGCTGGTTGACCTCGCCAAGACCTACCTCGGCTCGACGATGGCGATCGTGATCAGCCTTGGCGCGACAGTTTCAGCGTTCGCATCGGCGCTGGGCACCGGGCTCGCGGCGGCGCGCCTTCTGTTCGCGCTGGGACGCGACGGCTTCGGCCCGGCGGCGCTCGGCAAGGTGCATCCGGTGCATGCGTCGCCATACGTGGCGGTTGGCACCGTGATGGTGGTTGCCATCTTGTTCGACATCATCCTGGTCGAGCAAACCGGCGCCGCCGTCTTCGCCTACGCGGGCACGGTCGGCGTGCTGGCGCTGCTGCTCGTCTACCTCACGACGCAGGTTGGCGCGATCAAGCTGTTCCGCAGCGTCGGGCGCTGGCGCGGCGCGCAGCCGGTGATCCCGTTGATCGCGATCGTGCTGCTGGCGTACGCGTTGTGGTCGAACGTTTATCCGATCCCGGCTGCCCCGTACAACTACTTCCCTTACGGAGTGCTGGCGTGGGTCATCGTGGGCGTCGTCATCGTCCTGATCAGCCCGGCGATGGTCACGAGAATCGGCAAGGCGCTGACCGAGATCGACCGTCCGCAGGTGGACCGGACGGCGGCGGTGGAGGGAGCCGAACCGTAACGCCCGGGGTCAGGCCTGGGTCGCGTATTCGATGTCGTCTCGGTACGCGTCGTAGGCCTGCGTGTATTCCATCACGCGCGCGACCTCTGAGATGAGTTTCTCGTCGTAGCCCGCGCGTCGCAGTAGGTGGAAGCCCATCTCCATACCTGAGGCGATTCCTCCCGCGGTGATGACGCGGCCCGCGTCGACGACCCTCGCCCGGCTGATGACGCAGGCCGGCGCGATCTCCTTCAACCTGTCGATGGGTACCTTGCCGGGCGAGTTGGCCTCCGCGCGGTCGGGCTCTTTGCGGTTGGTGGCCGGCAGCCCGTCGAGCAGGCCGAGCTTCCCGTAGATCCACGAGCCGGTGCAAACGCTGCTGAGGAGGCACGACTCCGGCAGCGAGCGGATGAAGTCGTGAAGGCTGCGGTTGTGCATCTCCTGCCTTGTCCCGAAACCGCCGGGGATCAGAAACGCATCCATCGCGGGGCGGTCGGCGAACGAGTAGTTGGGGAGGACGGTGAACCCGGCCTGGGCCTGGACGGGTCGCATGGCGTCGGCCACCAGGAAAGCGTCGAGCTCAGGGTCGTAGCGGCGCGCCACCGAGAACACGCCGTAGGGCGCGGCGAAATCGACGATCTCGGCGTCCTTGAACACGTAGATGCCCAGGCGAAAGCCGGCAATCTTCATCGCTCTCTCCTTCACTCCTCAGGGTGGTGTCGGCCTGCGACGTGGAACGCGACGCAGCACATCCCATCTTGCGGCTCCAGGGTCGCCTCCACCTGACTGGAGCCGAGACCCCTGGTGACGCCCTGCATGAGCGCCAGGTTCATGCCGCAGACCAGGTCCGTGTCCTCGCGGGCCACGTCGTGATATGGACAGTTGCGCAGTCTCACCACGCCCGCGGCATCGACGGAAGGCTCGAAACCCTGATCCGCCAGCTCTGCGAGCAACGCGGTCACGACATCCTCTTCGGCGGGGTTCCCGCCGGCCCGCGCCCGGGCGGCTCCGCCGATGCTTGCCCCGAACTCGCGCGCGGCGGGGGCGAGCGCGCTCGCGGCTTCGACTCCGGGCTGCTGCACGGCTGATGCCAGCAGCCGAGCCATCAGCTCGTAGTTGCGGGCCGGGATCGAGACCTCGACGCGGCGGTTCGATCGCCGGTACAGCTTGCTCGACCGCCCGGCACCCGGGCCGGTGCGCCCGCCGATGCGTCGATAGGCCACGTCGAGCCAGCCAGCCGCCGCAAGCCGGTCGAGATGGAACGCAGCAACCCGACGCGTCACCCCCAGCACCGCTGCGACGTGGTCGCGGCTGACCTCGGCATTCGACCGGTCGACGTGGTCGAAGATGGCTGCCCGCAGGGGGTCGTCGAGACCGGAGATCGACCTGATCTGGCCGGCGCGTTCGGAGCGGCGATGCGGGTTTCTAAAAACCATCGGCTTGACTTTACTAGCCTGCTGTTTCTAAGATACGCCAATAACAGTGTTACATTCCAAAGGGAGCTGACGTGAACCCCGACTCTGAGCCGGCAGTCGATCGTTTCCTGCGACGGCAGAAGTGGATGGACCCGCTGGCCGAGATGACTCAGAAGCTGGTGGCCGGGGCGTACCGGCTCACCGGGCCGCTGGCCACTCCGCTCAAGAACGTCGCGCACGGTACCTGGGTGCTCCACCATCCGCTGCATCCCGCGCTCACCGACGCGCCCCTCGGAGCCTGGTTGGTGGGTGTCATAGCGGACTACGTGGCGCTGCGCACGCACCTGATACCCACGCAGGCGGGAGACATCGCGCTCATCGTCGGGCTGGTGGCCGCCGCGGGCGCCGCCGTCACCGGGTACACGGATTTCGGCGAGACCTACGGCATGGAACGCCGGGCCGGTCTGCTGCACGGCCTGGTGATGACGACCGTGGTCCTCATCGAGGCGGCGTCAGTGCTGCTCCGCTGGGTCGGGGGAACCGGTCTGCATCCGCTCGCGGTCGCGCTGGCCACCGCCGGGCTGCTGCTGGCAATGCTCGGCATGTATCTCGGCGGCCACCTCGTGTTCGGGTTCGGCACGATGGTCAACCGCAACGCGTTTGCAGAGCCCCCCTCCGGCTCGACGGACGTCGGGGCATCGTCCGACTTTCCCGATGGCGCGATGAAACGCGTCCAGGCAGGCGACGTCGCGGCGCTCGTGGTCCGGCTGGACGGCAAGCCGTATGCGATCTCCGCCACGTGCTCGCACGCCGGCGGCCCGCTCGACGAGGGGAAGATCGCGGGGGACGTGGTGACCTGCCCGTGGCATGGATCGCGCTTTTGCGTGCGCGACGGCTCGGTGCGCAGGGGGCCCGCCACATTTTCGCAGCCCGCCTTTGTCGTGAAAGAAAAGGGGGGACGGCTGTTGGTCACGCCCGCGGTCACTCACTGACCGCTACGACAACCGCGTTCGTCCTGGCGGATCGGTAGGAAGATGGCTCCCGAGGCAGGGCTCGAACCTGCGACATTCTGATTAACAGTCAGACGCTCTACCAACTGAGCTACTCGGGAAAAACCGCTCGATTCACCCTGTCGTGGAAGCTCGATTTTACACCGCCCCGGACGCGGCCCTCCCCGGCCTTACCCGTCGCCGAAGAAGATGAACGGGCTGGCGTAGGTGAGGCTCACGGCCGCGAGCACGATGCCGGCGACAAGGCTGCCCATGACGAGCGAGCGCCGCGTCAGAGCATTCGCGAACGGCGAGGACGAGAATTCCCCCGCCACGACGCGGCCGGTCCGGTTGAGGTGCGCGAGCACGTGAACCCCGGTGATCGGAAGCCAGGCGATGAAGCTCAATTTGTGCGCCTCGATCCAGATGCTGCCGAACCGAATGCCGAAGAACCACAGCTCGAGCCCCGTCACAAATACCGCGACCGTCGACAGGACCACGAACGGCGCCAGGAACCGGAGCAGTGGCGCGGGAGGGCCGGCCTGGCGGTAACGCGCATCGCCGGTGTAATAGCGCATGAACCGGTAGCCGGTCGACGCCACCTTGAGACCGAGTGGCGGGATGACCAGGAAGGCGATAAGAAAGTGCTCGGGCAGGAGGGCCCTGATGCTGAGGATGGTGATCCCCAGGCCGGCGAGCAGCACAAACAGCAGCGCCCCCGTGAGAGCCGTCAGCCGCCCGTTGCCGTCGACGCTGGTGAGCGACTCGCCAGGCAGCCGCTCTATCGACCGGCTCGACATCCGCGCATCCTCCTCGATGTTAGACGCCGGAGCAGGGTCCGCTCTCTCGAAGCCATCGATCTGATAACGCGCTGAGGGTCGCCGGGCCCCGCGGCGAAGGAAATCGCCACTCGGTCCAAATTCGCAGGAATCGCGAGCGAATTCTCGTAGTCTAGGTGGCCGCCGTGTCGATAGTCACCCGTTTCGCCCTCAAGCTCGGCGGAGTCGTCTTCCTCGCCGCGGCCGTCTTGTTCGGTGGCGGCGTGCTCGCCGCGACGCAGCTCCAGCAGGACCTCCTGCCCGACATTTCCTTTCCCGCCTACATCGTCATCACCCCCTACCCGGGTGCGTCCCCTGCCGTGGTCGACGACCAGGTCACGGTGCCGGTGGTCAACTCGCTCTCGGGCATCGCCGGGGTCGACACCGTGCAGTCGACCTCCAGCCAGGGGGCATCCATCGTGATCGTCCTCTTCAAGGACGGCACCGACATCAAATCCGTAGGCCAGGACGTCACGACCGCACTCGACAAGGTCAAACCCCTTCTGCCCCAGCAAGCACTCTCGCCGACGGTCCAGACCTTCTCGACCAATGACATCCCCATCCTCGAATACGCGGTCTCCGCCGACGAGCCGCTGGGGACCCTGGCCGGCCAGCTTCGCGCGCAAGCGCTGCCCAAGCTGAAGGGTCTCGCGGGAGTCTCCTCGGTGGTGATCACCGGTGCGCCGACTGACGAGGTCGACGTGATCCTCGACCCCCTGAAGCTCGCCGCGCACGGAGTCGGCCTTGGCCAGGTTGCAGCCGCTCTCCAGGCCGCGTCGGCGGTGCAGTCGATCGGCTCGCTCAAGCAGGGCGACACCACGATTCCCCTCCAGGTCGCGGGCTCGCTGACCAGCCTCGACCAGATCAGCAAGATCACCGTCACCCCGACTTCGACTTCAGGCGGCCGGCCGGGCCTCCCGGTGGCGATCGATCAGCTCGGGACGGTGCAACAGGTCTCCGTGCCCGCCGACACGATCACGCGGACCAACGGCGTGGCGAGCATCGGGCTCCAGGTCTTGAAGTCGCCGGACGGCAACACCGTGACCGTGGCCAAGGAAGTCAAGAACGCGCTGCCCGACATCGAGTCGCGGATCGGCAACGGCGTGAAGCTCCAGAGCATCTCCGACCAGGCGACCCCCATCACCGATGCGATCACCGCCATCCTGCGCGAGGGCTTGCTCGGCGCGGTTTTCGCCGTGCTGGTGATCTATCTGTTCTTGCGCAGCGCGCGCGCGACCCTGGTCGCCGCGGTGTCCATCCCGCTGTCGTTGATGGTCGCGTTGCTCGTCCTTTGGTGGCAGGGCATCACGCTCAACATCCTCACCCTCGGCGGGATGATGGTAGCCATCGGGCGCGTCGTCGACGACGCCATCGTCGTGCTCGAGAACATCAGCCGCCACGTCACCGAGGGCGAACCGCCCCTGGTGGCCGCTTACACCGGCGCGCGCGAGATCGTGACCGCCGTCTCTTCTTCCACCCTTACCACGATCGCGGTCTTTCTCCCGATCGCATTCCTAACCGGAATCGCGGGTAGCTTCTTCCGTCCCTTCGCGCTCACGGTAGTGGTGGCCCTGGCCGCGTCGTTGGTGGTGGCGGTCACGGTCGTGCCGCTGCTGGCATCGCGCCTGCTCCCGCCGGTGAAGGCCGAGGGCGCTGAGCGCCGCCTGCAGTACAACTTCATCCAGCGAATCTACGTCCCGGTGATCACCTGGGCGACGAGCCACCGCCTTCTCGCTCTGCTCGCCACGGGAATCTTCTTCATCGCCTCGATGGCCCTGCTGCCGCTCCTGCGCATCAACCTGCTCGACCAGTCGTCGAGCCCCAACTTCCCTGTGACGATCACGATGCCCGCCAACTCGACGCTGGTCCAGACCGATGCCGAGACGCAGAAGGTCGAAGACCTGATGAAGGGGATACCCGGCGTGTCCGCCTACCAGGCCGTGGTCGGCGGCCAGACCGATCCGTTCGCCCCGGCCGGCACCGTCCCCGCCGACCCCACGCTTGCCTCGGTCCTGGTCCTGGTCGACACGGGCGCCTACAACCAGGCGCTGGCAGGCGTCGAGCGTGCTCTCAAGGGGTACAGCGGACCGGCGACGATCGTGGTCGGCCAGGCGCAGAGCAGCGCCAACGCGAGCAGCACCGGGATGCAGGTTGACGTCACGGCGGCGAACCCGGCAGACCTGCAGACCGCCACCAACTCCGTCCTCTCGGCGCTGTCCAGGGTTTCGGGCCTGGCGAACATCAAGTCGAACCTTGCGGCCTCCAAGCCCACCTACCAGCTGACCCCGACCGACAAGCTCAGCTCTTCCGGTTACACGCTGCTGCAGCTCGCCGGCCTGATCGCCCAGGAGGTGAACGGGCAGATCGCCGCTCAGGCCAACCTGGCCGAGGGCACGATGAACGTTCGGGTCGAGCTTCCGCCCGGCTCCGCTGACAACGCGGCCGCCCTCGCCGCGTCGCCGGTGCCCACCGCCGCCGGCATCGTTCCTCTCGGTTCGCTGGTGACCTTCCAGCTGGTCAACGGCCCGCAGGCGGTCAACCGCGTCAACGGCGATCGCGACGCGACGATCACGGGGACCATCACCGGCAACAACACCAGGGCGGTGCAGACCGACGTCACCAACGCGCTCGCGGGAGTCTCGCTGCCGCCCGGCGCGGCCGTGTCGACCGGCGGCGTCTTCCAGCAGCTCTCGAACGTCTTGACGCAGTTCGCCCTGGCGCTGGCGGCCGCGGTGGCGCTCGTCTACTTGATCATGGTCGCGACGTTCCGCTCGCTCTTGAAGCCCCTCGTGCTGCTGGTCGCCATCCCCTTCGCCGCCTCGGGTGCGATCATCGCCCTGGTCGCGACCGGCACTTCACTTTCGCTGCCCGGCCTGATCGGGATCCTGATGCTCACCGGCGTCGTGGTCACCAACGCCATCGTGCTGCTGGACCTGGTCGAGCAGTACCGCGACCGCGGCCTGAACGTGCAGGACGCCCTCATCGAGGGTGGCCGGCACCGCCTTCGACCCATCCTCATGACCGCCTTTGCCACCATGCTGGCGCTGGTTCCCCTCGCGGTCAGCGGCAACAGCGGCGGCGCGTTCATCAGCGCGCCGCTTGCCATCGTGGTCATCGGCGGGTTGTTCACCAGCACCTTCCTGACCCTGGTCCTGGTGCCCGTCCTGTACTCGCTGACGGCACGTTTCAGCGGCATGAGGTCGACGCGCGACATGGACCTTCTGTTCGACACCGCCGAGGACCGGCGGTTCAAGCCCCTCGGCATCCGCGGGGCGGCCGCCGCGACCTCAGCGCCCGCCGCCCTCGCGACCGGCGTTGCGTTCACCGTCGCGGTCTTGCTCGAGCCCGAGCCCGGCACGACCGGCGATCCCGCGGTCCTCGAGGCCCTGGCTAAGGCCGGCCTGAAAGTCGAGCCGGTGGCGGGCGCGGCCGGGATGAGGATCGTCGTCCCGCGCGTCAACGCAGGCTCTCTCACCCAGGCGCAAGACGCGGCGATGATGCGGGTGCGCGCCCTGGTTCCGGCGACCGGCTACCGCATCTCGGACCCTGAGCCCGTGGCCCTCAAGAACGGCTCAGGCGATCCGGTGGCTGCCGCTCAGGCCGCGCATTAGCGGCATTGGGGTGCCATCGGCCTCCACGGGACGGGACGTTCGGCCTGCTTTCGGGGTGGGCGTCAGGCGGGTCACGCGGTAGGCTGATTCTGTGCTGATCCATCTCCTGCGGACTTACCTACGTCCGTACATCCGCGAGGTCTCGGTCGTCGTGGTGCTGGTGGTGATCCAGTCGATCGCCAACCTCTATCTGCCCAACCTCAACGCCGACATCATCAACAACGGCGTCGTCAAAGGGGACATCCCCTACATCTGGCGCACCGGTGGCCTGATGCTGGGCATCACCATCGTCCTTGGCATCATCGCCGTCGGGGCCATTTACTGGGCGTCCATCGCCTCCATGGGCATTGGGCGCGACCTACGATCGGCGGTCTTCCGCCGCGTGCAGACCTTCTCCGCGCGCGAGATCAACCACCTCGGCACGCCCTCTCTCATCACCCGGAACACCAACGACGTCCAGCAGATCCAGATCTTTCTGCAGGTTGCGCTGACCATGATGGTCGGCGCTCCGATCATGGCGGTGGGCGGCGTGATCATGGCCCTCCGGGAGGATGTCAACCTGTCGGCGCTGCTGATCGTCGTGGTCCCTCTGCTCGCCGTGATCATCGGCTTCATGCTGGTGCGAGCCGTCCCGCCGTTCCGCTCGATGCAGGTCAAGATCGACAAGATCAACCTGGTGCTGCGCGAGCAGATCATGGGAGTTCGTGTCATCCGCGCGTTCATACGCAACGGCTACGAACGGCAGCGATTCGAGGTGGCGAACGCAGACCTGACGACGACGGCTCTGCGCGTGAACCGGCTCTTCGTGTTGGCATTCCCGGCCCTGATGGGCGTCATGAACCTCACGACCGTCGCGGTGCTGTGGTTTGGCGCCGGGCTCATCAACAACGGCTCGATGCCCATCGGCAACCTCACCGCCTTCCTGATGTACATCCTGCAGATCCTGATGTCCGTGATGATGGCCGTCGCGATGGTCATTCTCGTGCCGCGTGCCGAGGCGAGCGCGGCCCGCATCAACGAGGTCCTTTCGACCGAACCTTCCATCGGCGACCCGGTTCACCCGGCGGAGCCGAAGCAGGTGACAGGACGCGTCGAGTTCGACCACGTCACCTTCGGCTATCCGGGCGGCGAGCACCCGGTGCTGCAGGACCTCACCTTCCAGCTCCAGCCTGGCCAGACCACCGCCGTCATCGGCGGCACCGGGTCCGGCAAGACCACTCTTCTCAATCTCATCACGCGCCTCTACGACGTCAGCGGCGGCCGGCTGCTCGTGGACGGCGTCGACGTCCGCGACATGTCGCTCGAGCGATTGTGGGGCTTGATCGGCCTGGTCCCGCAGCGCGCATACCTCTTCAGCGGCACGGTGGCGGACAACTTGCGTTTCGGCAACGAGCACGCGACCGACGAGGAGCTCCAGCACGCGCTCGAGGTCGCGCAGGCGAGCGACTTCGTGGCGGAGATGCCCGGTGGCCTGGACGCGCCGATCGACCAGGGCGGCACCAACGTGTCCGGCGGCCAGCGCCAGCGCCTCGCAATCGCCCGCGCGATCGTCAAGCGCCCGGCCATCTATCTTTTCGACGATTGCTTCTCGGCCCTCGACGCCGGCACCGACGCGCGGCTTCGGGCCGCG
>DATLUC010000065.1:0-7125 GCA_035533335.1 Candidatus Baltobacterales bacterium
AAGGTCTGGCCGCCCGAGGCCCCGCCCACGCGCACGCTCGCCACCTCGCCGGAGGCGAGGCGAGCCTTGGGGACCGAGCGGAATGCCACCTCGATGGGCCGCCAGCCCTCCGCCATGTAATTGGCCGCCACCACCCCGCCGCCGCCCGCGGCGGCCTTTTGGAGCTTCCAGCCCAGGGTGGAGGCGAGCCAGCCGGTCAGCAGCGCCGCCGCGATCCGGTTGCCCCTACCCTCCCCGGAGTAATCGATGCCGACCTCCGAGATCCCGTCGATGAAGGGCCGCCTTGATTGGGGGGTGAAGAACTGGGCGATGGTCTCGCGCCAGGGCCGAAGGCGCGACCACTGAAAATCCGCCACGCCCATGTGGCGGTGGGTGCTCAGAGCGTGCTCGGCCAGGCCGACGAACGAGTGGTAGGGCGCATCGAATCGCGCCGAATCGACCACCAGCGCGTCGCAGATGCGCACGGCGTCGGCGAGCTCGGGCTTGCCGAATGGCGGGGTGCCGACCCACCACATGAAGGTCGGCACGCCGCCGACCAGAAGCGGATCCACCAGCGCCGCCAGGTGATCGCCGGCCGCGCCGCGCACGCGCAGGGTGACCAGCTCGCACTCGCTCGCGCCCGACGATTGCGGCCGCTGCGTGTCCGTGCTGATCGAAGCCTCGATCTTGCTCCCGCGAAGCTCCGCCTGCTCCCGGATCAAGATCAGCTGGGCCGGATGCTCGCAGGCGATCAGGCGGCATGCACGCTGGGCGCGGCGCTCTTCGGCCTCGCTGGAGGCGACCGCCACCAGGGTCATGACGCAGTTGCGGGGGTGCGGGTGCTCGGCGTCGCCCGCCTCCTCGCGCGCGAACTTGGCGCGGATGGCGTTGAGGGCGGCCAGCACCTCGCTGACCGAGGTGCTCTCGCCGTGCCAGGCGACCGACGGCTCTGCGGGCGGTGCGACGCTCAAGGCCGGTGCCACTCCCGTCCGTCGTCGTGCATCAACCGGGCGGCGGCGGGCGGCCCCCAGGTGCCGGCGGCGTACATGCCCAGGGTCGGGCGGTCGTCGCGCCACGCCGCCTCGATCGGGTCGATCAGCTTCCAGGCCGTCTCGACCTCGTCCGCACGCGTGAACAGGGTCGGGTCGCCGATCATGCAGTCCAGCAGCAATCGCTCGTAGGCCTCGGGCGTCTCGATCAAAAAAGAGGTCATGTAGCCGAAGTCCATGTTCACGCTGCGGATGCGCAGCCCCGCGCTGGGCACCTTGGCGCCGAACTTCAAAGAGATGCCCTCCTCGGGCTGGATCCGCAGCGTGATGGCGTTGGGGTCGAGCTCCTGCGTCGCCTGGCGGCCGAAGGTCATGTGCGGCGGCCGCTTGAACTGGACGCGGATCTCGGTCGCCCGCTTGGGCAGCCGCTTGCCCGCGCGGATGTAGAAGGGCACGCCCGCCCAGCGCCAGTTGTCGACGTAGAGGCGCAGCGCCGCGAAGGTCTCGGTCAGCGAGCCCGGCGCCACCTTCTTCTCCTCTCGGTAGCCGGCGACGTGCTCGCCCAGCACCCAGCCCTTGGTGTACTGCCCCCGCACGCTCGAGTGGGCCACCTCCTGATCGGTGATGGGCCGGATGGCGCGCAGGACCTTGACCTTCTCGTCGCGGACGGCGTTGGCCTCGAAGGCCAGCGGCGGCTCCATGGCCACCAGGGCCAAGAGCTGCAGCGCGTGGTTCTGCACGATGTCGCGCAGCGTGCCCGCCCGCTCGTAGTAAGCGCCGCGCAGCTCGACCCCGATCTCCTCCGCGGCGGTGATCTGCACCGAGTCGATCAGGTTCGAGTTCCACAGCGGCTCGAAGATGGAGTTGGCGAACCGGAACGCCATGATGTTCTGGACCGTCTCCTTGCCCAAGTAGTGGTCGATGCGGTAGACGGAGTCTTCGTGGAACGCCCGCAGCAGGACGCGCGTCAGCTCGCGGGCCGACTTGAGGTCGGAGCCGAAGGGCTTTTCGACCACGATGCGGTGGAACCCGGCGCCGGTGGCCATGGCCGCGGCCCTGAGCTGCTCGGTGATCGTCTCGTAGGTCGGAGGTGGGGTCGCGCAGTAGAAGATGCGGTTGCCGGAAACGTGCCGCGAGGTGTCCAGCTCCTCGAGGCGGCGCTGCAGCGCCTTGAAGTCGTCGACCTTGCCGAAATCGACTTTCATATAGAAAGCGCTGGCGAGGAAACCGTCCAGGACCTTGGTGTCGATGGGCTGGGTGCGCGAGAAGTGCTTGATCTTGTCCGCCGCGTGCTGGCGGAAGGAGTCGTCGGTCAGGTCATCAATCGCCGCGCCGACCACCGCAAACCCGGCGGGCAGCATGCGCTGCTTGGCCAGGTTGTAGAGCGCGGGCAGGAGCTTGCGGCCGGCCAAATCGCCGGTGGCCCCGAAGATGACCATGAGGGCGGGGTCCGCGACGCGGTAGTCGTGCAGCCCTTCGGCCAGGGGGTTGGGTAGCGCGGTGAGGTCGGCCGCCACCGCCCTACCCGGCCTGCTTGGGGGGCGTGGAGGTGCTTGAGCCGGCGTCCTTGACCGTCGCGTGGCCGCCGAACTGGTTGCGCATCATCGCCAGCATGCGGTCGCCGAAGGTGTTCTCCATGCGGCTGCGGAACCGTGCGAACAGCGCCTCGGCGATGATCGGGACGGGGACCGCCTCGTCGATCGCGGCCTCCACCGTCCAGCGCCCCTCGCCGGTGTCCTCGACGTAACCCTTGATGGTCGAGAGCTCGGGGTCCTCGCTCAGGCCGCGCGCGATGAGGTCTAAGAGCCAGGAGCGCACGACGCTGCCGGTGCGCCAAGCCTCGGCGATCGCCTGCATGTCCATGCCGGGAAAGCTCTTGGAGAGCTTCATGACCCCAAAGCCCTCGGCGTACGCCTGCATCAGGCCGTACTCGACCCCGTTGTGGACCATCTTCACGAAATGCCCCGAGCCCTCCGGGCCGGTGTGCACGAGGCCGCCCTCGTCGGGGGCCAGGTCCTTGAACAGCGGCAGGCAGTGGTCGTAGGTACCCTGGTCCGCGCCGACCATCAGGCAGTAGCCATACTCCAGGCCCCAGATCCCGCCCGAGGTGCCGGCGTCCATGTAGTGCATGCCCTTGGCCTTGATCCGCTCGCAGTCCTGCATGGCGATCTGCCAGTTCGTGTTGCCGCCGTCGATGATGATGTCGCCCGGTGAGGCCAGCTCGATCAGCTTGTCGATGGCCTGGGTCGTGGGCTCGCCCGCTGGGACCATGACCCACATCACACGAGGCTTCGACTCGAACTTTCCGACGAAGTCCTCCCACGAGTCAGCGCCCACTGCGCCCTTGGCCGCGATCGCCTTGACGGCGTCCTTTGACAAATCGAACGCGACCACGCGGTGGCCGCGCTCGAGCAGGCGCGCCACCATGTTGCCGCCCATGCGGCCGAGGCCGACCATCCCCATTTCCACAGCGCTATCCTCCTGCGGGCTTACTTGACTGCTGCTTTGACCGCCGCGGTGAGCGCCCGCCAGCCTGCGGCCGGCGCACGCCCCAGCGTCACTCGCAGCACGGGCAGGCGGCGCGAGCTGAGCGATTCCAGGTCTCCCAGGGATTGGGCCTGCTTGAGGATCGAGAAGCTGAAGGGCTGACCCGGGATGGCCACATCACGCGTGTCGTCCTGGACGATCTGCAGGAACAGGCCCGTCTTGGGGCCGCCCTTGTGCAGCTGGCCGGTCGAGTGCAGGAAGCGCGGCCCGTAGCCGGCGGTGGTGGCGATCTTGGTGGCATCGCGCACCGCGGTGCGGATGGCGGCTATCGCGGCCTCCGAGCCCGGGGTGCGCGTGGTGTAAGCCATGATCGCGAAGTAGGCGCTCGGCTTGGCCCGCTGGAGCAGCGAGCGGATTCCGGCTTTCGCTTTGGCCGCGGCGAGCGAGCTGGCGGCCGGCAGCTTGCCCTTGCTCTTGAGCCCGGCCAGGACCTTTTTGGTGTTGTCCTTCGACTCCTGCACGTTGGGCTGGTCGAAGGCGTCGATGCCGATGATCGACCCCGCGATCGCGACCGCGATCTCCCAGCGCAGGAACTCGCCGCCCAGATCGAGCTTGTCCCGCATGGTGAGCGTCACGACCGGCTGGCCCGAGCGCTCCAGCGCCTGCACGGCGCGGTTGGGCGCGTCTTGCTCCATCCGGATGTAGACGAAGAGGCGATCGTCGCCGTAGACCTGCGGCTTGCCCACGGGCTCGCCTTCGACGGGGACGATCCCCTTGCCCTTTTTGCCCGTGCTCTCGGCGATCAGCTGCTCGACCCAGTAGCCGAACGTAGCCACCTTGGGCGAGGCGATCAGCGTGACCTTGTTGCGGCCCTGGGTGGCGAGCTGACCCATCACCGCGCCCAGCCAGATGCCGGGGTTGGACTCGACCGGGACCGCCTCCGCGCACGAATGCCCCATTTCGATTGCCCGCTCGAGCAGCTCGGTGACATCGACTCCCATCAGTGCGCCGGGCACCAGGCCGAAGTAGGACAGCGCCGAGTAGCGGCCGCCGATGTCGGGAGGGTTGGCGAAGACCCAGCGGAAGCCGTGCTTTTTGGCCAGCTTCTCGAGCGAGGTGCCAGAGTCGGTGATGGCGGCAAACTGACGGCCGGCCTTAGCGCCCGCACCGGCCTTTTCGAGCTGGCCCCAGAAGTAGGCGAAGTGCGACAGCGTCTCGGTGGTCTCGCCCGATTTGGAGGCCACCACGAACAGCGTCTTGGGGAGGCGGATCTTGGCCCGCACGGCAAGGATGGTGGCGGGGTCGGTGGTGTCCAGCACGTGCAGCTTGGGGTGGCCCTTGAGCGTCCCGAAGGTGTTGCGCAGCACGTCGGGGCACAGGCTTGAGCCGCCCATGCCCATGAGCACGACGTCCGAGTAGGCGCGCCCGGCGACCGCCAGCGCGCGGAGCTCGGCTGCGTGCTCGAGCATCTTGGTGGCCACGTTGAGCCAGCCCAGGCGGTCGCGGATCTCCGCGCGCTTGGCGACATCGGAGCTCCACAGCGTGGCGTCCTTGGCCCACAGGCGGCGCGGCGCGTCCTCCTTGGCGAGCTGGGCGACCCGCGCGTCGACCGCGGGCTGCAGCGCGCCCAGGCTGTGCCACTGCCGGGGACCCTTGCCCGCCTTGATCTCCTTGGAGGCCTTGGCCAGCGTGGCCACCAGGGTCTCGAACGACTTGGTGAAGCTCGCCACGCCTTCGACCTCGAGCTCGTGGGTGACCTGGTCGAGGTCGACCCCCGCGTCGGCCAGCTGCTGCAACGCTCGCTTGGCCCCTTTCACGTGCTCGTCGAGGCTGCGGCGCACCTCGCCGTGCTCGCGGAACGCGGCCAGGGTCGCGGGCGGGATCGTGTCCACGGTCTGGGGGCCGATCAGCTCCTCGACGTAGTAGGTGTCCGGGTAGCGCGGGTCCTTGGTCGACGTGCTGGCCCACAGGCAGCGCTGGGTGCGCGCCCCCGCCTTTTTCAAGCGGTTCCAGCGCGGCCCGCTGAAGAGCTCCTGGTAGCGCTCGTACGCCAGCTTGGAGTTGGCGATCGCAGCCTTGCCGTACAGGCGCGCGAGCGAGCGCTTCTCAGCCGGGCTTGCGGTGGCCGCGATCTTGTCGGCCAGGATCTTGTCCACCTTGGTGTCGACCCGGCTGACGAAAAAGCTCGCCACGCTCGCCACCTGGCGCAGGTCGCCGCCCTTTTTGTGCAGCTTCTCCAGGCCCGACAGGTACGCCTCCACCACCTCGGCGTAGCGGTCGACGCTGAAGATCAGCGTGACGTTGATGTTGTGGCCCTTGCTGATCTGGTCGTGGATCGCGGGGATGCCTTGCTTGGTCGCCGGGATCTTGACCATGACGTTGGGGCGGTGGCAGCGCGCACGCAAGTCCTCCGCCCAGGCGATCGTGCGCTGGGTGCTGGCGGCCACGGTCGGCGAGACCTCGATGCTGACGTACCCGTCGCCGCCTTTGGTCCGCTCGAAGACCGGACGGAAGACGTCGGCCGCGGCCTGGATGTCTTCGACCATGAGCTCCCACAGCATGTCGGCGGGCTTTTTTTTGGCCCGCACGAGCTGGACCATCGCCTCGTCGTAGTCGCTCGATCCGCTGACCGCCTTCTCGAAGATGGTCGGGTTGGAGGTGACCCCGCTCAGGCCCTCGTCACGCAGGCGCGCGAGCTCTCCGGAGGTGATGAGCTGGCGGCGGATGTTGTCGAGCCACAGCGACTGGCCCGCCTGGTGAAGCTCTTGGAGCGCCGAGGGCTTGCGAGCTGAGGCGTTGGCCATCTATTTCGACTGTACGAGCTTGGTGGCGGCCGCGACTATGTGCCGGGCAGATATCCCGGCGGCGTTCATCAGCTCCTCGGGCTTGCCGGAGGTGGGCAGGCCCCTGACGGCCAGGTGAGCCACCCGCGGCGGAGCGTCCGACATCGCCTCCATCACCGCCGCCCCCAGGCCGCCCTCGGGGTAGTGGTCCTCGACGATCACAAAGTGCCCCTTGGTCACGCGCGCCGCCTCGCGCAGCGTTTTCAGGTCCACCGGCTTGACCGAGTACAAATCGATCACCCGCACCGGGATCTTCTTGGCCGCGAGCAGGTCGGCTGCAGCCAAGCACTGGTGCACGGTCACGCCCGCGCCGATCAGGGTGACGCGGTCCTTGGGGCTCTGGCGCAGGACTTTGGAGCCGCCGATCTTGAAGCTTTCGCTCGCGCCGTAGATGGTGGGGTAGGCGCCGCGCGTGGTGCGCATGTACACGATGCCGTCGGTGTCGGCCATCAGGCGCGTCAGCTTGGCCGTCTGGTTGGGGCAGCAGGGGTAGAGCACGGTCGAGCTGTGCACCGCGCGCATCGAGGCGAGGTCTTCGAGCGCCATCTGCGAGGGCCCGTCCGGGCCGATCTCCACGCCCGCGTGCGACCCGGTCAGCCGGATGTTGGCCTGGGAGATCCCCGCCATGCGGATGAAGTCGTAGGCGCGGCTGAAAAAGGCCGCGAAGGTGGAGGCGAACGGCTTGTACCCGCGCACGCTCATCCCCACCGCGGTCGACACCAGCTGCTGCTCGGCGATCCAGATCTCGAAGAAGCGCTCGGGGTAAGCCTTGGCGAACTCGTCGGAAAACGTGGAGTTCGAGACCTCGCCGTCCATGGCGACCACGC
>DATLUC010000066.1:0-3052 GCA_035533335.1 Candidatus Baltobacterales bacterium
TGGCGCGGGCGATGCGGACGATGCCCGGCGTGGAGCGCGTTCATCATCCCCTGCTCGAGGGCTCGCCGTCGGGCGAGGTGGCGCGCAGGTTGCTGCCGCAGGGCGCGGGGGGGATGATGGCCTTCGACCTCGAAGGCGGCCGGGCGGCGGTGCAGCGCATGATGGACCGCTTCCAGCTGGTCACGTTTGCCGCCAGCCTCGGCGGGGTCGAGACGACGATCTCGTACCCGGAGATCACCTCGCACCGCTCGATGACGCCCCAGGAGCGTGAGGAGCTTGGCGTGGGGCCGGGAACCGTGCGCGTCTCGGTCGGCATCGAGGATGCGGACGACGTCATCGCAGACTTCGCGCAGGCCCTCGACTGACAAGCCATGGCCGCCTACACGCTGCTGCAGCTGTTCGAGGTCGCGCTGGCCAGCGCGATCTTGTTCTATGGAGTGCTGGCCAAGAGCCCCTCGGTCACGCTGCTGGGCGCGGGCTTTTTGATCGGGAAGGCGATCCTCAACATCCTCGCCCCGGAGGGCGGCAGCGTGTACCGCCGCTCCCTGATCGGATACGGCATCGCCGGGTTGTTCGTGCTGGCGGCGGTGCTGGCCGTCCACTTCGCCGGCTGAGCGCTGTTCCTATCCTTTCTTTAGAAGTGGCTCAAAAGCTCGTCACCCCGGGCATCACCAAGCTCGTCGGCCATACACCGCTCTTGCGGGTGAAGCTCTTCGAGCGCGACTTCCCCCACGTCGAGGTCTACGGCAAGGCCGAGTGGTTCAACCCGGGCGGCTCGGTCAAGGACCGGGCGGCGCTGTCGATGATCGAGGACGGCGAGCGGCGGGGCGCCCTGACGCACGACAAGACGATCATCGATTCCACCTCGGGCAACACCGGCATCGCTTATGCGCTGGTCGGCGCCGCCAAAGGCTATCGCGTCAAGCTCGTCATGCCCGGCAACGTGAGCGCGGAGCGCAAGGCGCTGGTCACCGCCTACGGGGCGGAGATCGTCTACAGCGACGCCGGTGATGGGTCGGACGGAGCGATCCGGATGGTGCGCGATTTGGTCGCACTGGACCCTGACGCCTACTTCTACCCGGACCAGTACTCCAACGACGCCAACTGGCGCGCCCACTACGAGGGCACCGGGGTCGAGATCCTCGAGCAGACCTCCGGCCGCTTGACCCACTTCATCGCCGGCCTGGGCACCACGGGAACGTTCGTCGGCACTTCGCGCCGCCTCAAAGAGCACGACGCCTCGATTCGGACCATCGCGGTCCAACCAGAGGACTCCTTTCACGGCCTGGAAGGCCTCAAGCACCTGCCCACCTCGATCGTGCCCGGCATCTGGGACTCGCGCATCGCCGACGAGGTGTGGGACGCGCCGACCGAGCCGGCGTACGACATCGCTCGCACCCTGGCCCGCACCGAGGGACTTCTGGTCGGCCACTCCAGCGGGGCCGCCCTGTGGGCGGTGCGCAAGCTGGCCTCCACGATTCGCGAGGGCGTCGTGGTCACCGTCTTTCCCGACTCCGGAGACCGCTACCTGTCCACCGGGCTCTATGGCGCCAAGCATCGATGAGGATCCTGCAGGCGCCGATGGACGAGATCCGAGCGCACGGCGCAGAGGGCTACCCACATGAGATCTGCGGGATCATGCTCGGCCCGCGCGGCGAAGGCACGGTGACCGAGGTGAGGAGGGCCCGCAACATCGTGGTCGATCGCGCGCGGGACCGCTACGAGATCGACCCGCACGACCACATCCGGATCCAGCGCGAGGCGGACGCCGCCGGCCTCGACATGGTGGGCTACTACCACAGCCACCCCGACCACCCGGCGCAGGCGTCGCGCTTCGACACCGAGCGCGCCTGGGCGGGGTACGTCTACCTCATCGTGGCCGTGCACGAAGGCAAGCCGGTCGACGCCAACGCATTCGTCGCCGACAAAGACGGGGGGCCATTCCGCTCCGAGCCCCTGGAGATCGCCTGACGGCGGACGCTCCGACCCGCACCGGGAGGCGGTGGCTCAACCGCAACGTGCTCGGAATCGGCGTCGCCGACCTGGCGGCGGACGCCAACTACGAGATGGTCCTGGCGGTCCTTCCGCTCTTCATCACCGCCGGCCTGGGCGCTCCGGCGATCGTGGTCGGGCTGGTCGAGGGGCTGGCGGACGGCTCGTCGGCGCTGATCAAGGTGGCGAGCGGCTGGTACAGCGACCGCATCGCCTGGCGAAAGAGCCTCGCCGTGGGAGGTTACGGCGCGACCGGTCTGGGCTTTGCGCTGCTGGTGGCGGTCGCGAGCTGGCCGCAGGTCGTCCTGGTGCGCGCCCTGGCCTGGATGGGGCGCGGCCTGCGCCAGCCGATCCGCTCCGCCATGCTGGCGGGGTCGGTCGAAAAGAGCGACCTCGGCAAGGCCTTCGGCTTCCACGAGGCCATGGATACGCTCGGCGCGCTGATCGGACCGGGGATCGCGTTCCTGCTCCTCTCGGCGCATCAAGGGTTTCGCACCGTGTTCGCGGTGGCCGTCATCCCCGGCTTGCTGGCGGTGAGCCTGTTCGGCCTGCTCACCCGCGACCCGCGAGAGAAGGCCGCCGCGGGCGCGGCGCCAAGCTTCCAGCTGCCCCCGCAGTTCTGGCGGCTGATGTTGCCCGTGGCGCTCTTTGGAGTCGGCAACTTCGCCACCGCCTTCTTCACGCTGCGTGTCGTCCAGATGCTCCAGCCGGAGCTGAGCCGTCCCGCGGCCCTGGCGGCCGCCGTGGGCTTCTACCTCGCCCACAACGCGGTCGGCACCGCCGTCTCGTTTCCAGCCGGCTGGGCGGCAGACCGGGTCGGCAAGGCGCCGGTGCTGGCGCTGGCCTACGCCACGTTCGCCGCGGCCTGCGTGGTCGGCCTGGCCGGTCACGGCTGGGTCGCCGTGGCGCTGCTCGCGCTGCTGGTGGGGGCCCAGGCCCCGGTCGTCACCTCGGTGGAGAGCTCGCTTTCAGGCTCGCTGGTGGAGGAGCGCCGGCTGGGGACCGCGTATGGGGTGCTGAATGGGGTCAACGGCGCCGGTGACCTGGTCTCCAGCATCGT
>DATLUC010000067.1:0-4654 GCA_035533335.1 Candidatus Baltobacterales bacterium
ACATTTTGCTGGAAGATCAACTCCGGTGGGAACAAATTGCTGGGCTGTTACTTCTTCATCGACTCGGTGCCAGATCTCAGCAGCCACAGGAAGTGTGCATCTCCTCGAGGAGATGAGCCACGAGTCCAACCGAACGAGCAATTACGCCGAGCCCGCGGGTGATGTTCCAGGGTAGACCCAGGTCACTGGGAATGGCGCCGACCGCTCCAGTGCGGAATTTGTCAACCCCTTTGAGACACTCCTTACAAGAAATTACTGAGTCGGCACCACCTCCTCAACCGGTCGGTTGATCCACGCCGGCCCGGGCAGCTGGGGCGGCTCTGGCGGCTTGCGAACGAATCGCTCGGGGTGCGCGGCATATGCGAGTGACAGCACGTCGACGCGACGAGCGCGGACCATTTCGGCGCGGCCGAAATGAACATCAGCGGGCGTGAGGTAGCCCAGTGCGGAATGGCGGTGGTCGTCGTTGTACCAGGGGAAGAAGACCCGACAGAAGTCGCGGCCATCTTGCTGAGAGCCGAATCGCTCAGGGAAGTCCGGTCGGTACTTGAGCGTTTTGAATTGAGCTTCACTGAAGGGGTTGGCGTAGGCCGTCAACTACAGACGATCAGCACGATTCGCGGCGGTTTCGAGTCGTCCATCCATTCCATCCGCTGACCGGACGGGAGTTCGAGCTGGTGAGCTATGCCCACACCTGGGGCGAGCATCGGGTGTTCTTTCGAGTTCCTGGGGAAGATCGCATTCGAGCGATGCCGGCCGAGTGGAGCGATGTCCAAGGGCCAGACCCGTTCCTGGTTCTGTCAGGCGGCAGGAGCTGCTTCCGCGTCGAGGACCTGCATGCACTGGCCGAACTCATCCAGAAGCGGCGCGGCCGCAAGCGTAAATGAGATTATGCCGCAACCGTAAGGATCAATACGCCGCATTGGGCAAGTGCCCGATTCTAAGGTTGGGGTGGCGGACGCTGTACTTCGAATACGAAGCTGCCCTACGCTGCCCACATCTTGGGGTTGACAACGTGGCGAGGCGCGGCATAATGTGGCTAACGCTACCCAGGAGGCTCAACTTGAATCCAGCTTCGCGTCCAGAAAGCAAAGCCGCAGTCCTCCGCCGCCACCACGCCCTGAACGTTCGGCCCGAGAACGTGAGCGATCCTGCCTTCACCTCCGGCAACCCGTTCTTCGACAGCGATGACCTGGTCCAGGTGAAATACGAGATGCTGCGCCGGGTTCGAGCCGAGGGTGAATCGGTCACCCGGGCGGCCACCTCATTCGGCTTTTCGCGTCCTTCCTATTACGAGACCCATGCGGCCTTCCAAACGGCTGGGCTGCCCGGTCTGGTGCCTCAGCGTCCCGGACCACGACGAGCGCACAAGCTCTCGGACGAGGTGCTCGATTTCCTGACGTCGACACTGGCCGAGGACAACTTCCTCAACAGCGCTCGCTTGGCCCAACTGGTCGGTGAGCGTTTCGGAATCACGGTGCATCCACGCAGCGTCGAACGCGCCCTCGGCCGGCGGAAAAAAGGGGGCCTATCAGCGAAATGAAGATCACTGCCGGCGCCGGCGAACTGCTTCAGACCTATGAGGCTCTGCGCGCACAGGCCGTCGGACAACTCACGCCGGTCACCCCGCGCGGCCTTGCCTTGTTCTATCGCTCCGGCATGGTCGCCTGGATGTCGGCGTGCGCGCCGCTTACCGGAACCGATGCTCCGGTGAATTCGGCGCCGTCGATCAACGGCGCTCCACGCGACGTGCTCACCAATTCCAGCGCCGAGTTGGTGCGGGTTCTCACCGAGATGGTGCTTGGTGGACAGAGGAGGTGTTACGCATGAACAGCGAATCGCATCAGAAGATCACGGCCGGCCACCTGAAACGTCAGGCCTACCTCTACGTTCGACAGAGCACGCTGCGTCAGGTCTTTGAGAACACCGAGAGCACCAAGCGCCAGTACGCTCTGCGCGAACGAGCGGTTGCGCTCGGGTGGCCATTCGAAAACATCGTCGTCATCGACAGCGACCTCGGTCGATCCGGTGCCGACAGCGACCGCGAGGGATTCCAGAAACTTGTCGCCGCGGTAGGCATGGGCGAGGTCGGCGTGGTGCTCGGACTCGAGGTGTCGCGTCTTGCTCGCAACAATGCAGACTGGCATCGTCTGCTGGAGATCTGCGCTCTGACCGACACCCTCATCCTCGATGAGGATGGCCTCTACAACCCAGCTCATTTCAACGACCGACTCCTACTCGGCCTCAAGGGCACAATGAGCGAAGCGGAGCTGCATGTTCTGCGCGCCCGTCTCCTCGGTGGCCAACGCGCCAAGGCCAGTCGCGGCGAGCTCGAGATGAAGCTGCCCATCGGCTTCGCGTACGACTCTTCCAAGAAGGTCATCCTCGACCCCGACTTGCAGATACAACAAGCAGTGCGCACCTTCTTCGACACCTTCCAGCGCACCTCCTCGGCGACTGGAACCGTGCGCAGCTTCCGCGAGCAGGGTCTGCTCTTTCCCCGCCGAATATCGTTCGGTCCCAATAAGGGCGAGGTGGTCTGGGGACCGCTCCATCACAGTCACACCTTGCGCACGCTCAAGAACCCGCGGTACACCGGCGCCTTCGTCTATGGTCGCCACCAGGTTCGCAAGACGGCGACCGGCACTACCTACAACCGTCCGCTTCCTCGTGACCAGTGGCACACTCTGTTGCTCGACTCGCATCCCGGTTACATCACATGGGCTCAATACGAAGAGAATCTGGGTCGCATCCGAGAGAACGCTCAGGCCAACGGAGCTGACAGGCGCAAGAGCCCGCCTCGCGAGGGCATCGCCTTACTGCAGGGCCTGACAATCTGCGGTCGCTGCGGCAATCGCATGACGATTCGCTACCACATGGGTCACGGTGGTTTAGTGCCCGAGTACGTGTGCCAGCGTGCGGGCATCGAAAGGGCCGAGCCCATCTGTCAGCGCATTGTCGGAGCCGATCTGGACAAAGCCATCGGTGAGTTGCTCGTCGAGACCGTCAGGCCGTTGGCGTTGGAGGTGGCGCTGGCTGTTCAGGATGAGCTCGATTCACGCGCTGAAGAAGCCGACCGACTGCGTCGTCAACAGGTCGAACGGGCCCGTTACGAGGCCGAGGCCGCTCAGCGGCGATATCTTCGCGTCGATCCGGACAACCGTTTGGTTGCCGACTCGTTGGAGGCGGATTGGAATCACAAGCTGCGTGCCCTGGCCAGCGCGCAGGAAGAATACGAGCGTCAGTCTCAGGCTGAACGATTCCTCCTCGACGACCAGAAGCGAAAGCAAATCCTCGCCCTAGCGACCGACTTCCCAAAGCTATGGCGCGACCCGGCAACCCCTCAGCGCGAACGCAAACGAGTCGTCCGCCTCCTCATTGAGGACGTCACCTTGCTCAAGTCCGACGAGATGGCCGCCCACGTCAGATTCCGTGGTGGCGCAACGCGCACGCTGCAGATGCACCTTCCGCTCACCGCCGGCCAGCTGCGCAAGGTCGACCCGGCGGTGGTCGCCGAGGTCGACCGCTTGCTCGACGAACACAATGACGCCGAGATCGTTGACATCCTCAACTCGCGCGGATTCCATCCCGGCGTCGCTGAACGCTTCAGTCTGAGAATCGTCTACATCCTTCGGCGCACGTACCGCCTTGACGACCATCGCACGCGACTGCGTCGCCGGGGCCTGCTCACGCTCTCCGAAATCCGTGAGCTCCTCAAGGTTGACCAAAGCACCATCAAGAAATGGGCGCTCGCCGGCCACATCGCGTCTCGCGTTTACAACGACAAGGGTCAGCGACTGTTCCAGCGGCCGGCGCAGCTCCATCTCTCGTGCCAGTGGTGCGGCGGTCCCATCTCGGCCAAGCCTTCGCTCCGCCGAGGCCGCAAGTGGTGCAGCCAACGCTGCTGCCTTGCCTTCCACGGTAGCCGCAAGCGAGCGGCCAGAATCGCTGCCGGGAACCAGGACGTCGCATGAGTGGCGAAGGTTTCGCATCCAATCCAACATATGAGGTGCAGTCAGATGCCCAAGCCTTATCGCGGGGCTTTCGCGGCCTGGCCGGCATGACGACCGCACCGAAATGCGTCGCCATGTCGAGGTAGCTCTCGTTGACGACGGGCTCGTATCGGTGGGCTTTGGTGATGGCCGACCGCAGGTTGTCTGGAACAAGGATCAACGGACAACCGGCCAGGAAGTCGAACGCGTTCACGTGCGCTTTGATCCAATGCGGCAGCTCCTGCGAGGGCAGCGCCTCCGCGTACGTGTAGTTGCTCGCGCCCAGGACCGCGACGAAGATCTCGGCGCGCATGACCTCGGTCTCGGTGACGCGGTCGTAGATGGGCACGGTCTGACCGGGGAAGTCGACGAAGAGCTTCTCGCCGGCGAGGTGATCGTGCCGCATCACCAGGTCGATGCGACGCTGGTACTGGCGGTAGTGCTCGGTGAACCACGTGTACTGGAACCCGTCGGGGTGTTGCTCCTTGTACTCCTGCCACAGCACCTGCAACGTCGCGTCTTTGCGCCGCAGCTCCCGGTGAACGCTCACCCACTCGGGCATCGGTCGTGTCTCGCTGATCGTGGGGTCGACCCGCGCGAACAGCATGTCTTCGAGGGCGCGGTCGTCCATCTCGACCGGCAGCGGCCAGGTGATGCCTTTC
>DATLUC010000068.1:0-15409 GCA_035533335.1 Candidatus Baltobacterales bacterium
TCGTTCATGTCGAGGATGGTGTCGCGCTCTCGGAAGCAGTACATGAGCATCGACATGGCGCCGAGCTCAATCCCGCTGGTGCCCAGCCACACGAGGTGCGACGACAGCCGTGTGAGCTCCGACATGATCACGCGCAGCGCCTGGGCTCGGGGCGGGGCCTCGACCCCCATCAGCTTTTCGACCGCGAGCGCATAGGCGAGGTTGTTGATGGGCGGCGAAAGGTAATCGTGACGGTCGGTGACGACCACGGCCTGCTGCCAGCGCAGCGCCTCCATCTGCTTTTCGATCCCGGTGTGCAGGTAGCCGATGACGGGCTTGATCCGCCGGATCTGCTCGCCGTCCAAGTCGACGATGAGACGGAGCACACCATGCGTGGATGGATGGTGTGGCCCGAAGTTGACCGTGAGGATCTCGCCACCGAAGGCGCCCTGCTCGCCGGTCTTCTCGATCGTGATCCCGGGCGGGGTGCTCATGCCTTCTCCGGGGTGGTCTGCCAGGTCTGGTGCTCCTGCGAGAACTCGACCACCTCGCCACCCACGGGATAGTCGCGGCGCAGCGGGTGGCCGACCCAGTCGTCGGGCATGAGGATGCGCGTCAGGTCAGGGTGGTCGTTGAACACGACGCCGAACAGGTCGTAGGTCTCGCGCTCATCCCAGTTGGCAGGAGGGAACATGTCCTGTACCGAATCGAGGTGTGGCGGGTCGCCGTCGACGAACGCCCGGATGCGGACCTGCGCCCCCGTCTCGAGGTTGCGCAGCTGGTACACGAGCTCGTAACGGGCCGGCCACTGGCGCGAGGCGTCGGCCAGGTGATCCACGCAGGTGAGGAACACCAGGAGTCGGTAGCCGTCTGCTTTCAGCGCCGACAGCGCTTGGCGGATGGCGCCCGCCTCCACGGTGACCCACGGGTCGCCCGCGCTCACGCCTTGCTCGACGATCAGGTTTTCAGAGATCACGAGCGGGGGGTGATGCCTTGGGCCTTGATCCGCTCCTGCAGGATCATCAGCGCGTTGAGGAGGTCTTCGGGGCGCGGGGGGCAGCCCGGCACGTAGACGTCGACGGGGACGATCTTGTCGACGCCCTGGAGCAGCGCGTAGTTGTTGAAGACGCCGCCGGTCGAGGCGCACGCGCCCATCGAGATGACCCACTTGGGCTCGGGCATCTGGTCATAGACCGTTCGCAGCACGGGCGCCATCTTCTGGGAGACGCGGCCCGACACGATCATCAGGTCCGCCTGGCGCGGCGAGGCGCGCATGGCCTCAGAGCCGAAACGCGCGATGTCGACGCTGGCCGTCGCCGTAGCGATCATCTCGATGGCGCAGCACGCCAGCCCGAACTGTGCGGGCCACACCGAGTTGCCCCTGCCCCAGCCGACCACCTTCCCCAGCGTGGTGGTCAAGAAGTTCTTGCCCATCGAGTCGGCGAGGTCTTCTAGTCCCAATCGAGGCCTCCTTTGCGCCAGATGTGGGCGAGGGCGACCGCGAGGATGCCCATGAAGATCAGCATCTCGATGAGGCCGAACCACTTCAGCTGGCGCAGCAGCACCGCCCACGGATAGAAGAAGACCGCCTCGACGTCGAAGATGATGAAGAGCATCGCCGTGAGGTAGAAACGGACCGACATGCGGCGATGGGCTGGCGCGTCGGGGATGATCCCCGACTCGTACGGCGCGAGCTTGCGCTTGAAGGGCTTCGACGGGCCGAGGACAAAGCTCAAAGTGACCAGCGCCCCCAGGAGCCCAAGGATGATGAGGCCGTAGATCAGAACGGGGACGTAGCTGTCGAGCAAGTTTTCGAGGCTGCCTCCGACGAACAGGGGGCTTAGAGGAACGGGTTAATTCTAGATAGTCCTTGAGAAAAGCCGTCGGGACGACGGCTTCTGCCAGAAGTCCCTCCCCATCCGACGTGGGGTGCACCTACCCCGACGGTAGCGGTCAAGCACCTCTTGGTTAGTGGGTGTCTTTGCGGTGGTGTTCCAGCTTGGTGCCGCGTGAGAGCGTGGCGTGGATCGGGCAGTAGCGGTTGCACGCCCAGTCGAGCGCCCGCTCGACCAGCTCCTTGTCGAACTTGCCGTCCCAGCCACAGTGAAATGTGACGTCGATCTTGTTGAACGCTCGCGGCCACTCCTCGTCCTGGTCTCCTTCGACCACGACCTCCAGCGAGCGCAGGGGCTGCTTGAACTTCTTGAGCAGCAGGACCGCGTTGAGGCCCGTGCACCCACCGAGGGCGGCGAGCAGCATCTCGGTCGGCCGCATCGCAGAGTCCTCCCCGAAAACGGGCGGCTCGTCGATGGCCGCGGTGTGACCCGACGCGGACTCGATGTCAAAGCGGACCTTCTGGCCCGACCAGCGCGCGATCGCCTTAGCCATGTCCAGGAACAATAGACTCCACGGTCATGCCAGACGACGTGCGTTCCCGTTTTGCCCCGGTCGCGGTCAACTACACCCGCGCGAGCTTCCACACCTCGGCGGAGCGACTGCAGGAAGTGATCGAGCTCGGCCGGCCGCACAAGGGCGATTTGGTCCTCGACGTGGCGACCGGCACCGGCAACACCGCCTTCGCCCTGGCGCCCCACGTGCGACGAGTGATCGGGCTGGATTTGACCCGCGAGATGCTGGACCAGGCGCGGCGCATCACGGCGGAGCGAAACATCCCCAACGTCGACTGGGTCATCGGTGACGCCGCGGTGCTCCCCTTCCAGGACGACACCTTCGACCTCTACACCGTCAGGGCGGCGCCGCATCACTTCCCCGACGTCGACGCCTTCATGTCGGAGGCGTGGAGGGTGCTCAAACCGGGTCACGACGCCTGCTTCATCGACTGCGCTCCCCCGATGCCGGCGCGAGACGTCCTCCACGACGTCGAGGTGCGCCGCGACCCCTCGCACGTCCGCTCGATGACCGTGGAGGAGTGGGTGGCGAGGCTGCAGCAGGCCGGCTTCGAGGTCGAGAGCGCCCAGGCGCGCGAGCTGGACTGGAACTACCAGGAGTGGATGAACACCATGGCGGTCGCCCCCCTGCTCGCCGCTGAGCTGGCGAGGGCGATCGAGGCGGCCGAGGGCGAAGCGTTGACCCAGCTGCACCCGGTACGCCGTGAAGGCAAGCTGTGGCACGCGTATTGGCACTGCCTGATCCGCGCCCACAAGCCCGATTGAGCGGGCTGCTCCGTGACGGTGAGCTGGTGCTCCTGGTCGACAAGGTCGGCCGCAAGCACCGCGTCCGCCTGAAGGCGGGGCAGAAGTACTCCCTCCACTCGGGGATGATCAACCACGACGACCTGATCGGCGGCCCCGAGGGGGTCATCGTCACCACCCAGACCGGCGCCCGGCTGCTGGCGGTGCGGCCCACGTTCGCCGAGCAGGTCACCGGCCGTGTGCGCCAGGCGCAGCCGATCTATCCCAAGGACATCGGGGCGATCCTGATCGGGGCGGACATTCACCCCGGGGCGAAGGTGCTCGAGGCAGGGACCGGGACCGGAGCGTTGGCCCTGGCGGTGCTGCGGGCGATCGGCCCGCAAGGGCACCTGGTGAGCTACGAGCAGCGCGAGGAGTTCCAGGAAGCGGCCAAAAAGGCGATCGTCGAGACGCTGGGCGCTGTCCCCGACAACCTGGAGCTAAAGCTCGGGGACGCTTACCTCGGTTTCGACGAGCGAGATCTCGACCGGGTGCTGCTCGACCTCCCCGAACCCTGGCAGGCGGTGCCCGGCGCCAAGCTGGCTTTGCGTCCAGGTGGCATCGTCTTCGCCTTCAGCCCGAACATCAGCCAGGTCCAGCGGTTCTTCGACTGCTTGCGCGAGGTCCGGGGCTTTGGGATGCTCGAGGTCTTCGAGCTCTTGCAGCGAGGCTGGACGGTGCGGGGGCGCAGCCTGCGACCTTCCCACCGCATGGTCGCCCACAGCGGCTTTTTGTGCTTTGCCCGCCGCCTGGCGGGCGACGATCTGTTCGAACCGGAGGGCGAAGGGTTTCGGTGACGCCGAGGCGGTAAACAGCTAAGCTTGACTCGTGGTAAGACGAGTCAAGCTCCTACGCAAGCGTGGCTTCACCCGCCTGTCCGCCAAGCGGCAGGTCACCCTCCCACTCCATGTCGTGCAGCAGCTTGGCCTGCAGCCTGGTGATGAGCTGAAGGTGGACACCGAAGACGGGCGCGTGGTGCTGGCGCGTCAGGAGGGCGTGGCGGCGCGCCGGTTGAAGGCGATTCACACGCTGGCTGGAGCGATTTCTGGCGTCTGGAGGCCGGGCGACCTCGATCGCCTCCGCGACCAGTGGCGCTGATCGTCGTAGACGCGAGCGTCGTGATCGCGTTGCTGGACCCGGCGGACGCCCTGAACCCGGGCGCCCGCCGCGCACTCGAACAAGTAGCGGAAGCCGACCTTGCGATTCCGGCCTCCGCCCTGGCTGAAACCCTCGTAGCGCCGGCCCGCGCGGGCAAGCTGGAAGAAGTTCGCGCGAGCATCCGAGCACTCGAGCTGCGAGTCGCCGAAACAGGAGAGGAGGTTGCAGTCGAGGCTGCACGTCTGCGTGCGAGGAATCGCAGCCTGCGTCTGCCCGACGCCCTGGTTCTGGCCACCGCCGAGGTGCTTGGAGCCGATGTCGTCCTCACCGGTGACGCGAGCTGGGGTGCAATTTCGCGTCGGGTGAGAGTGGTCGACTGACATTCGAACGTCGATTACGGATGCAGCGGTGTCGAGCGATCACCGTGATGGTGGAGGGGAGCAATCCAGATGAGATGGATCGTCCACGGAGAACGCTCCGTTTACGAAAGCCCATGGGTCTCACTCGCGCTGGTCGACGTCGAGGTCCCTGGCGGCGCTCGCTTCGAGCACCACGTGGTGCGCATGCCGAGCGAGGCCTGCGGTGTGGTCGTGCACGACCAAGGCCGCGTGCTGCTCATCCACCGACATCGGTTCATCACCGACAGCACGGGCTGGGAGATCCCCGCCGGGCGCGTGGAGGCGGGCGAGGATCCCATCCAGGGCGCCGAGCGTGAGACTCTCGAAGAGACCGGCTGGCGCCCCGGGCCTCTGAGCCTGCTGTTCTCGTATTTCCCCTCGATCGGCCTCCTGGACCAGAGGTTCAACGTCTTCCTGGCCGATGGCGCCGAGCTGGTCGGCGAACCGCCGGACGCCAGCGAGTCCGACCGCGTGGAGTGGGTCGCCCTGAGTGATCTGCCGAGGCTGATGCGGGAGGGCGAGATCGCGGACGGCTACACCCTGACCGCTCTCCTGTGGTTTGTCCAACTCGGCCGGAGATGACGGGAACCGGATCTCGCCAATCAAGCATCGCGAGCAGAGCGCCGGGATTGTGAATCGGAAGAGCCGGCGCCAGAGCCAGCAGATGGCGGTCGCCTGAAACCAGGACCGAGGAGCTCTGGCTCGCCAGAGCGATCAGGTAGTCGTCGCCGGGATCGGCCGAAAGCCGAGGCGGGTCGGGGTCATTCTCGATCACCGAGGCCGTCGCTTTGAGCAACTGCAGGAACTCGTCCGCGTCCTCCTTCGAGACCCGATCCTCTAGCTTGGGATACTTCACAGCCTGGGCAAGCTCCGCCAGCAGCTGCTCTGAGGCGACCAGCTCGAACGCGCCTTCAAGCCAGAGCGCGACCAGGCGCCCCGGTGCGCCAACCCTGTCTCGGCTCTACTGTCCAGAAACCCCTGAAACCCACTCGTCCATCCCGCCGTTAGACCTGGCATGGGGCGTCGCGTCTTCAGAATCGTCCTACTACTCGTCTCAGGAGTCGTCACCGTCGCGAGCTTCGCCGTCGCCCCCACTTTGATCCAGGACCGGCTCGCGTACGGGACGTTCGACACCGCGAGCGCACCGCCGCGGGTCGACTACTGTGGCCGCCGTTACTACCCGGGCAACCTGAGCCAGGTCCAGACGCTGGCCGAAGTCGACTCGTTGCTCGCAGAGAATGGGATGGCTGGCCTGACGCGAGTCGGAACCGCGCCCTCGGGCATGCCGGTGGTGACCCACCCGAGCTCCCCGCAAATGCAAGCTGAATCCCACACCGATGTCTGCACCATTGAGCTCTGGGTGCAGTCCGGTCCCGACGCGTACGTCGGCTACGTCCTGAGCGGAGGCCCATAACCGGTCGAGGGCTCTGGGCAGGAGAGAAGTCGATTCAGGACACAGAAGCGTCGTCGCGTGTGAGCACGCGCAAGGGCGTAGGCGCCCGGTCACGCTGCGTTGCGAACCCACACATGGTCCAGCCCCGCGCCGAAGACCTCGGTGTAATCCCTGAACAAGAGCGGCATGATCTCGGGGAACGATGCCGTGTCGAGGTCGTTCGTCACGATGACTTCGGGTTGCGCACCCTCCACGAAGGTGCTCACCTCGCCGTGGTTGCCCAGGAGCACGAAGTTGTTGTAGATGGGCGGAGTGGGCATGAGCTCGTCGAGGTCGGCCAACAGGTAAAGCCAGGCATCCGAGGACCAGACGACCGCCCTGGATCCGCTCAACCCGTGCGCGTCAAGCCAGGCGGCAACCGCGGCGTCCGGCGCCACGCGGGCATCGAAGGAGTCGCTCCAGTCGTCCATCGACTTGATCCGAGCCGCGGCCAACACGAAACCACCGTAATAACCAACCACGGTTGATTGAGAGCTGGGCGGCGGCACCCAGTCCAGGCCGACGCTTTGGGCCAAGCCAAACGAAATCAAGACGGCCGCTGCCATGGCGGCGACACCGAGTCTCACGCGTGCGCCGGCTAGCAGGCGATGTCCGACCAGCGGTACCCAGCCCCCCAACGCCAGGGTGGTCGGCACGACGGCCGGCAGCACTAAGTGGGCATATGGATGCTGCGGCGCTCCAGCGGCGAGAAGAGTGGCGACGGACCATAAGCCGGCCGCCCAGGGCCATGGCCTCGCGCGCAACGCCAGGGCGCTGGCGAAGGCAAGCAGGGCAGCCAACAGCATCGAAACGGCGAGCGCGACCGCCACCAGCCGATTGCCGGGCAGGACAGAGGCGGTGTACGGCACATAGAAGCCGGCCAGCGCGAAGGCGACCTTGGACGGACCGGCGAGGACCACGCTGGGCACGAGCCAGGCCGAAGTAGCGGCCGCAAAGGCAGCGAGGTACGCGGCCAGTTGGGCCCGCGTAGCCCGCGGATGAATCAGCAGAATCACGAAGAACGCAGCGCCATCCGCCAGTGCCGTCTGTTGATAGGCGACGGCCGCCGCCGCAAGGATTCCGACCCACGCGGTCCATCCCCAGCGATTCGGCTCCCTCGGCCGGCTCAACCCGACGAGCAGCAGGGCTCCAGCCCATGAGGTAGCTGCTATCAGCAGGCTCTCCGGGATTAACAGCTCGGCGTCCATGATCGGAGTCCCGAGAATCACCGAGACGGTCAGCACAGCGATCACGGCGCGGCGCGGCGAAAGCAACCGGAAGGCGCCATATGCCATCCCGCTTAGAGCGACGAGCCCGGCAACGTAGGTGATCAGATGCAAGCCGGCCTCGCTCGACCCGAACAGTCGGATTCCTGCCGCCGCCGTCCAAAGCTGAAGGGGTGGCTTGTTGTTCCAGATGCCCGCATACAGGACCTTGCCCCGAAGCATTTCCCGCGCCGCGGTGACGTATCCGGCCTCGTCCGTATACCAGTGTGGTTCGAAAAAAGACGGCAGCCGCAGCAGCGTGTAAACCACCACGGCAACAGCAAACCTGGGAGCGGCGCGAACACGGACTGGCGACACATCGACCATCAGCATCGTCTGACTGCCAATTTAATTACGATTCTCCTGTTATGGGTGACAGCGCGCGAAAGCCGGTCCACGTCACGGTCACGGGTGCCGCAGGCCAGATCGGCTACGCCTTGGTCTTTCGCATCGCCTCAGGCCAGCTCCTGGGCCCGAACCAGCCGGTCGTCCTGCGCATGCTGGAGATCGAACCGGCTCTGAAGTCCCTCCAGGGCGTGGCCATGGAGCTCGACGACTGCGCCTTCCCGCTGCTGCACGACATGGTCCTCACGAGCAACACCGAAGAGGCGTTCGACGGAGCCTCGTGGGCGCTGCTGGTGGGCTCGATCCCGCGCAAAGCCGGCATGGAGCGGGGGGACCTGCTGTCGGTCAACGGGGGGATCTTCGGGCCCCAGGGAAAGGCGATCGCCAAGAAGGCGGCGAGCGACGTGCGGATCCTGGTCATCGGCAACCCGTGCAACACCAACTGCTACATCGCTCGCTCCAACGCACCGGAGATCCCGGCCGAGCGCTGGTTCGCCATGACGCGCCTGGACGAGAACCGGGCCAAGACTCAGCTCGCCAAGAAGGCCGGGGTGCCGGTCTCGGCCGTCACCAACCTGGCGATCTGGGGCAACCACTCGGCGACCCAGTACCCGGACGCCCGCAACGCGCGCATCGGCGGGGTGGCTGTCAAGGACGTCATCTCCGACCACGGCTGGCTCAAGGACAAGTTCATCGAGACCATCCAAAAGCGCGGAGCGGCGGTCATCGAGGCGCGCGGCGCCTCGTCGGCGGCCTCGGCGGCCAACGCCGTGATCGATTCCGTCAACAGCATCCACAGCCCGACGGCCCGGGGCGACTGGCACTCGCTGGCCGTCGTGAGCCACGGCGAGTACGGCGTGCCCGAGGGGTTGCAGTTCGGTTTCCCCATCAAGTCGGACGGGGAGCGCTGGGAGGTGGTCGAGGGGCTAGAGCACGACGACGAGGCCAAGCAGCGGATCAGGGTCACCACCGAGGAGCTCGTGCAGGAGCGCGAGCTGGTCAAGCAGCTGGTTCCGAGCTAGATCCAGCGCTCCGGTCGGCCGCTCGATCTCGGATCGAGGCCCCACTGGCGCGAATCCACGCCCCACCGCCAGGCGGCGATGTCGAGCAGGACCAGCGCGATCAGCGCGATCAGCGCCACCAGGATCTCCACACCAGCTAGAACTCGAATTGGCGGCGTTTCGTTCCAGCCAGTCAAACCTCCCCGCCGCCCGGCTGCACCCGGTTCTTGCCCGCGAGCGGGGAAGTCACCTTCTAATCTTGGCGATGTGAGCGTCACGCTCGACCGCCACTCCTTTCCCTTCACCGCGATCGTCGGCCAGGACTCGATGAAGCTGGCCCTGATCCTCAACGCCATCATGCCGACCATCGGCGGGGTGCTGATCCGGGGCGAGAAAGGGACCGGCAAGTCGACCGCCGTGCGCGCCCTGGCCCGCCTCCTGCCCGAGCACGACGTGGTCGAGGGCTGCCACTTCGGCTGCGACCCCCAAGACAAAGAGCGCCTTTGCGCCGATTGCCGAGTCCGCTTGAAGGTGGAAGGCTCGCTGCCCCATCACAAGCGGCGCATGCGGGTGGTCGAGCTGCCCATCAACGCGTCCGAAGACCGGGTGGTGGGCACCATCGACATCGAGGCCGCGCTGCGCACGGGCGCAAGGCGGTTCGAGCCCGGGGTGCTGGCCGAGGCCAACCGCAACATCCTGTACGTCGACGAGGTCAACCTGCTCGACGACCACCTGGTCGACGTCCTGCTCGACGCGGCCGCCATGGGCGTCAACGTCGTGGAGCGCGAAGGGGTGTCGTTCGCGCACCCGTCGAGATTCATCCTGGTCGGCACCATGAACCCGGAGGAGGGAGAGCTGCGGCCGCAGCTGCTCGACCGGTTCGGGCTCTGCGTCGACGTCGAGGGCATCCGTGACCCTGACCAGCGTGTCCTCATCGCCGAGCGCGACGCCGACTTCAAGCGGGGCGACCACGAGTTCGCCAACGAGTTCGCAGCGGCGGACGCCAATCTTTCCCGCGCGCTGGCCGAGGCGATCGGGCGGGTCAAGCAAGTGCGCGTCAGCCCCGGACACGCTCGCGTCATCTCGTCGATCTGCGTCGAGGCACAGGTGCTCGGTCACCGGGCCGACGTGGTCATCGACCACGCCGCCAAGGCGCTGGCCGCATACCGCCGCCACCGCTCGCCTACCCGCGAGGACATCTACGACGCCGCGGCTCTGGCGCTCGCCCACCGGGCGCGCCAGCCGGTCAGCCGCGACCCCGACGATTCGAGCTCGTCTGAGCCCGGCGAGGAGCAGGAGGGCAACAAGCCCGCGGAGTCCGAAAGCGGCGAGCCGCAGGCCTCGGAGAGCGATGCGGCGGCGGAGGCGTCGGCCGACCAGAGCTCCAGCGCGGCCGACTCGGGCGAGCAGTCGACGGGCAGCGACCAGGGCATGACGGCCGGTGGCTCGAGCGGGAATGAATCGGCGCCCGATGCGCTGGAGACGTTCAACCTGAAGCGCATCGACCTGCCGCGCCAGCGCCGCGTGCGCAAGCAGGGCGGCAAGCGGTCGGCGAGCCAGACTGCCGACCGGAGGGGACGCTACGTGCGCGCCGAGCCGAGGGCGAAGGTGAACGACCTCGCCATCGACGCGACCGTGCGCGCGGCGGCCCCGATGCAGAAGGACCGCGGGCGGCTTGCAGGCGAGCGGTTGAAGCTCGAGCGCGAGGACCTGCGTCAGAAGGTGCGTGAGCGCAAGATCGGAAACCTCATCGTGTTCGTGGTCGATGCGTCCGCCTCGATGGACGCGGAGCAGCGAATGGCCGCGACCAAGGGCGCCATCCTGTCGCTCCTGCAGGACGCCTACGTCCGCCGCGACCGCGTCGCCGTGGTGATCTTCAAGAACCGGACGGCGGAAGTCGTCCTGCGCCCGACCTCCAGCGTGTCGCTCGCTCGCAGGCGCCTGGAGAGGCTGTCGGTCGGCGGCACCACGCCGCTGACCCACGGGCTGATGGCCGGCTACAAGGTGGTCAAGACCGAGCTCATGCGCGACCCCACCATCCGCCCGCTGCTGGTTCTGATCAGCGACGGCCGGGGCAACATCTCGATGTTCAAAGAGGAGCCGCTCATCGAGGCGCAGAAGGTGGCCGGGCTGATCGAGGCCGAGAACATCGACGCGCTGGTGATCGACTCGGCTCGCGACTACAGTCACCTGCCGTCGGTGCAACACCTCGCGCGCGTGGCGCCCATGTACCAGACGTACGCGATCAACGCCTGCGCCGACCTCGCCGAGCGCATGGGTGCCCGCTACTACGGCCTCTACGACCTTTCCCGTGACGAGATCGCCTCCGCGGTGGAGAGAGAGCTGGGCAGAAGCGGCCGGTAGTATTCGATTCGCATGGCGATAGACCGCTACTCCTACCCCTTCACGGCGATCGTGGGCCAGGACCAGATGAAGATGGCCCTGGTGCTCAACGCCATCAACCCGTCGATCGGCGGCGTGCTGATCCGCGGCGAGAAGGGGACCGGCAAGTCGACGGCGGTGCGTGCCCTGGCGCGCCTGCTGCCCGACCAGCAGGTGGTGGAAGGGTGTCATTTCGGATGCCATCCCGACGACCCCGAAGACTGGTGCTACGACTGCCGGGAGAGGGCCAAGGCGGGCCCCCTGCCGGTCGCGACCCGGCGCATGCGCGTGGTCGAGCTTCCGATCAACGCGTCAGAGGACCGCGTGGTCGGCACCATCGACCTCGAGGCCGCGCTCAAGGAGGGCTCACGCCGCTTCGAGCCGGGCGTGCTGGCCGAGGCCAACCGCAACATCCTCTATGTCGACGAGGTGAACCTGCTCGACGACCACATCGTCGACGTCCTGCTCGACGCCGCCGCGATGGGCATCAACACCGTCGAGCGGGAGGGCGTCTCGGTTTCCCACCCGTCGCGCTTCATCCTGGTCGGCACCATGAACCCCGAGGAGGGCGAGCTGCGCCCGCAGCTGCTGGACCGGTTCGGCCTCTGCGTCGACGTGGAAGGGATCCGCGATTTGGACCAGCGCGTCTCGATCGTCGAAAAGCGCGCGGTGTGGGAGGACGACCCCAACCTGTTCACGCAACAGCACGCGGAGTCGGAGCAGAGCGTCAGGTCGCAGATCGCCGAGGCCATCGCGACCTTCCCGGAGGTCATGTTGCCGCGGCCGATCTTGAGGTTGATCGCCCAGATCTCGATCGCGCTCGAGGTCGACGGGCACCGCTCCGACCTGGTGTGCGCGCGCGCCGCGCAAGCCAAGGCTGCGTATGACAGCGCCGGCGAGGTAAGCGTCAACCACGTCGGCGAGGGCGCGGAAATGGTGTTCGCGCACCGGGTGCATTCGGTGCCCTTCGGCAAGGGCGGCCCGAACCTCAGCGAGGTCATCGCGCGGATGATCGGCCAGGCCTAGGCCGCATTTAGCGGGCCAGGTGCTCCGCGTAAGAGACCGGCGCCGACAGGGGTAACCCGTCTTGAATCGAACCGCCGAGGTGCATGGCGGGAACCGCGCCTATCGTCAACCTCGTGCCGCCTATAAATCCTGTACACGCCTCATCCCAGAGGCGACGTCCTGCATTGAAGCTCGAGGCAACTTGCCGATCCTAGAATCCAGATCCGATCGGTCGATCGTCTGGAGTTGCGCTCGCTCTGCGGCGAGTTCCCGCCTCTCTGGGCATGGCTCAAGTGTCGCACTGGTGTTACACTCAAATTAGTCATGCCAACCACTCGTCGTCGCCACGCAATCACCGAGACGGCGCCCGTCCAAGCCGCACTCGATAACCTTCGGCGCGAACTCGGTTCGGATCGCGTCGAACTGACAGAGCTCGTCATCTTGGGCGCTCAAGAGAAGTTGGAGCGTTTGCGGGCGATGCGCGGAGCACAACTTGGTTTGCGCCAGCGCCTGGCCGCGCGCGTTCGAAGTCGCCGGCTCCCAACCGACATTAAGGCCGCGGAGGAAGTGCGCCGAACAGGTTGGGCGCGCACCTGACCGGTACCTTTCTGATCGATAATTCGGCCTGGGCCCGGCTCGGCCTGCGGCGATTGCGCAAATCTCGCATTGATGAGGTCGCCGCAGCCATCGAGTCGGGACAGATTGTGGCCTGCCTGCCGTTCGTGCTGGAGGCCGGATACTCCGCGCAATCCGCCCAGGATCACCGTAATCTCATCGCCGAATTGCTGGCCCTACCGTGGGCCGCTATCGATGACGTGGTCGAGCGCCGCGCAATCGATGCGCAACGGCAACTGGCACGGGTCGGACACCATCGGATGCCGCCGGTCGACATTCTGCAAGCGGCCATTGCCGATCGTCACCAGCTGGGAATCCTTCATTACGATCGGGACTTCGACCTCATCGGTGCTGGGACGGATCTGACGTTCGAGAGCGAATGGCTCGCAAAGGCGGGTTCGCTCTGAGCCTACCGGCATCTGCGGCTTGCTCGCCGGTCGGCTACTCGCCCGTCGACGATTTGACCGGACGACCGCCCAACCTGGTCTGCGCACGGGCGGCGCAGGCGAAAGCTGCCTAGGACAGCTCCGGCGAGGTCCGCGTCACCCATGTCGGGCAGGTGGCGGAGATGGTGTTCGCGCACAGGGTGCACTCGGTACCGTTCGGCAAGGGCGGCCCGAACCTGAGCGAGGTCATCTCCCGGATGATCGGCCAGGCCGAGAGCGACGAGCCAGCCGAGCAGGAAGCCGGCGCCGGCAGGCATAGGAGCACCGTTCGGTCATGGGCGGTAGACATCGCGCCGATGAGCTGTCCGCGCGATGATCACAAGTTTTTCCCGTTCGCCTACCGAGTAGACGATGCGGTGATCACCGACGCGGATTCGAAAGTCGTCACGGCCTGCAAGCTTTACCGAGCCCGTCGGACGCGGATTGGTCCCCAGGCCGTCGATCGCAGCCGCAATACGATCTGCGACAGATCCGCGGAGCCGGCGGTACGTCTTGATCGCCTCCGGATGGAGGCGGACGTCGTACGTCTGGCGTGGTGCTATGAGCGGACCTTGGACCAGGGAACGGCGAGGTCCGCTTCCTCGCGGGCCTGGAGCGCGGCGAGGCTGTCCTCGAGGTACTCGGCTCGCTCGACCATTGCTCGGTACTGCTCTACATCGATGAGGACTGCAGTCAGCCGCCCACGTTTCGACACGAAAAGAACATCCTCGCTCGAACGAAGCTGATCGAGCTCGTGGCCAAGCTGGCTCCTCAAGTCATCTGCGGTAACCACGCGGGGAACTGCCATATCAACCCTAGTGTAAACCACACTGGCAACCATAGGGTTGATCGTAGGGGAGGAAGACTTGATTTCCAAGTCCGGCCACCGACGGCAAATGCCGGCTGGTCACGACTCCAATCTCTAGACTTGGGCTGACCATGGCTTCAGCCACCCAGGAACCTGCCCTCGAACCCCGCCGTGCCGCGGAGCTGCTCGGCCGCATCGAGCAGAACGTGCACCGCGTCATCGTCGGCAAGGAAAAGGTCGTGCGGCTCGCAGCGGCCGGTCTCGTCGCGGGCGGCCACGTCTTGCTCCAGGACCTCCCCGGCACCGGCAAGACCATGCTCGCGCGAGCCCTGGCGACCTCGGTGGGAGGGACATTTCGCCGCATCCAGTGCACGCCCGACCTGCTTCCCTCCGACATCACGGGTTCGAGCATCTTCAACCAGAAGGACCTGAGCTTCCAGTTCATCCCCGGCCCGATCTTTGCCAACGTCGTGCTGGCGGACGAGGTCAACCGAGCCACCCCGCGCACACAGTCCGCGCTGCTCGAGGCGATGGGGGAGGGGCAGGTCACCGTCGAGGGCCAGACCAGGATGCTGGAACGTCCCTTCTTCGTGATCGGCACGCAGAACCCGGCCGAGTTCCACGGCACCTATCCGCTGCCCGAGTCGCAGCTCGACCGCTTCATCCTGGCCGCGGAGATGGGCCCGCCGACCCACGCCGAGGCGATGGAGGTCCTGGCGCGCAGGGAGCACGGCGACCCCATCGCGGAGCTTGCCGCAGTGGTCGAGATCCACGAGGTCATCGAGCTCCAGGAGGCGTGCCTGCGCGTGGTGGCGGCTCCTGCGATCCGGACCTACATCGTGTCGATGCTCGAGGCGATTCGCGCACGGCCCGACGTGCTGCTGCCGGCCAGCATGCGCTCGGCCGTCTACCTCCAGCGCGCGGCGCAGGCGTGGGCGCTCTTCGAAGGCCGGGACTTCGTCCTGCCGGACGACGTCAAGCTCCTCGCCCTGCCCGTGCTCGCGCACCGTCTCGGCATGCGCGGCCGTGCCAGGGCCGCGGACATGGTGTCGGAGGTGGTGACGTCACTGCCGCTGCCGCCGCTGCGACAGCACTAGGGGGATCTCCTGAGGCCGACCTGGAGGTTTGGGGGCGCGCTCGCGCTAGGCCTGGTGCTCGAGTGGTACGCGGCGACCTCCGAGGTCCCCTGGCTGTTCCTGCTGGCTGCGTGGGTCTTCGCTTTCGCGGCGGTCGCCGGTGTGTACGCGGCCTGGAACCGCTCCGGCCTGACACTCCACCTGCGCCTCGTATCCAACCGCCCGGCTGCGGGCTCGCCCGTCGAGGGGATCTCCGACCACCTGCTTCGCAGCGGGCCGCTGCCCGCGCCGGTGTTCGAGGGGGACGGGTTCGAGATCGAGGTCGGCCTCGACACCAGCGGCGCCGCGCGCGGGCCGGCCTGGCTGAGCGGGCGGATCGGCCCCAGGGA
>DATLUC010000069.1:0-7515 GCA_035533335.1 Candidatus Baltobacterales bacterium
GCGCCCGCCTTCCACGGGCTTCTATCGGGCTCGTCTGCACCCACGGCGATGCGGGTGACGGATGTACCCTCCGAGCCGCTCCAAGGTGAGGACATCGGCACCTCACATTGGGAGGATGCTCGCCACTGGATTGGCGTCTACGCCGATCTGCTCCGGTTCAAGGTCGGACTTCTGGATCGGATCAGGCGCGATCTAGCTAAGTTGAGACCTGTCGCGCAGCGGGCAGCGGAGGTGGACCTCAGGATCATCGAGGGCCAGATGGAGGGTTATCAGAAACGGCTCGAGCTTTGGTACAGACGTGTCTGGGATCTCCATGGCGTCTGGCTGGATCCGGAAGAGCGGATGATCCGTTATCAGGGTCGAGAGGCCGGGCTGACCAAGCGAGAGTTCCAGCTCCTTCAATTCCTTGTCGATCATCCCCACCGGTACTTCAGTGTTGCCGATATCTCCGGCCGGGCCTGGGCCGAGCCACACCTCTTTGCAGAAGAGGTTCGCAATTACGTGGGCCGGATACGCAAGATCCTGGCTGAACTGGAGATCCCTTGTGACCTCGTCAACCGGCCTGGCCGGGGTTACTCGATCGAGTTCCGCGACCATAAATAGCAATCGTTCGCGAGGGGTCACAAGTCGCAGTCTCGGTCCTCTCGCCCGACACCCCGGAGCTCGAGTTGCCGTCCGATCGATTGGCCCACGCTGACGGCCTGGGTGGGCCAGAACGAGGGCTGCGCAGTAGATCAGGTCGCAATAATTGTTGCGGATCTTCTTACGCCCGGCGCGGTAGGACTGCGCTGTGGCAAAGGGAAAAGGAAAGGGACGCAGGCCAGACGTCGACGCGGCTGTGCGCGGCGGTGATTGGAGCCAGGGGATGGATGGCGAGGGTGCCCCTGCACACGCCACAATCGAGCAAGCGCTGTTTTGGATCCAGATCTACACCGAGATCCTGGCGATGGAAGAGGAGGTGCTAGGACACATTCGGCAGCTGATGAGCACTCAATCAGATCAGGCTCGACGAGAGGTCGAACTCACCAACGTCCCTGTGGTCGCTGCCCAGGCCGAGAGGTTCCGCCAACGACTCGGCTACTGGGAGGTTCGCCGGCGCGAACTTGAAGGGAGCGCTCCCCGATAAGGCTGGTGAACCGGGCATTGCCGATTCGCCCGCGGCGATAACCTGGCCGAAAGGCCGATGGCGGCCGTGTGGCGTTCAACACGTACGTCGAATTCGTTCCAACCCTTGGCGGCGGTGGCCTGATTGCGGGACAACCTCGGCCGGCTGAGATTTCGCGCGAGGCCCGGAAGGTGCAGGCACCCGGGTGACGGCCCGCCATGGGGCAGTGGTTGGTTGCCGGTTCCGGTGTCGCTGACAGCCAAGAAAACAGCCGAGCCGATGAATGACTGTTTGCGGACACCAGATACCGGAGTCCGTGTCCCTCAGATCCCTGGATGCTACCGATAACCCGTCGCCGCGTTCACCAGTGCCCACTGCCAAGAACAACTCTCGGGGCCGACTGGAAGGCCCCTCACGGGGCGTTGGGTCATCCCCTATTTTCGTGACCGCAGGTCTATGCTGAGGTGCAGCGGACCGCTGCCCAGCCCGTGACAACTCTGAGCTGCAAGGCGGATATTGCCGAGCGGCCCGCTTCTCGGCCGCGCACAACAGCCATGGGGACAGGTCGTTGCCGAGCGTTTCGTACCTGGCCCCTCCACTGTCGCGTCGCTCACCGCTGACGACCCGGATTGGGCGTGCGCCCCCGTTTGAGATTATCGATAGTTAGAAAAGCCAGCCCGGGCCCTGGCGAACTGGAGGAAATCGACCATCGCCTACGAACCCATCCGCCGCCGGCCGTTACGAAGGGCGCGTTCACGATTGGGATGCTGACCGCCGGTCCTGAGATTCCACGCGTTGCCAAGACGGCGAACAAGACCAGAAGCCGGCGCGGCAGCAAGGCCCGGGAGAGGCCGGAGCGCAAGTTCGAGGACGAGCTGATGTCAATGGCCGAGCAGCTCATCACCAAGGGCAAGGAGCAGGGCTACCTCACGCCCGACGACATCCTCCAGGGCTTCCCCGAGATCGACGCCGAGCCCGACCAGATCTTCCGCATCTTCGCCGCGTTCAAAGAGATCGGCATCGAGGTCACCGACGGCGAGAAGGACTTCGAAGAGGTCGAGCAGATCGACGACGAGATGCTTCTCGACATCGAGATGATGGACTCCGTCTCCCTCGACGACCCGGTACGCATGTACCTCAAGGAGATCGGGCGAGTCAGCCTGCTCACGGCCAACGACGAGGTCGAGCTCGCGCAGGCGATCGAGGCCAAGCCGCTGCACGACGCCATGAAGGCGCTGAGCGTGACCGAGGAGTCGGACGGCCGGCAGCGATCGGTCGACGAGATGCTGCCCGAGGTCATCGAGCGGCTCGCCACGGTCAAGCGCAAGGGCCAGCAGGCTCACATCGCGCAGGAGCTGTTGGGCCTCGCCGACCTGGCCAAGCTGCAGAACCTGCTCGACGCGGCCGCAGCCGAGCGTCGGCGCATCGCCACCCACGGCGTCGCCCGCCCGCGTGTACGCGCCGAGGCGGTCGAGTCTTACCGCATCGCGCGCTACCGGCTGACCGAGCGCTACGAGCGCGCCTACGAGGCCAAGCAGAGGTTGACCGAGGCCAACCTGCGGTTGGTCGTGTCGATCGCCAAAAAGTACATCGGCCGGGGGATGTCGTTCCTGGACCTGATCCAGGAAGGCAACATGGGCCTGATCCGCGCGGTCGAGAAGTTCGACTACCACAAGGGCTACAAGTTCTCGACCTACGCGACCTGGTGGATCCGCCAGGCCATCACGCGCGCCATTGCGGACCAGGCGCGGACGATCCGCATCCCGGTCCACATGGTCGAGACCATCAACAAGCTGGTGCGCGTTTCCCGCCGCCTGCTCCAGGAGCTCGGCCGCGAGCCGAGCGACGAGGAGATCGGCGAGGAGATGGGCATCACTCCCGAGAAGGTGCGGGAGATCGTGAAGGTGTCGCAGGACCCCGTCTCGCTCGAGACCCCGATCGGCGAGGAGGAGGACTCCCACCTCGGCGACTTCGTCGAGGACCGCGAGGCCGTCTCGCCTTCGGACGCCGCGTCGCTGACCATGCTGCACTCCGAGGTGGAGGACGTGCTCGACACGCTCACGCCGCGCGAGCGCCGCGTCCTGCAGCTGCGGTTCGGGCTGATCGACGGCCACCAGCGGACGCTGGAAGAGGTCGGCAAGCGCTTCGGCGTGACCCGCGAGCGCATCCGCCAGATCGAGGCCAAGGCGCTGCGCAAGCTCCGCCACCCGTCCCGATCCAAGAAGCTGCGCGACTACCTGGAGTAGCGGCACCCGGCCCTGCGGGCCACCTTCCGCGCCAGGCGGGGAGGTGATGTGACATCCCGTACCGAAGGTCTGGAATCTGCGTTACTGACCGTGTGAGGCTGGCAGCGCCGGGGGCGTTCGCCGCCGTTTTGGTCTTGGGCCTGGCCGGCGCTTGCTCCAGCCTGTCGACCGCCACGGCGACCCCAAACCCAGTCCTACTGCCATGGCGCAGGTGGCAAGCCCATCTTCAAGCGCCTCACCGCTGACGGTTGCCGCAGCCGCATCCTTGATCAAGGCGACAGTCACCGGGGCAAACCCTCTTCTCCTGCCGACGGCGAATCCACCTGGCTGGGCGGCAGTTGTCTCCAACCTGAGCCCGACCTACTTCGATGTCAAGTACACCAGCCCCGATGGAGGCAAGAGCGTCGATTTCGCCCTGGTCGTGCCGAATCCTCCGCCCCCTGGACCGAACGGGTCGCAATCGGCTCCACCGGGATCCCATTCCCTCTACCAGGTCGACGACACGACCCTGGCGACGAGCCAGCGCTTCTTGGTGTGGAACGAGCCGGGCACTTGGAGCGAGCCCAGCGTGGTGGCCGCAGTGCCCTATTTCATCTCGACGACGGGGTTGACCGACGCGGAGTCCTGGGCCATCGCGAACTCCTCGTCGAAGTAGCGCGAGCCCACCAGTAGATCTGGGGGCCGGCGCGTTGATTGGCAGACATGTTCAGGCGCGTATTCATGGCGTGGCGCTTCGTCTTTTTGACCGCCATCCTTGCGCTGGTCGCCGCCTGCGGCGCCCCGGCGCCCCTGCAGGTCGCCAGTGTGCCGATCCCGCACGGGACCGGCGCCTCGGCCTCCTTCGACGTGGTCCAGATCGACCAGGCCAACCACCGCCTGTACGCCGCCGACCGCGCCGGTGGGATCGACGTCTTCGACGTGTCGAAAGCGCGCGGCAAGTACCTCCAGAGCATCCCGCTGGCGGCCAGCCCCAACGGTCTCGCGCTGGCTCCCGACCTCGACCGCCTGTTCGCCGGCCTGGCGAACGGCTCGGTGGCGATCGTCGACCTCAAGCCCGGCTCAGCCAACACCGACACCGTGGTCCAGACGGCGGTGACAGGCGGCAAGGAGGCCGACCTGCTCGACTACTCCGCCTCGACTCACCTCGTCTACGTGAGCAACGGCATCGGCGGTTCGATCACGACCATCGATGCGGCGTCGGGCGATGTCAAGCAGCACTACAAGGTCGGCTATGCCCTGGAGCAGCCGCGGTTCAACCCCGTGGACGGAATGCTGTACGTGACCAGCCCCGATGCCGATGCGCTGTTCCGGATCGACCCGGCCTCGGGCGCGATCAAGAGCAAGTTCGCACTGGGCGGCTGCACGCCGACGGGCATGGCGATCGACCCGCAGACCGACCACGCGCTGATCGCGTGCCGCCTGTCGATGATCGACTGGAACCTCCGCGCCGCCAGCGCCGCCAACTTCGGCCAGATCAGCGGTGGGGACGTGGTGACCTACGACTCCAAGATCGATCGGTTCTTCGTCGCCGTCCCCGGGCAGTCGCCGCAGAGCTCGGTCGGCATCTTCAGCGGAAACCCGATCGACTTCGTCTCTACCGTCGTGACCAACGCCGGTGGCAACTCGGCCGCCTATGACGAGACCAACGGGGTCATCTACACGCCGGACATCCGCCCCAACCGGGTGGGCCTGGCGAGCTTCCAGCCGCCGTCACCGGACCAGACGCTTGCCTCAGCGCTGCCCTCGCTGGCCCCGTTCCTCGGGGCGCTAGGGGTGATCGCCCTCTTCATCATCCTGGTCGCGCGCGGGGCGGACCCCATCCGGCGCCCGATGCCGACCCCGAGCAAGTAAACCTTCGCCAGCAGTGGGCGGCCGCGTGAAGTAGATTGATCGGCGGGGATGCCGGTCATCACGATCGGAAGGCAGTTCGGGGCGGGGGGCCGCACCGTAGGCGAGATGCTCGCCCGGGAGCTTAAGTACGACCTCCTGGAGTCCCAGATCATCGACCAGGTCGCGCACCGGCTCCAGCTCCCTAAAGAAGAGGTCGAGGCCGAGGACGAGCAGCCCGGCTCGCTGCTCACCCGGCTGCTGGTGGCGCTTGGCACAGCCAGCACCGAGCCGCTGATCCCGGTCGACTCGACCGCGTGGACTCCGCCGAACGCCGACCCCGCGTTCGATACGCGCAAGGCGGTGCTGCAGATCACCCAGCACGTGATCCTGGAAGCCGCTCGGGCGGGCAACGTGGTGATCGTCGGCCGCGGCGGCGGGTACCTGCTGCGAGATTTCCCGAGCGCCGTCCTGAACGTCTTTCTCGGCGCTGCCAAGGCGGTGCGCGTGAAGACGGTCATGGCCCGCTACAACATCGCCTCGGAAGAGGAAGCGATGCGCCGGGTGACGCGGGCGGACGAGAACTGGACCGCGTATATCAAGCAGGTCTACGGGCACGACCGCAACCTGCCCGGGCACTACGACATGGTGCTCGACACCGGCCGGCTCGGCTACGAGGCCACCGTGGCCGCGATAATCGCGGCGCTCAAGGGCCGCCACCAACTAACCTAGGTAGCGATGGTCCACTCGCTCGGCTCGCGCACGTCCGGCGTCGACGGCTCCAGCGAGGGCGGCCGAATCAACACGATCAACCTCCCCGGCGCGCTCGTCCTGTACAGCGTGCCGCTGCTCCAGGCGGTGCAGCGCAAGAACCCCAAGTTGAAGCTCTCGGCGGCGCCCGTGCAGGTCGACGGGGTGTGGTGCCTGGAGCTCAGCTACCTGGGAGACGATCCCACCGGCGTGCCGGAGCGCTGGCACGGCCACCGCGTCGTACTCAAGAAGCTAGAGCCTCCGCCAAGTGCCTGAAACTTTCGGGCCCCAGAGCAAGATCCGCGACGTCGTCGCGACCCTGGGCGAGCGCGGTCGCGAGCTGCTGCGCAAGCACGGTTACGAGGTCGGGGAAGGGTTCGTCGATGTCCTGTCCCAGTACCAGAGCCTCGAGCACGCGGCGCGGGTCGACCGCCTGCGCGGTCTGGACACTCTGGTGACGGAGTTGAACTCGTCCGCTTAGCAACGAGAGGCAATTCCCCGATTTCGCGTTTTACATTCTTTTGAGTTGTTCCAATCCGAGAGCGCGGGGTGTACCATGCCACGAAACCGCACTCTGGTTCGTTATACAGGTCGAGGAACACGTCATTGCAAAAGTCGAAGCTAGGACCAGGACAGGGTAAGTGCGCCTGCGGGCGGCGTCTGAAAGACGCGTCGGTCTACATCTACCGCTCCCACAACGAACGTTTTCTGTTCCACCGCTGCGAATGCGGGACCGAGTGGACCGAGCATGTGACCGACATCGACCCCACCGATCCCGTCTCTTCGGATGAGGTGATCGAGGTCCACCGCCAGCTCGCCAAGTTCGAAGGGTCGATCGCAGAACTGCTCGCAAGACCCACCAACTAAGACCCCACGTCCCCCGGGGGCTCCATCGCTCGACCCCCAGGGTTGATGGAGCCCTCCCCCCACGCCAGGGAATGGGCCCGTGTGGAGGGATGGTGGCGCTAATCGCAGGCTGAGAAAGCCGCGATGAAGTTGCCATCGCGCTCCACGAACGGTGCGCAGACTGGTACCGTCGGCTGGCCTGGAGGCGGGGAAGGAGTCCAAAGAGGTGATCTTCGAGGCACTGGGGCGTCTGATCAACCGGGCGCCGTGGGTGATCGTCGGTGTGGCGATTGCGTTCGCGGCCATCGGCGCCATTTTCGGCGGCCCGGTGGCCAAATCGCTCCAGGTGGGAGGCTTCCAGGACCCGGCTTCGCAGTCGACAATTGCGATCGCCCGGCTGCAGAGTGCCAGCGGGGTGCGTGCTGACGGCGGGCTCGTCGCGCTGGTCCAGACGCCCGACGGCCTGAGCTCTCCCACGACCAAGGCCGAGGTGACCAAGGTTGCGAGCGCGATCGCCGCCGACCCTGAGATCGCGCAGGTCGTGACCTACTACCAGACGCAGGACCCCTCGATGATCGCTCGCGATGGCAGCAGCATGACGGTGATCGGGTACTGGAAGCCCATCAGCGACCAGCAGGCGGTCGACGGGGCCACGAGGCTGGCCAACGCGCTGAAGGGCGACCCCAAGGTCAAGTTCGGCGGGTTCGCCGCCATCAACCACCAGCTGAACATCCTGATCAC
>DATLUC010000070.1:0-32714 GCA_035533335.1 Candidatus Baltobacterales bacterium
GGACAACGTTCGCGGCGAGCACACGCATGCGTGGCTCCAGGTCGACGAGCACCAGTTCTGGCTGGTCAACTTCTCGAACATGTTCGCGCTCGGCCGGATCAAGACGGTCAAGTCGTGCCACATGTGGACTTCGACCATCGAAACGATCCTGCGGTGGGCCGGGCTGGCCAACGATTGGTACGTGGAAGAGGTCGAGTGTGGCTGTGTGACGGGGACGTTCGATTGCGTCTTCGCCATCCGCTCCGTGGAGAGCTAGAAGACTCGTCCGATTTGTTGCGCCCGTTGTTATGTCCCCTGGCTTAACATCAACCAATTCCATAACCCCTCCCTCCTTTCTGAAGGTCTTTCGCCCCCCGGCGGAAGACCTTCTCCTTTGCACCCAGAAGCCGTCCAGCCCTGGTCTGGAGCTCGAATCGCGCTCCAATCCCACCAACTCCGGGGGGGATCCTGCGAATCGGGAGGCCCGCTTCCCTGACTGCGCCCGAGGTGGCGCCTGGGCGAGTTAACAGCGCGTTTGGATACAGTCCAGTGGTGCGCTTCGCCATCGACGTCACCGCCTGCTGGCGTCCCCGGCGGGTGGGCATGCTGACGGTCGCGATCGAGCTGTCCAGGGCCATGATCACCCATCGCGGAAAAGACGAGATCACTTTGCTCTGCAGCCGGGAGCGGCCGGCCGCCCTATCGGGTCTCGACTGCGAGGCCGTGCTGTCGCCATACCGCCACGAGCTCGTGCTGAAAACCAGGTGGCTGCCCGCGATCGAGACGCAGCTCGAATGCGACGCGATCCTCTATCCCTACTGGCCGAGCCCGCCCATGCGCCGTCACGACGCCCCGCCGGCGGCGGTGTTCGTGCACGACCTCGCTTTTCGCATGACTCCCGCCGAGGTCCCCTGGCAGCAGCGCGCTTACTTCCGGATGGTGCTTCCGCCGGCGCTCCGAAATGCCGCGGCTATCCTGGTGCCTTCCGAGTCCACGCGCAGAGACCTGCTGGAGGCATATCGGACCCCGGGCCTTGACTCCAGGGTCGAGGTCATCCCCGAAGGCCTGCCGCCTGCGGTGCCTTCGGGCCCGCTGCCGGAGGGCATCCAACCGGGGTTCATCCTGGCGGTCGGGACTGTCGAGCCCCGCAAGAATTACCCTCGCCTGCTCGCCGCATTCCGGCAGTTGCGCGGCCGCCACGGCGCGCTGCCGTTCATCATCAACGGCCGGCCCGGGGTGCCGCAGCTCGTCATCGCCGGACGCCCCGGTTGGGCCTACGGCGACACGCTCCAGCGCATCGCGGCAGAACCTGGGGTTCGATACCTCGGCCATGTCGACGAGCCCACGTTGAGCGCGCTCTACGAGTCGGCGTCGGTGCTGGCTTTTCCGAGCCTGTACGAAGGGTTCGGCCTCCCCTTGCTGGAAGCGATGGCGCACGGGGTGCCGGCGGTGGTCGGCGCGGCCGGCGCGCTGCCGGAGCTGGCGCTGGCCGCCGCGATCGCCGTCAGACCGGACGACGTCAACGCCATCGCCGGCGGACTGGAGCGATTGCTCGCCGATGAGTCATTGCGCCGAAAGCTCGGCGACGAAGGCAGGCGGATCGCCGCCTCCTACACCTGGGACCGGGCCGCGGAACGCACGCTTGCGGCACTGCGGAGGATTGGCGCCCAGGCTCAGCGTAAAGTCGCTTAGGTGGGACGGCATTTCGGCGAGCGGATACCGGTGCTGGCGGTTCTCGACGGCGGCGAGCACGACTACGTGCGCATGGCCCGCCCGCTGCTGCGCTCGCTGGAGGCGACGCGCCACTTTCACGTGGACACCGTGACCAAGCAGAAGGACCTCCGGCCGGCCGGCCACCGGGTCCTCATCGCCGCAAGCGACCAGCCGCTTCATCCCGGGCAGGCGGAGGAGATCTCCGAATTCGTGCTCCGTGGCGGCGGCCTCATCCTGCTCCATGGCACCCTTGCAGCCTGGTCGTCGAGCGGCGAGCTCGCCGACCTCGCGCGTTGGGCGCCCGGGGGCACCGGTCTGCCGACCGAGCTCTTCGTCAGGCCGGACGCATCCCATCCCCTGACGCACAGTCTCGGTTCGGAATGGAAGGTGCGGGACGAGCTCTACCTGTCCGAAGGCCCTCCCAGCGGGGATGCGAACGTCCTGCTCCGCGCGAGGTGGCGTTTCACCGACCAGGTCGTCGCATACGAGCGACGCCACGGCGATGGCCGGTTCATGTACATCGGGCTGGGCCACGACGTTTCAACTTATGAAGACGACAGGTTTTCGATGCTCGTGCATCGAGCCCTGCTGATGGCTGGTGGGGTTCAACCCGCGGCTGAGGTCGGCGTGGGGCTCATCGGCTACGGCGCGATTGCGCGCGACCACGCCGCAGCCATCGGCGCAATTCCCGGCCTGCGGCTGGCCGGCGTTTGCGACCTGTCCTCCGAACGCAGGGAGCAGGCGCAGCGGGAATGGTCGGTCCACACGCATGCGCGTGCTGAGGAGATGCTCGAGGACCCCGAGGTCGGCCTGGTGGTGGTCGGCACCCCGCCCAGCGCCCATGCCGGCGCGGTCCTGACGGCGCTGGCGGCCGGCAGGCACGTGGTCTGTGAAAAGCCGTTTGCGCTCAGGGTGGAAGAGGTCGACCGCATGATCGGATCCGCCTCGGCCCGCGACCTGGTGCTCACCGTCTACCAGAGCCGCCGTTGGGACCCCGATTACCTTGCGATGCGAGAGGCGGTGCGCTCCGGTCGAATCGGCGACGTCTTCTACATGGAGTCGTTCATCGGCGGCTATTCCCATCCGTGCGACTTCTGGCACAGTCACGAGGCCATCTCGGGCGGGACCATCTACGACTGGGGATCGCACTACTTCGACTGGATCCTGCAGATGTTCCCCGACACCGTCCGCTCGGTCTCCGCCGTAGCCCACAAACGCGTGTGGCACGACGTCACCAACGCAGACCAGGTGAGGGTCGACCTCGCGTTCTCCGCGGGCGCGCAGGCAAGCTTCCTCCAGTCCGACATTGCAGCTGCGCTGAAGCCCAAGTGGTACGTGCTCGGCACCGAGGGCGCGGTGGTCGGCGAGTGGCAGCCGGAGAGTGTGCCCGCGGACCATCCCGCGCGCGTCAAGGTGCTGCGGCCGGCCGGCGCCGGATCTCACGAAGAGTCGCTGGCGCTCTCCCCGCGTGATGACCAGGGTTTCTATCGCAACCTCGCCGACCACCTCGGGTGGGACGAACCGCTCGCGGTGACACCCGAAGAGGCACGCCGCACGGTCGCCGTGATGGAGGCGGCCACGCACTCGATCGCACGTGGCGGCGCTCAGGTCGAGGTTCACATATAGCCGAGCGCATCGGTTGGGGCGTGCTCGGCGCCGCCTGGATTGCCGGCGTGGCAGTGCTGCCCGCCATCGCGGCATCCTCCAACGGGAGGCTGGTCGCGATCGCCGGAAGAGACGCCGAGCGGGCGCGAAAGATGGCATCCCCCTACCCGGATCTGGGCGTGCTCGACTCGTACGAGGCGGTGCTGGCCGACCCCGGTGTCGACGCCGTGTACGTGCCGCTCGTGAACAGCGCGCACAGGGAATGGACGTTGCGTGCGCTGGATGCCGGCAAGCACGTCCTCTGCGAGAAGCCGCTGGCGATGGATGCGCCAGAGGCCGAGGAGATGGCCGCCGCCGCCGCGGAGTCAGGCAAGCTCCTGATGGAGGCTTTCATGTATCGCTTCCATCCAGGCGTTGCCGCGCTCGTGGCGAGCCTGCGCGATCCGATGTATGTGCAGGCGACCTTTGGATTCAAGCTGGACGACACGTCCAACTATCGCCTGAAGGCGGAGCTCGGCGGCGGGGCGCTGCTCGACGTCGGCTGCTACGTCGTCAGCGTGGCGCGCTGGATCCTGGGCGAGCCTTCGCGTGTGCTCGCCAGCTCGAGATTTTCCGGTGGCGTCGACATGACCACGAGCGCCCTGCTGCAGTTCGACGGCGGCGCGACCGCATCCGTGTGGTCGAGCTTCGAGTCACCGGAGGAACAGGGCCTGACCGTGGTCACGCGCGAAGGCGTTCAGCGCCTGGAGCGCCCGTTCACCTCGCGTGATGGCGCAGACCCGTACCAGCTCATGGTCGAGTCGTTCGCGAGGAGTGTCATCGACGACCTTCCCGCGGCCATTCCGTTGAGCGAGTCGATCGCCAACCTGAAAGCGCTCGACCAGATAAGAGTGGCTGCGGCTAGCCCTTGATCAGGTCCTGAAAGCGCGGATCCTCGCGCAAGGGTGCCAGGTCGGGATCGCCGGCTGCGCCACCCTTCAGGTCAGGACGCATCTCCAGCGCACGTCTCAGCATGTCGAGCGCCTCGTCGGAGTCGCTACGTGAGGCCCTGGTGCAGGCCACGTTGTACAGGACTACGCCCATGATCATCGGTGGGGCCTCCATGCCCTCCATCTCGGTAAGCGCGTCAGTCCACAGCGTGGCCGCTTGCTCGCCGAATCCGTTCTCCGTGAGGTAGGCGGACAGGTGAACTCGAGGATGGATGTAGCTGTTGCGTAGGACCGCCTCGCTGGTCGTCTTCGCGGTGAGCCAGCTCATCGGCTGCTCGCCGAGCCGTCCGTAGAGGTCGATCATCTCTCCCATCAAAAGGTCGGCTCGGCCGGCCGCGTCCGCCAATGGGGTCCCGATGCCGCCGACCAGCTCGGCATCGTTCAGCTCATCGATGTTCTCCGGAGGCGGCGCGAAAGGTCTACCCGCCGCGAGGTCTGCGAGCGCGTTGCGCAATCGCTCGCGCCACATCGCGAGGTGGAACATGACCAGCGCCGCCGGCCATCCCTTGGGCGCCGTCTCCGACTTCAGCGCTTCAGCGACGAAATTCTGCTCGACCTTCCGTTGTGACTCGAGCGCCTCATGAACTCCCATCCGTCAGGCGGGGTTCATATCGGTCGTGTACACACCGCTCATCGTCATCGGTCCGTTCATGCCCGGCAGCGTCACGCCCGGAAAGTCGATGGTCATGATCCCATTCTCGGTCTCGGTCGAATGCGACTTGAGGATTCGATGAGCGCCTGGGTCGATCCAGGTCGTGACGTCCGAGGTGATGGTGGCCTTGATCGTCATGCCTTGCTCGGGAATCGTAGCCACACCGGGCAGAGGTGACGGGCTCGGCCGTGCGCCTGCCGAGCTGAGGCTTCCGAGGGCCACGTCCATCGTCCCGGTGCTGTTGGTCTCGACGACTGCCGCGGTGACGCCGCTCACCGATTCATCACGCAAGTAGGTGCTTTTGCTCACGATATTGATTCCACCGGAGCCCTCCGGGATCGCCTGGTCGTAGGTCTTCGACCACGTGTCGCCGGGCTTGGCCGCATCGGCCGGAAGGACCGCGGAGACAAAACCTCCGCTCAGTCCGGTGAAAGCCAGGAAGGGGCTGCCGGAGCCGAACTGGTTGTCCTGTGAGCTGATCAACCGGCCGTCCGCCGCCACCCTCGCGTCAACCGTGGAATCGGGGATTCCCGTCATCGTGTTGGTGATCCCGCCGGTGGTGGTCTTGATCACCAGGTTGGCCAGCGTGATGGCGAGGTTCGCCGTCCCGGCGGAGTCGACGGATTTCACGGTCACCGTCTCGTTCGCCGTCATCTCGACGTCGGTCGGAACGTTCAAGCCGCTGGCGACCATCGTCTGCTTGCTGACAGTATCGAACTTGTATTTGTAAGTGTCGCCGCTCTTGTAGGCGAGTGAAAGCGCCTGGGCGTGGGCCGGAAGCGCTCCGCAAGCGAGGCAGACCAGCGCCACCAGTGCCAGGCGCCTCATCTGACCATCCTAGGCCTGGGTAACGGCTTTCGGCTCCTTCTCCAGCACCGGTTCGGGGGCCTGTTGCACGACCGCGATGGCCGTGATCGGGATGAGCTGGCGGAACTGCGTCAGCGAGCGATCCCAGTCTTCCAGCATCCCCGCGGCGCGCACGCTCCCGGTGCGGCGGTGGTGCTCTTCGATCAGCGCCCGCAGCTCATCGCGGTCATCGTCCGGGACCTCACGTGCGGTGACACTGTCCGTGTTGAGCTGGTTCCACGAGGTGACGTAGGCAACCCCGCCGGTCATGCCGGCGCCGGCATTCCAACCGATCGGTCCGAGGGCCACCGCGACGCCACCGGTCATGTACTCGCAGAAGTGGTCGCCGGCTCCCTCGACGACCGCCACCGCGCCGGAGTTGCGCACGCAGAACCGTTCCCCGACGCGACCGGCGACGAAGAGCCTGCCGCCCGTCGCGCCGTAGCAGATGGTGTTGCCGGCCAGCACAGGGTCGCTCGCGACGTCCCTTTCGAATGGCCTGATCGCGATCACGCCGCCGCCCATGCCCTTGCCGACGTAGTCCTGTGCCTCGCCCTCCAGGCTCAGCTCCACCCCTTCGTCGAGGAATGCCCCGAAACTCTGTCCGGCACTTCCTCGGTACGCCCGGCGCTCGCCCCGCGCGAGGGCCGCGCCGACCGTGCGGTGGGAATTGTCGATCGCGCCCGCGCCCGGAGCGGGGGCGGGTCGGTCGCCGTTGCGGTCCCACTGGCGGGCGCGAGGAAGGTCGGGGTCGGTGCGAGACAGGATGTAGGCGAGATCGAGCTGGGTCTGAGCGCCTTCCTCGAGGAACTCGACCCGGCCCACGATGTCCGCGAGCGAGCGGGCGCCGAGTCGTGCGAGGTGCTCACGCGCCTCCTCGGCGATGAGAAAGAGGTAGTTGATCACGTGCTCGGGCCGGCCCTCGAACTTGGCGCGCAGGTCTTCGCGCTGGGTCGCGATGCCGGTGGGGCACGTGTTGAGGTGGCACTGCCGCGCCATGTCGCAGCCGAGCGCCACCAGCAGGCCGGTGCCGAAGCCGAACTCCTCGGCTCCCAGGAGGGCCGCGATGACGATGTCACGCCCGCTGCGCAGTCCGCCGTCGGTTCGCAGGCTCACGCGCTCGCGCAGGCGGTTCGCCACCAGCACCTGCTGAGCCTCCGCGAGCCCGAGCTCCCACGGGGCGCCGGTGTTCTTGATGGATGACAGGGGTGAAGCTCCGGTGCCTCCATCGTGCCCGGAGATGAGGATGTAGTCCGCGCGCGCCTTCGCGACCCCCGCCGCGATGGTGCCGACGCCCGCCTCGGAGACGAGTTTGACGCCGATGCGCGCGCGAGGGTTGACCGTCTTCAAGTCGTGGATGAGCTGGGCCAGGTCTTCGATCGAGTAGATGTCGTGATGTGGCGGTGGCGAGATCAGCTGCATGCCAGGCTGCGCGTGACGCAGGCGGGCGATGAGGCTGGTGACCTTGACGCCGGGTAGCTGGCCGCCCTCACCGGGCTTCGAGCCCTGGGCGATCTTGATCTCCAGCTCGTCCGCCCGCTTGAGGTAGCGCGGCGTGACGCCGAATCGCGCCGACGCCACCTGCTTGACGCGGTTGTCGCGCCGCACCCCGTCGCTGTCGTCGTACATTCCCGGGTCCTCGCCGCCCTCCCCCGAGTTCGAGCGTGCCCCAACCTGGTTCATCGCGACCGCGAGCGCTTCGTGAGCCTCAGGCGACAGGGCGCCCAGCGACATCGCGGTGCTGACGAAGCGCTTGACGATCTCGGCCGCGGGCTCGACCTGGTCGACCCGGATTGGTGCTGCGGATTCCTTGATGTGGATCAGCTCCCGCAACGACTGGGGCTCGTCCATGCTCGCGAGCCTTCTCCACTCTCGGTAAGCGTCCTGGTCTCCTGTCCGCGCGGCCCTCTGCGCCGCCCGCACGGCAAGCGGGTTGTATGCGTGGTGCTCGCCCGCCTTGCGGAAGCGGACGCGGCCGTGGTCGAGCAGCGCATCGGGTCGCGCGCGCATCAGGCGCTCGATGTCCGCCAGGTCGGCTCCGCCGATGCGCGAGGGCACCGCCGGGAAACAAAGCTCCATCACCTCGGCGCCGAGGCCGAGGGCATCCACCACCTCCGCGCCGCGATAGCTCGTGACGCAGGAGATGCCCATCTTCGCCATCACCTTGAGCAGGCCGGCTTCGAGCGCTTTGCGGTAATGCGCGGCTCCAGATTCGCCCGCGGTGGCCAGCGCGAGGTAAGGGTGGACCGCGGTGGCGCCGACCGTGATCAGGCACGCGAGGTCGTGCACGTCGACTGCGTCTCCGGCGATCGCAACCAGGTCCTTGGCCATGCGCGTTCCAGTGGCCAGCAGGTGCTCGTGGACCGCGCCGACGGCCAGGGCCATCGGGATGGGCAGACGTCTTTCCATGGCGGCGCGGCGGTCGCTGAGGGCGATGAGCCCGTGCACCTCATCCGTCTCGCGGCAAAGTCGCAGCAGAGCTTCTCGCAGTGGCTCATCGCTGCCGAAGGTGGCATCGAGCACGGTGGCGTCCTCGAGCACGCGCGCAAGCTCTGCCGCGCCCAGCACGGGGGAGTCGAGCTCGAGCAGCGTCCGGTTGACCGGCATCGCGGGGTGGTGCTGGCGGCGCAGCTCGCGGTCGACGCCACCTTCTGGTTCCAGGGTTCCGTGCCGCGCGCCAAGCAGGACGCGGAGTGACATGACGGCTTTCTCGCGCAGCGGGTCGATGGCGGGATTGGTCACCTGGGCGAATCGCTGGCGTAGGTAGCCGTAAAGCCTGCGAGGCGTGCGCCCGAGCGCCGCGATCGGGATGTCGTCACCCATCGAATAGACCGGCTCAGCGCCGGTCTCGGCCATCGCCGACACGACGAACTTCACGTCCTCTGCGCCCCAGCCGTGCAGCGCATGCTGGGCGGCGAGGTCTTCGATCGGCTCTACCTGCAGATGGTGGCGCTCCACCGGGATGAGCACCCGGTCGGCGAGCAGCCCGTAGTCGTGGCGGACGGCCGCGCGTGCCTTGGCGTCGGCGTCGCGGAGAACGGCCCCATCCCGCGTGTCCACCAGGAGCATCTGGCCCGGCCCAAGCCGCCCACGCTCGACGACCGACTCGGGCGCCATCGTCACCACGCCGGCCTCCGACGCCGCGGCCACGAGCCCGTCAGCCGTGCGCTGCCAGCGCAGCGGCCGAAGCCCGTTGCGATCGAGCGCCGCGCCGACCACGACTCCGTCGCTGAAAGCCAGCGCGGCCGGGCCGTCCCACGGCTCGAAACGGATCGACTGGTAGCGGTAGAAGTCGCGCACCTGTGCCGAGAGGTCGCCGCGACCCTCCCACGCATCGGGCACCAGGCTCATCAAGGCCTCGGAAACCTCCCATCCCCGGTGCACCAGGAGCTCGAGGACGTTGTCGAGGGAGGCCGAGTCCGATCCCTCCCGCCACACGGCGCCCTGGAGCTCCGGCTCCAGCTCCGAGTCGCGCGCCCGCATCCACGCGCGGTTGCCGGTGATGGTGTTGATCTCGCCGTTGTGCGCGACCATCCGGAACGGCTGCGCCAGGCGCCAGTCCGGCATCGTGTTGGTCGAGTAGCGCTGGTGGAAGACCGCGAGCATGCTCTCGCAGCGCTCGTCCCGCAGGTCGGAGTAGAAGTCGGCGAGGCGTGTGCCCGCCATCAGTCCCTTGTACACAAGGGTGCGGCTCGAGCAAGAAGGAACATACATCCTCACGCCTTCGGCCTCCGCATTGCGTTCGGCTCGCCGCCGCGCGAGGTAGAGACGGCGCTCCCACTCGTCCGGGTCAAGGCCCGGGTCGGACACGATCCCGTGCCAGATCGCGGGCATGGTGGCGCGGGCGCGCTCACCGAGGCTGTCCGGGTCGACCGGCACCTGCCGCCACTCGTACAGGGACAGGCCGGATGCCGCCAGCGCCTCGCTCACCAGCTCACGGGCGCGGCCATCCCATTCGAACAGCGCGGCCACGGCGACGCGGCCGCCGAGCAGTCGGTGGGGGACCTGGACCAGGAGGCCGGCGCCGTCGCCGCTCTTGCCGTCGGCGTCGAGGCCGCCGCGGTGGGAAAGGCGGCCCAGGGCCTCCACCCCGAGCTCGACCGCCTGGTGGCCGAGGTTGGGCGTGGATACGAAGCCCATTCCGCAGGCCGCGCGACTGGCTGGAAGGTCCCCAGGCCAGGCCAGGCGCGATTTCATTAAGCGAGGGGGCACTGAACGGAAGACTACTGATGGGCCAGAGGTCCGAGCTAGTTGGTCATCACCAAAACAAACCGTCCCACCTTATGTGCACCTCACATGCCCAAAAGCGCCTGTACCCGGAGCGCCACGGACAGGTTCAGGCGCGTTTCGGGATCCTCCAGGTCGATGCCGCTGATCTCGCGAATTCGGTCCAGCCGGTAGCGCAGGGTGTTGGGGTGGATCCGCAGCCGCTGCGCAGCCTGCTGCTGCTCGCCCGTCTCGAGATAGGCGCGCAGCGTCGGGACGAGGCTGCCTTTGCGCGCGCTGTCGTGCTCGATCAGCGGGCCGAGGTGGCGCCGGCTGTAGTCGACGAGGCGCTCGTCCGTGACCGCGGCCAGCAGTCCGGTGAGGCCGAGCTCGGGCACGGCGACGACCTGGCTCCAGCGCTTGAAACGCGCCAGCGACTCCATGACCGAGGTGACCTCCCGCAGCGCGCCGGCGACGCCGACCGGCGCCTCCACCGGGCCGCTGAAGCCGACCGATACCGTGAACCCCGGCTTCCAGTCGGCGATGACCTGCTGGACCTGGAGCCCGAGCGCGTGGCTGCGGGCCTGGTTGTCCCCCGCCTCGCTGCCGAGGGGCAGGAGCGAGACCACCTGGTCCGAGCGACCCTGGACCAGGGCGCGCTGGTAGCTGGCCCGAACCACTCCCGCGACGCGCCGCAGGAACTCCCGCTTCAACGCCTGGATGGCGTCCTCGGTGATCTGCCGTGCGCGGGTGAAACCTCGGAAATCGTCGATGTCGACCAGCATCACGATGTGGCTGCCGTGCAGGGGGTAGCCGATGTGGCGCGCCCTGCGCTGGGCCGCCGATTCTTCGCCGTAAGTCCCGTGCAGCAGGTCCTCGAGGAACTCTCCGCGGACGCGGCCCTCGACCTCCGAGAGCTCGCGCTCCTTGGCGATGGACAGGGCGAGGACCAGCGCGGCCTGCTCGATGGCCATGAAGGCGAGTTCCTCGTTGTGGGGCGGGTGGTCGAGGATCGAGATGTAGCCCAGCACCTGGTTGGCGGCCAGGATCGGCGCGATCAGCCGTTCGCGTGACATGCCGAGGTGAGGGAACGCGGGCACCTTGAGCGGACCGCGCATGGCCTCGACCTCGCGCAGGACGCGCTGTATCTGCGGGTCGAACAGCACCCTCTGGGGCGTGCCCTGGCGCAGGATCGTCTCTTTGCGGTGCGGGTCGGCGCTTCCGCCCGCGTGCGCGAGCAGGTGGAAGCTCGCATCCTCCACCACCACCGCGCTTTCCAGCAGTTCGGCCAGGGTGCGGCAGATCTCGTTGACGCCTTTGCCGTCGAGCACGAGCTCGGTGAACCTGTGGTGAATCTCGATCGATCGCTTCAGGCGCCAGTGCTCGGCGTTGATGATCCGCTCCAGCAGCGGCGCCATCAGGTCGATCAGCTGCACGTCGGCGCCGACTGTGAAGAGAGGGACGTGCAGCCGGTCGGCCTCCGCGACCATCTCCGGCGGCAGCTTGCGTAGATATGGCATCGGCCGCACCACCAGCCCGGCGCCCCCGGATTCGGCGATCCGGCTGACCAGCCGGATCTGAGCGTCGGGGTCGTCCTTGATGGGGAAGCCGGTCGTGAAGAGAAGGTCGCCCGCCCGTGGCTGCACCTCGGGCGTCTCCATCAGCCGTACCCATTCCACGGGGCGGTCGAGGCCCTCGCCCCCGGCGATCAGGGTGGCGGCGCCCAGGATCGAACGGGCCGCGTCCCGGACCGTGGGCCGTGGCTGGACATCAGGCTCGGGAGCCTTCTTGGCGGCCATGGCAAGAGCTTAGGGCGTGGGCGGTCCTGTGTGCCCGACGAACAAGCCGGTTTGCTCAGGGCTTGTGTCGGAATCACTATCGAATCTTCGACGCAGTGCGTAATCTCCGAGTCATGACGCGCGAAGACGCCCCGGCCTGCGACCGGCACGAATCGAGGGTGCCGATGCAGCTCCGCACCATGCACTCCGACTCGTCCCAACCTGATGTTCTGGTCGGCCTGTTCGAGTGCCCGCAGTGCGGACACGAAAAAAGACAGCCGATCCAGACCGGAGAGGCAGCCTAAGAACCTCCGCGGCGCTCGGCCGGGCTACCCCGGCAGTGGCACCAGCCTCATGGTCGTGGATCGCGCTGCGGGCGTCAGGCAGCTGTTGAGGATGCGCCCCGCATATCGGCTGTATTTGGCCCGGTAAGCGGCATCGACCTCATCGTCGTGGCCGTTGTCGCGCACGAGGCCGACATCCTTCTCGACACCGCCCGCCCAGACTCGACCGGTGGACGTCTTCTGGACCGCGCGGAACCAATCGGCATCCAGGCCCTTGACCGCAGACCGGACGTACAGGTCCTCGCCCCGGCGGACCACCCAGATAGTGACCCGGTTGAGGGCCGGCCTCCCAGGTCGAGCGGCCGCGATGTCGATCTCTTCGGCTCGACCGATCCTGGCCAGCTCGTCCTTCGACCAAGCGGTCACGGGCGCGCCTGGTCAGCGAGCTCTGCGCGCATGGCTACGCTCCCTCGATCGAAGGCGCCGCAGCATATTCGGAGTCCGAGACGTGCGGACCCCAGGTCGCGCTGTTCCCACCTTCGTCGACGTCGAGCATCGCGATGTGGGTCATCAGACGCGTCGGCGCTGCGCCGTGCCAGTGGTCCTCGCCCGGCTCGAAGAACACACGGTCGCCAGGTCGGATCACCTCGATGGGACCGCCCCTGTGCTGCGCCAGGCCGACGCCTTCGGTGACGAAGACCGTCTGGCCGTTAGGGTGTGTGTGCCAGGCCGTGCGAGCGCCCGGCGTGAAGTGGACGCTGCTTGCGCTCAGGCGTGATGCACCCGACGGAACGGCGACGGCGTCGACGAACACGGCTCCCGTGAACCAATCACTCGAGCCGGTGGCGGTTGAGACCTTGTTCCTGGTCACCTGCATGATCGATGTCCCCCTTTCAGCCCTGAATGATCCGGGTCAAGTGGTGACGTGGGTGCCGTCCTTGAACGATCAGTCCTTGGCGATCAGCTCTCTCAGCACCAGCGGCAGGATGCCGCCGTGGTGCATGTACCCGACCTCGGTGTCGTTGTCGATGCGGCAGTGCGTCATGAACGTCGTGGTCTTGCCGTCGTCGCCGACCGCCTCCACCTTGACCGCCTGGCCCGGCTTGATCGAGTCCAACCCGCGAATGGTGTAGCGCTCGCGCCCGCTCAACCCCAGCGACTGCGCGTTCTGACCCGTTTCGTAGACCAGCGGCAGCACGCCCATACCGACCAGGTTGGAGCGGTGGATCCGCTCGAAGCTCTCGGCGATCACGGCCCGCACGCCCAGCAGCAGCGGGCCTTTGGCCGCCCAGTCGCGCGACGAACCTGACCCATACTCCTTGCCCGCGAGCACGATGAGGGGGACGCCTTCGGACCGGTAGCGATCCGAAGCATCGAAGATGGTGGTCTCGTCGCCGTCGGGCATGTGCCTGGTCCAGAAGCCCTCACGCTCGACCAGCTTGTTGCGCAGGCGGATGTTGCCGAACGTGCCGCGCGCCATCACCTCGTGGTTGCCGCGGCGAGAGCCGAAGCTGTTGAAGTCCGCCTTCTCGACGCCGCGCTCGATCAGGTACCTCCCGGCGGGGCTGTCGGCGGGGATCGACCCGGCGGGGGAGATGTGGTCGGTGGTGACCGAATCGCCCAGCACCGCCAGCACGCGCGCGCCCTCGACGTCGCCCAGGGCGTCGGGCTGCGCTCGCAGGCCTTCGAAATAGGGCGGTTCCTTCACGTAGGTCGATTCGGCGTCCCACTGGAAGATGGGACCGGTCGGCGCGGCCATCTTCTTCCAGTGCTCGTCGCCCTCGTAGATGCGCGCGTACTCGCGCTTGAACATGTCCTTCTGGACGACCTTCTGAACGACGGCGTTGACCTCTTCCTGCGAAGGCCAGAGGTCGGAGAGCATCACCGGCTTTCCGTCATGCGTCCGGCCGATCGGATCCTTGGTGAGGTCGATGTTCACCGTGCCGGCGAGCGCGTAGGCGACGACCAGAGGCGGCGAGCCCAGGTAGCTCGCCTTGACCAGCGGGTGGATGCGCGACTCGAAGTTGCGGTTGCCGGATAGGACCGCCACCACGCTGAGGTTCTCGTCCACCACCGCGGCCTCGACCTCGGGGCTTGCCAGCGGGCCCGAGTTGCCGATGCAGGTGGTGCAGCCGTATCCGACCAGGAAGAAGCCGAGCTTCTCCAGCGGCTTCATCAGGTCGGCCGTCTCCAGGTAGTCGGTGACGACGCGAGACCCTGGCGCGAGACTGGTCTTGACATTGGGATTGACCTGGAGGCCGAGCTCGACGGCCTTCTTGGCCAGCAGGCCCGCCGCCACCATCACCGACGGGTTGGAGGTGTTGGTGCAGCTCGTGATCGCGGCGATCACGACGCAGCCGTTCTCGAGCTTGGCCTCGGGCCCGGCGACGACCGCCATCGACCCGCGGCCGTTGACCGGCCCGCCTTCACCGGTAAGACGCGTGAGCGCTTCTCCGCTCGGCTTGGGGCCGTTGCCGAATGCCGTGGTGAAGCTGCCCCAGACCTTCGGCAGCGAGACCCGGTCCTGCGGGCGTTTCGGTCCCGCCAGGCTCGGCTCCACCTTGCCGAGATCGAGCTCCAGCAGCTCGCTGAACTCCGGGGCCCTGTCCCCGTCGTTTCGGTAGAGGCCCTGCTCCTTCGTGTATCGCTCGACGAGCTCGATCTGCTCCCGGCTGCGACCCGTGATCTCGAGGTAGCGGAGAGTCTGGTGGTCGACGGGGAAAAGCGCTGAGGTCGCCCCGTATTCGGGGCACATGTTGCTCATGGTCGCGCGGTCGGGCACCGAAAGGCTCGACAGACCGTCGCCGCAGAACTCGACGAACTTCTCCACCACGCCGTGCTTGCGCAGCATCTCGGTCAGCGTGAGCACGAGGTCCGTGGCCGTAGCGCCGGCCGGCAGCGCGCCATGGAAACGGACGCCGACCACGATCGGCGTGGCAAGGTACGCGGGCTGGCCGAGCATCGCGGCCTCGGCCTCGATCCCGCCGACGCCCCAGCCCAGCACGCCAAGCCCGTTGATCATCGTGGTGTGCGAGTCGGTGCCCATCAGCGTGTCGGGGATGGCGACCTGGTGGCCGCCCAGGTCGCGGACCTGGACCACCTGGGCTACGTGCTCGAGGTTCACCTGGTGGCAGATGCCCATGCCCGGCGGCACGAGCGAGAAGTTGTGGAACGCCTGCTGCGCCCAGCGCAGGAGTGCGTAGCGCTCGCGGTTGCGCTCGATCTCCTTCTCTATGTTGCGGGTGTACGAATCGCGGAAGCCGAAGGAGTCGACCTGCACGGAGTGGTCGATGATGAGGTCGACCGGCACGAGGGGGTCGACCTTGCCCGCGTCCTTCCCGGCGCGCTGCATCGCGGAGCGCATGGCCGCGAGGTCGACGACCGCGGGCACTCCCGTGAAGTCCTGCATGAGCACGCGCGCGGGCAGGAAGGGCAGCTCTGCGTCCTTCGGTGGCGCCGCCGGCCAGCTCGCCAGCGCGCTCACGTTCTTTTCGTCTGTCCGGCCTTCCTCGGCCAGGCGGACGATGCCTTCGAGCAGGACCTTGACCGTCATCGGAAGTCGCGAAGGATCTTTGGTCCCGGACCTGGCAACGGTCGCGAGCGGATAAAAGTCGTATTCGGTGCCGGCGAGCCTGGTCCTTGCGGTCATTCTCAGATCGTACTAGCGCCCGGAGGCGCGCATCGCCTCGGCGATGCGGCCGATGCCGTCTGCCGCCTCGACGTCCTCGAGCACCAGCGGCAGCGCGCGGCGCCAGTTGGGAAACTCGGTGGTCGTCCCGGGCACGTTGGGGCGCTCGTGCACGCCGAGCGCGTCCTCCAGCGACGCGAGCACGATGCGGGGACGTCCCCGCGCCAGCGCCGCATAGGCCGCCACCGCCACGTCGATGGGGGGCGTGCCGTCGGGCAGGTGGGTCATGCTCACCAGCTTCTCGCGCAGGTGGTGCAGGCGGTGGTCGGGCTCGCTCAGCGTCCAGATGCCCGCCACGGTGGGCAGGTCGTGGGTGCCGACCGACGCCACGGCGTCGCGTGGCCACGAAGAGGGATCGGAGCCCTCGAACCACAGCAGGCGGTATGACATCGACCCTCGCCGCTTCAGGTGGCGGCGCACCGTCGGCTCTACCAGCCCGAGGTCCTCGCCGACCACGAACGCGCCGGCGCGGCGGCTCTCACGGGCGAGCAGGCCGAGCAGGATCGCCGCTGGATACCGCACGTACGCGCCCTGCGCCGCGCTCATGTCGTTGGGAATCCAGAACAGCCGGAAGAGGCCCATCACGTGGTCGAGCCGGATTCCGGCGGCGTGCCGCGACGCCGAGCGGATCGCGTCGACGAACGGCTCCCAGCGCGCCTTGCCGAGCTTCCACGGATCCAGTGGCGGCAGGCCCCAGTCCTGCCCATCGCGGAAGAACTCGTCGGGTGGCGCCCCCACCCGCATGCGCGGGGCGAAGAAGTCCTGCCACCGCCAGGCGTCGAACCCGTCCGATGCGAATCCGACGGGCACGTCGGTGATGAGGCCGATCTCGCGCCCCGCCCGCGCCAGTTGCCGGTCGAGGTGGAACTGCAGCCAACGGTGAAAGGCAACCCGGTCCGCGAGCCGCTCGCGGACATCGTCCAGGCCAGGGCCGGCGGGATGCCGCAGGCCCTCCGGCCAGTCACGCCAGGCCGCCCCGTGCACCTCGCAGAGAGCGTTGAAGGTGGCGAAGTCCCGAAGCGCCACGCCCTGCCGGCGGACGAAGGCCTCGAAGCCGGTCGGTCGCGGCGCAGCCTGGAAGACGAGCTCGAGGGCTTGCGATTTCAGCCTGTAGACCTCGTCGTAGTCGATCAGTGGCTGCCGGTTGAGCTCGCGGGCGGCCGCGGCCAAAGGCGTCAGGTCGGCGGCGGCGTCCTTGGCCCCGTCGATCTCTTCGATCGCGAGGTACACGATGTTGCGAAACAGGCGGGTCGACGTGTAGTAGGGCGAGGCTTGGTAAGGCTGGGTCGGTGTCTGCGCGCCGAGAGGGTTGAGCAGGATCACCGACGCGCCGGCGCGCTTGGACCAACGGGCAAAGCGCCGGAGGTCGGCCAGGTCGCCGACGCCCCAGCTCTGGCTCGAGCGCAGCGAGTACAGCTGAAGCGCCCAGCCCCAGGCCCGGTCGGGCGCCGGCGAGCAGGGGTCGGCGGTGAGGCCCGGGCGCCGCAGCCGGGGGGGTCGGTCCCGCGCGGCGCCCATCGAATCGAGGATCGCCTGCTCCGTCTCCGGGGTCGTTTCCTTCTGGTCGCCCTGCCACCCGAAGTAGGACGGCAGGATCCCCCAGCGCCTCGAGCGTTCGGACATTGTCGGGTCTATCGTTTCATCGGCGATGGGCAAGCTGCATTGCGGGCCCGGCCACTGATGGCGGTCAAGGCCGTCCTGGGCGGCTCGGTGCGGAGGCGCGAGGATCGTCGGTTGGTCACCGGGACCGGACGTTACACCGACGACGTTCAGCCTGAGAACCGATTGCACGCGGTGTTCGTCCGCTCCACCATGGCCCACGCCCGAATCGCGGCCATCGACACCGGCGTAGCGTCGTCGATGCCCGGGGTGGTCGGGGTTTTCGTCGCCTCCGACCTGGGCCTGAAGCCCCAGGAGTTCCCCACGCTCGATGCCTTCGCAAGGCCTCCCCTCGCTTCTGAGGTGGTGCGTTTCGTCGGCGACGCGATCGCGGTGGTGGTCGCTGAAGAGCGGGGGCAGGCGGTCGATGCCGCGTCTGCCGTCGCGGTCGACTACGAGCCGCTCGGCGTATCGGCCAATCCTTTCGACGCCCTGGAGAGCCGAGCCACCGTGCTTCACGCGGCAAAGGGGGACAACCTCGCGTCGACGAGCGAGATCGGCGAGCCGGGAGCGCTCGACGGCGCCGAGGTCGTGGTGCGAGGGCGCTTCGTCAACCAGCGCCTTGCGGCGGTGCCGCTGGAAGGCAACGCCGTGGTCGCGGAGCCGGACGGGGATGGCGGCGTGCGGATGTGGGTGTCGACTCAGGTGCCATTCCGTGTCCGCTCGGAGGTGTCCGAGCTGGCCGGCATCCCGGAGCCGAAGGTCCGCGTGATCACCGGCGACGTCGGCGGTGCGTTCGGCGCCAAGCTCGCGACCTATCCGGAGCAGAGCGTGGTCGCGGCCATCGCGTTGAAGGTGGGCCGGCCCGTGGCCTGGTTCGAGTTCCGCGGCGAGAACATGGTGGCCATGACCCACGGGCGGGCTCAGGTCCAGGACGTGGCGCTCGGCGCCACGAGGGATGGCAGGTTGACGGGTCTCGAGGTGAGCGTGGTCGGGGATGCGGGCGCGTATCCCGGCCAGGGCACGAGCCTGCCGGTCTACACCGGGCTGATGTCGTCCGGCGTCTACGACATCCCCAAGATCCACTTCCTCGCACGCACCGCCGCCACCAACACCACCGTGGTCTCCTCCTACAGGGGTGCGGGCCGCCCGGAGGCGGTCTCGCTGATCGAGCGGGCCATGGACCTGCTCGCCACCGAGCTCGGCATCGACCCTGCGGAGCTGCGCCGGCGCAACCTGATCGAGGGGGTCTTTCCCCACACCACGGCGACGGGCATGACGTACGACTCGGGAGACTACCGCCGCGCGCTGGACATGGCGCTCGAAGCCGCCGGTTACGAGGACCTGCGTCAAGAGCAGAAGGCCAGGCGCGCTCGCGGCGATCGCCTGCAGCTCGGCGTGGGCCTGTCCCTGTACGTGGAGGTGACAGGTGTGCTGACGCCGATGGAATACGGCGCGGCGCGGGTCGACCCGGACGGCTCGGTCGTGGTGCAGTGCGGCACGACCTCGAGCGGGCAGGGTCACGAGACCGCCTACGCGCAGCTCGCGTCGGTGCTCCTCGACGTTCCGATGGAGGTCATCAGGGTCGAAACGTCCGACACCGGGCTCGTTTCGAGCGGAGACGGAACGTACGGATCGCGTTCGCTGCAGCTCGGGGGCAGCGCGGTGCGTGGGGCCTGCCTCGCGCTGGTGGAAAAGGCGAGGGACGAGGCCGCGCGCAGGCTGGAGGCGAGCGTCGACGACATCGAGCGCCGCGACGGCGGAGCGTTTGGGGTGCGCGGCGTGCCCGGGACCGCGCTGAGCTGGGCCGAGCTAGCGTCGGGTGGCCCGCTGGTGGCCGAGGACGAGTTCTTCCAGGGCGACCAGACGTTCCCTTTCGGCTGCCACGTCGCGGTGGTCGAGGTCGATGTCGAAACCGGCGAGGCGCGGCTGACGCGCCTGGTCGCGGTCGACGATTGCGGGACCGTGCTCAACCCGATGCTGGTCCAGGGCCAGGTCCATGGCGGCGTGGCCCAGGGCGTGGCCCAGGCGCTTTACGAGGAGTTCGTCTACGACCCCGATGGCAATCCTCTGACCACGAGCCTGATCGACTATGCGATGCCCACCATCGGGGAGATTCCTGCCATCGAGACGCTGCACATGGAGACCCCGACGCCTCACAACCCGCTGGGCGCCAAGGGCGTGGGAGAGTCGGGGACGACCGGGTCGACCGCCGCGGTGCAGAACGCGGTCATCGACGCCGTGGCGCATCTGGGGGTGCGGCACATCGACATGCCCATGCACCCGATGCGGGTGTGGGAGGCGATCCAGGCGGCCGGGCGCGGCGAGTGATCGATTTTCGAGTGGGGTGGGTGGCTCTCGCATACGCGGTGTTGATCGCGATTCCGGCTGGCGCGGGCGGAGCGCCGTCCCAGGTTCCCGCACCTGCCTCGGCTCCGATCCCCTCGGTCCCGTCCTCCGACATCTTTCAGTACCCGCTGGCCACCTGGACTCCTCACTGCCTGGGTTTCGGCAGCCAGTGGCGGTACTGCAACGGCACGCCGCTGAGGTCCTGCGCCGGCGCGGTGTGGCTGCACACGGGAGTGGACATCACGACCGGCATTCAACCGGTGAGGGCGGCCGCCGACGGAGTGATCGCGGGTTACATCGTCGACCCGACCTTTCGCGGCGGCGTTCTGATCCGGCATCACACCAGCTCGGGCATTGTGCTCACGCAGTACAGGCACGTGTGGCTCCGTCCCGGCTTCAAAGTCGGAACGCCCGTGAAGCGTGGCGAGGTTTTCGCAGACGTCGCTGACATGGGCGACAAGACGCACCTGCACTTCGCGGTCTTCATCGGTGACTACGACAGCCATGCATGGCAGGGTGCGCTTCCCCCGTCCGCGTGCTCGGGCTTCCCGGCTTTTCCGTACCGCTTCGTCGACCCGAACGCCTTCTTGGAGGCGCACCAGCCTGTGGTGCCGATGCCGCGGGGAACGCGCCTGTAGGCTTCTGGCTTCGCCTTAACAGGTGGGGTTGAGTTGCCATACGGATGTGCGTACATTCGGGACATGGGTGAGCCGGCGCCGATCGACGCTGCGGTTAACGAGGAGCTGAGAGGGCGGATGGTCCGAAACGCCACGCCATCGACCTCATGGAGCTCGTCGTCCACTGGATCCATGGGGGCACGACCGACCTCGAGAACCTCGTGCTGCTGTGCCACCGGCATCACCGGATGGTTCACGAGGGCGGGTGGCAGCTCGTCCGGCTCGAAGACGGGCGGCTGCTTACCGTCCCGCCTATGGTCACCTTCGGTCCCCGTTCTCGCGCTCCGGATCAAACCGAGAGCTAGCGGGAATCCGATTGGTTAGGTGGCTCTCAGGATTCCTCGTAGCCCAGGTTGGGGCGGAGCCAGCGCTCGGCTTCGCTCAGTGGCATCCGCCGGCGCCGCGCGTAATCCTCGACCTGGTCCCGGCCGATCTTGCCCACCATGAAGTACTTCGATTCGGGGTGGGCGAAGTAAAGACCGGCGACGGCCGCGGTCGGCGTCATGGCGCCCGACTCGGTGAGATCCATCCCGATCGAGCGTGCGTCGAGCAGGTCGAAAAGCTGGCGCTTCTCGGAGTGGTCGGGGCAGGCCGGGTAGCCGAAAGCCGGCCTGATGCCGCGGTATTTCTCGCCGATCAGCTCCTCGCTCGATAGTCTGGGCCCGGTCTCGTACCACTCGCGCCGGGCCACATCGTGCAGGTACTCGGCGAAAGCCTCCGCCAGGCGGTCGGCCAGCGCCTTGACCATGATGGCGCGGTAGTCGTCGTGCTCGGACTGGAACTTCGCGGCTAGCTCGTCCACGCCGAGGCCCGCGGTGACGGCGAAAGCGCCGATGTGGTCGCCTCTGTGGGCTATGAAGTCGGCGAGTGAAAGATATGGCTTGTCGTCGCCATGATCGACCTGCTGCCGCAACATCGGGAAACGCACGCCGTTTTCGAGCACGATGTCGTCTTCTTCGGCGTGGGCGGGCCAGTACCCGTAAACGCCGCGTGCTTTGAGCCAGCCCTTGGACCGGATCTCGTCGAGCATCTCCTCCGCATGGCTGAACAGCTCGCGCGCGACCGCCCCATGCGAGGGGCTATCGAGGATGGCCGGGAACTTGCCCTTCAGCTCCCATGCGTGGAAGAAGAAGGTCCAGTCGATGTACTGGCGCAGCACCGAGATGTCCGGCTCGACCACCTTCCTTCCGGTGAACGGGGGAGCGGGCAGGTCGCGAAAGTCGAGCTTCGCGCGCCTGGTGCGCGCCTCGTCGATCGAAAGAAGAGTGCGGCGCGCCGTCGAGTGCTGGGCGCGCAGCTTGTCTTGGAGCGCGCGGTTGTCCTTGTCGAAGACAGGGCGCCTGTCGTCATCAAGCAGGTCGGACACCACCCCGATGACCCGAGATGCATCTAGCACGTGCACGGTGGAACCGCTGTACGCGGGAGCGATGCGCACCGCGGTGTGCTGCTTGGAGGTGGTCGCCCCGCCGATCAGGAGCGGGATCTTGAAATCTCGGCGGGTCATCTCTTTGGCCACCACGACCATCTCGTCAAGTGAGGGTGTGATGAGGCCTGAGAGCCCGACCACGTCCGCGCCCAGCTCGATCGCGGTGTCCAGGATCTTGTCGACCGGAACCATCACTCCGAGGTCGACGACCTCGTAGTTGTTGCAGGCGAGGACGACGCCGACGATGTTCTTGCCGATGTCGTGCACGTCGCCCTTGACCGTCGCGAGCACGAGCTTGCCGCGCATGCGCTGACTGCCGGACGCCTCCTTTTCGGCCTGCATGAACGGCTCGAGATACGCGACCGCTCGCTTCATCGCGCGCGCGCTCTTCACCACCTGGGGCAAGAACATCTTGCCGGCCCCGAACAGGTCGCCGACGACCTTCATGCCGTCCATCAGGGGGCCTTCGATGACCAGCAGTGGCCTGCCGTATTTGACGCGAGCTTCCTCCGCATCCTGCTCGATGTACTCGACCTCGCCATGCAGGACCGCGTGCGCGAGACGATCTTCGACCGAGCCCTCGCGCCAGGAAAGGTCGAACTCTCGTTTCGAGCCTGCGCTGGAGATGGATTTGGCAAACTCGACCAGCCTCTCCGTGGCGTCCGGTCGCCGGTCGAAGATGATGTCCTCGACCATCTCGAGAAGGTCTTTGGGGATGTCTTCGTAAACGACCAGCTGCCCGGCGTTGACGATGCCCATGTCGAGGCCCGCGCGAATGGCGTGATAGAGGAACGCCGAATGGATGGCCTCCCGCACGCGGTCGTTGCCGCGGAACGAGAAGGACAGGTTGGAGACGCCGCCCGAGATGTGTGCTCCGGGACAAGTTTCCTTGATCTGACGGGTGGCTTCGATGAATGCCTTGGCATAGGCCGAGTGCTCCTCGATGCCCGTGGCGATGGGAAGGATGTTCGGGTCGAAGATGATGTCCTCGGGCGGAAACGCGGCCCGTTCGACCAGCAGCTTGTAGGCGCGCGAGCAGATCTCCACCTTCCGTTCGGTGGTGTCCGCCTGGCCCTTCTCGTCGAAGGCCATCACCACCGCGGCGGCGCCGTACTCGCGCACCTTCCGAGCCTGCTCGAGAAAGACCTCCTCGCCAGCTTTGAGGCTGATCGAGTTGGCCACGCCCTTGCCCTGGATGCACTTCAGGCCCGCCTCGAGCACCGACCATTTGGAGCTGTCGATCATGATCGGCAGCCGCGCGATCTCGGGCTCGGTGGCGATGAGGTTGAGGAAGCGGACCATCGCGGCCTCCGAATCGAGGAGGTCGGCATCCATGTTCACGTCGAGCAGGTTGGCGCCCCCTCGGACCTGGTCCAGCGCGACCTGCACGGCGCCGGTGAAATCGCCCGACTCGATGAGCCGGCGGAACCGGATCGAACCGGTGACGTTGGTGCGTTCACCGATGACGACGAAACCCGAGTCCGGGCCGATCTCGAACGGCTCGAGGCCGCTGAACCGCGGCCTCGGCACACGCTGAGGCACCTGGCGCGGAGCGATGTCCCTGAGCGCCTCGCGGATCTGGCGGATGTGCTCCGGGCCCGTCCCGCAGCAGCCGCCGGCCGCGTTCAGGTAGCCCGCCTCGGCGAACTCCTTCAGCAGGCGGCTGGTCATGGGCGGCTCCTCGTCGTAGCCGCCGAAGGCGTTGGGCAGGCCGGCGTTCGGATAGCAGGTGACGTACACCGGAGCCACGCGCGAGAGCGCGGCGATGTAAGGCCGCATCTCCGTCGCGCCCAGCGAGCAGTTGATGCCGGCGGCGAACGGCTGGGCGTGCTCGACCGAGGTCCAGAACGCCTCGACGGTCTGGCCGGACAGGTTGCGGCCGCTGCGGTCGACGATCGTCACCGAAATGAACAGCGGAAGCTCAGGTGCGACCTCCTTGACGGCGGCGATGGCCGCTTTGCCGTTGAGGGTGTCGAAGACGGTCTCGATGAGCAGGATGTCGACACCGCCCTCGACCAGCGCGCGCGTCGCCTCCGCGTAACCGTCGCGAAGCTGATCGAACGTGACGTCGCGGTATGAGGGGTCGTCGACCTTCGGTGACAGCGAAAGGGTCACGTTGGTCGGCCCGAGCGAACCGGCGACGAAGCGGTTTTCGAACCCGTCTGCGGCCTTGCGTGCCAGGCGCGCGCCGGCAAGGTTCATCTCGTAGGCGAAGTCCTGGAGCTCATAGTCGGCCTGGGAAACCCGCGTCGCTGTGAACGTGTTGGTGGTGATGATGTCCGCCCCGGCCTCCAGGTACTCGCGGTGGACCCGCGTCACCAGGTCGGGCTGGGTCAGGCACAGGACGTCGCTGTTGTTGCGCAGCGGCTTGGGGTGGTCGCGGAACCTCTCGCCGCGGAAGTCTTCGTCGCTGAGGCCGCGGCGCTGCAGCATCACGCCCATCGACCCGTCGAGGATGACGATCCGCTGCCGGAACAGCCGATCCAGGCGCTGCTTGACCGAAGGGGCGACCGCCATTTGAACACCTAAGGGTACGTGAGCGTCCCCATCCGGCCGGGCGCTTCGCGCCGGGCCACCTTCCCCGCTCAGCGGGGAAGTACCGGGCTCCAGACCTGGAACCTGCCGTCGTCGAACAGCAGGCGGCGACCGCTGCTCGCGAGCGTGCTGATCGTGTCGAGGCGCTGGGCGGGATGGGTCGGTCCGTTGAGGTACGGCTGATGGTCGAGCACCACGTAACAGCTGGCGTCGAGCTTGTCCGGGAAGTCGTTGATGGTGTGGCGGTTGTCGAGCCAGACCGCGAGCCCGTCGTCTGCGCTGACGGGGGCGTCGGCCGGAATCATCGAGGTGGCGTTCAGCAGCTCGGATGCGGTGTTGGGGCGTGAATAGAGGTCCTCGTGCCCGCCGAGCGCAGGCGGAAAGTTGCCCGTCGCCCAGCCCAACACGAATCCCGGCGCGATCGCCACGAGGGCCGTGGCGGGCCGGATCGAGCGCTGGAGCAGGAATCGTCGCGCCCCGACGCCGCCCGCCACGACGAGAGGGAACAGCAGCAGCAGGACGTAGTGGTCGCCGAGCGTGTTCTCGGGGGTGTGCCCGCTCAGGACGTCGGCCAGGTAAGGCGGGATGACGAGCAACAGCCACCGCGGCGCCAACAGCGGCATCGCGGCCAGGGAGGCGAAGATTCCCGAAAGGACGAGGAGCGCTCCGGGCCGGACGAGCGCTTCGAGGAAGGTGGTCGCGGTGATCGGCAACGTCGGGTCGAGCCCGAACAGCCAGGCGTAGTACACGAAATCGGTGTAACCGCCGTTGCGGTAGTGCTGCTGCACGATTCCGGTGCCGATGAGGAACCATGCGGCCGCCAGATAGAGGATGAACCGCCAGTGCTTCCTCACCGCCGGGGCGCCATACACCTTCATCAAGATGGCGATGACCGTGACCGTGTACACCTGGTCCTCCTTGCAGGTGAGCGTGAGAATGCAGAGGGCCCACATGGCGATGCGATGTCCACGTATGCCGGCCCAGGCCGCGAGCATCGCGAAGGCGAACGCCATGTTCTCGGGGTGGAAGAAATCGCTGGCGGCACCTTGGATCGCAGCCCAGAACGGGATGGGCGCGGCCAGCGCGATGGCGAGCCACGGCGATGCCGGTCGGTCGGCCGGCAGGATGGCGCGGAGGAAGAAGTAGGCGGCGGGCGCGGTCGCCGCCAGGCCCGCCGACGAGAAGATGAGCAGCACCGCCGGGTTCGGCCAGAGCTTCTCCACCGCCGCGAGCACGACGAAGATGGGCTCGAGGTGGATGCCCAGGAAGTTGGCCCGCGCATAGCTCGAGTAGAAGCCCTGCCCGACTGAGATGTTCCAGATCACCTGCTGGTCGTATGCGAAGTCCCACGCGGGCGCGGTCATGCCGTAGAGGCGCTGGAGGGTACCGTGCAGGGTCCACGTGAAGGCGATGGCGGCGGCGAGCGCGGGGACGGTGAGATAGAGCCACCAGGCCTGCGCGTGGCTCTTCTCGCGCATTGTCGGCGTCGCGCGGGCGACTTCGGCGGTCATCGGGGACGGAGCTTACCAAGCCTAAAATCGCTGGATGGCCACTCGGATTCGCCCTCAGTCCTCGATTGCGCCCCGGTTGTCGGTGATTGTGCTCGTGTACAACGAGGTCGAGAGCATCGCACCGCTGCACGAGGAGCTGATGGGCGTCCTCGAAGGGCTGGACTTCTCCTTCGGGGTCGTTTACATCGACGACGGCAGCCGCGATGGCAGCAGCGAGCGGCTCGGCCAGCTCGCTGTGCGCGACGGTCGGGTGCGCGTGGTCTCGTTCCGCCGCAACTTCGGCCAGACGGCGGCGGTCCAGGCCGGGATCGACAACAGCCGCGGAGACGTCCTCGTCTTCATGGACGGCGACATGCAGAACGACCCACACGACATCCCAAGGCTGCTGGAGAAGATCGACGAGGGCTATGACGTAGTCAGCGGCTGGCGCAAGGACAGGCACGACGACTCGACGCGGGTGACGCTGTCGAAAATCGCCAACTGGATCATCGCGAGGGTTACCGGCGTGCGGTTGCACGACTTCGGCTGCACTCTCAAGGCCTATCACCGCGACGTCATTCAAGAAGTGAAGCTCTATGGCGAGATGCACCGTTTCATCCCTGTCTACGCGTCGTGGGTCGGCGCTCGGATCACCGAGATCACCGTGAACCACAGGCCACGTACGTTTGGCAAGTCGAAGTACTCGCTGTCTCGAACCTCGCGGGTCATGCTCGACTTGATGACCGTCAAGCTGCTGGGCAGCTACTCGACCAAGCCCATCTACTTCTTCGGGTTCGCCGCTTTCGGCCTGTGGGCGCTGTCGATCATTTTCGGCGCGATCGTGATCATCCAGAAGGTCCTGCCGCCCTACCCGTACGCGCATGACAACCCGCTGCTCCTGCTCGCCGTGTTCCTTGCCATCGTCGGCGTGCAGTTCATCCTCATGGGCCTGCTCGCCGAGCTATCGATCCGTACCTACCACGAGTCCCAGGGCAAGACGACCTATGTGATCCGGGAGATCATCGAACGATCGCCGCGCCGCGAGACTACAGCCGACGGGAGGCCATCCGTCCGGCACCGCACCTAGATGTGTGGCATCTGCGGCGTCGCCGGCGGTGAGCCTGCCCACGGTCGCGAGCTGGTGGGAAGGATGTGCTCGGCGATGGTCCACCGGGGGCCCGATGACGAAGGGACGATCCAGGTCGGCGGCGTGACGCTGGGAATGCGCCGCCTGTCGATCATCGACCTCGAGGGGGGCCATCAGCCGATCCACAACGAGGACTCGAGCCTGTGGGTCGTGCAGAACGGCGAGATCTACAACCATCTCGAGCTCCGCGAACAGCTGCTCGCGGCCGGCCATACCTTCTATACGCAGTCCGACACCGAGGTCCTGGTGCATGGCTACGAGGAGTGGGGGGAGGAACTGGTCGGGCGGCTCAACGGCATGTTCGCGTTCGCCCTCCTCGACCGCAGGCGCGGTGCGCTCTTCCTGGCCCGCGACCGGATGGGCATCAAGCCGCTGCACTACGCGATCGACGGGCAACGGCTGGTCTTCGCCTCGGAGCTCAAGGCCCTGCTGCGGGACCCGGCCCTGCGGCGAGGGATCGACCCGGTCGCCCTGGACGAATACCTCGCCTACGAGTTCGTGCCTTCGCCGCGAAGCATCGTTTGCGGCGTCAGCAAGCTCCGACCAGGCCACACGCTGACCTGGTCGGTCAAAGACGGCTCGCACAGCTTGCGCCGCTACTGGGCGCCACAGCTGAGCGTCGACGGCGATCGCCGGAACCGAAGCCTCGACGAGGAGTGCGACGAGCTGCGAGCCGTGCTGAGCGAGTCCGTGCGCAAGGAGCTCATCAGCGACGTGCCGCTGGGCGTCTTCCTGTCGGGCGGGATCGATTCCAGTGCGGTCACGGCGATGATGACCCGGCTCGGCGGCGACGTGAAGAGCTTCTCCGTGGGCTTCGCCGAGCGCTCGTTCGACGAGGCTCCTTACGCGCGCGAGGTCTCGCGCCACCTGGGGACCGAGCACCACGAGCTGACGCTGGAGCCGTCCATGCTGCTCGACCTCGTCCCGCGCCTGCCCACGCTGCTGGACGAGCCGCTCGGCGACGCTTCGATCATCCCGAGCTATCTCCTCTCCGCATTCACTCGGCGTCACGTCAAGGTCGCCCTCGGCGGCGACGGGGGCGACGAGCTCTTCGCCGGCTACCCGACCCTGCAGGCGCATCGTCTGGCCGGTTATTACATGCGCGCGCCACGCCTGCTTCGCGAGGGACTGGTTGAGCCGGTGGTCAGGCGGCTGCCGGTCTCGCGCGACAACCTGAGCTTCGACTTCCGGGCCAAGCGATTCGTCGCCGGAGCCCGCTACCCCGTGGCGGAAAGGCACCAGCGGTGGATGGGGTCGTTCGGCCCTGAGGAGCGGGCGGCCCTGCTGTCAGGCGACGTGCGCGAGCAGGTGTCACGGCACGTCGGCGCTTCAGTCGTGGACAGCGTCCCGTCGCTCGACCCGCTGAACCAGGTATTGATGATGGACATGCGGATGTACCTCGAGAACGACATCCTGGTCAAGCTGGACCGCACCTCGATGATGGCCTCGCTGGAGGCCCGCGTGCCTTTGCTGAACAACGATTTCGTGGCATACACGACTCAGCTTCCGCTCAACCTGAAGCTGCGCGGCCTGCGCTCGAAGTTCCTCCTCAAGCGCGCACTTGGCGGGATCTTGCCCGCCCGCATCCTGGACCGTCCCAAGAAGGGTTTTGGCATCCCGGTCGCACACTGGTTTCGCGGCCCGCTCAAAGAGCAGATGCTCACGGTGCTCTCGCCAGAGCGCATCGCCCGCGAGGGCTTCTTCGACGCCAGCTCGGTGGGCCGCCTCATCGACGAGCATCTCAGCGGGCGTCGCGACAACCGCAAGCAGCTCTGGACGCTTTTTGCGTTCGAGCTCTGGTACGGCGGCTACGTTTCGGATCGCTCGGCATAAAGTCCCTCCCCATCCGGCGCTTCGCGCCACCTTCCCCGCCGGCGGGGAAGTCACACGGCTTCCATCACGACGGCGCCCGCCTCGGTTCTTATGACGTGACGCACGCCGGGCACCAGCGTGATCAAGAAGCACGGCACCGCCATGAGCGCAGCCGCCCCCAGCAGCGTGGTCGGGATGCCGATGTGGTCCGCCAGGGGACCGCTGACCGCGAATCCCACCGGCATCGCGACGAGCGACAGCAGCCAGTCGAACGAGCTGGCGCGAGCCAGCACCTCCTGTGGGATCAGCTGAGGGACCGTCGCGAACCAGACCTCGTTGAGAAATGTCAGGCCGGCCCACCCGACCACGCAGACGGCCATGATCCCGACCGTCGGCAGCGGCACGGCGATGGCGACCAGCATGAAGGCGGCTGGGATCAAGACCAGGTTGGCCACCACCAGGGGCCGGCGCGGGGTGGCCCGCAACGCGATCAAGCCGCCCGCGATCGCCCCCACGCCCATCGAGGCGCCGATCAGCCCCCAGACGGAGGCGCCGCCGAGCCGCTGCTTGGCGACCACCGGGCCCAGGACGAAAAAGGCCGCGATGCCGAAGTTCCACAGCGCGTGCGCGCCGAGGTTGAGCAGGTACCAGCGCCGGCCGGTGACTGCGCGCAGGCCTTCGACCAGCTCGCTCCAGAAGTTGGCCCGTGGCCCGGCGGCTATCCGCTCGACCCTGAGGAGCGCCAGGGAGATGGCGCTGACCACGAAGGTGCCGGAGTCGATCACGAAGACCCAGCCCGGGCCGATGAGTGCGACCAGAATCCCTGCGACGGCCGGGCCGGCGACGTTGGTGGCGCTCCTCGAAAGTCCCATGAGGGCGTTCGCGCGCTGGAGGAGCGGGGCGCTGACCGTCTGGGGTGTCAGCGCGCTCGAGGCCGGTTGAAATAAGCCCCCGGCAAAGCTGAAGGCGAAGGCCCCGGCCGCGAGCTGCCACAGCTGGGCGTGGCCGGTGATGAGCAGCACTCCGACGATCCCGTGCACCGCGGCCCGAACGGCGTCGGAGGTCAACATCACGAGCTGCCTGGGCAGCCGGTCGGACCAAACCCCTCCGACGGGCAACGCGATCATGGTGCCTAAGACCGAGATTCCGAGCACGGCGCCGAGGGCGCCGGCGGAGCGCGTGATCGAAAGCGTCGCGAACGCGAGGGCGATCGAGGTCATGGAATCGCCGGCCGCCGACACGGCCTGACCCATCCACAGAAGGCGGAAGTTTCGCTCGGCCAGCGGCGCGAGCGACAGGGGCAGCCTCACCATCAGATTCTGTAAGAAATCCCTTGCGGGGCTTCGCCCCGCAGCCTAACGACCCTCCCCACACAGGTCTTTCGGCCATGGGGCTTGGGGCCCCTGGGTGCCAGCGTAGTCATCGGGCATCTGTGAAAGGTTTCGTGACCGTAGACGGCAACGAAGCTGCGGCGCGCGTGGCGCACCGGCTGAGCGAAGTGATCGCAATCTATCCGATCACGCCCTCCACCGCCATGGGCGAGCAGGCCGACGCCTGGTCCGCGGCCGGGCAGCCCAACCTGTGGGGGACCGTCCCCGAGGTGATCGAGATGCAGAGCGAGGCCGGCGCGGCCGGCGCTCTTCACGGAGCCCTCATGGCGGGCGCCCTATGCACCACGTTTACGGCATCGCAAGGCCTGCTGCTGATGCTGCCCAACATGTTCAAGATCGCGGGCGAGCTGACCCCGACGGTGTTCCATGTCGCGGCTCGAGCCGTGGCGACCCATGCGCTGTCGATCTTCGGCGACCAGAGCGACGTCATGGCGGTGCGCACGTCAGGGTTTGCGATGCTCTGCTCCTCCTCGGTGCAGGAGGCGCAGGACCTCGCGCTGATCGCGCACCGCGCCACGCTCGAGTCCCGCATCCCGTTCGTGCATTTCTTCGACGGCTTCCGCACCTCGCACGAGGTCAACAAGATCGTTCCTCTTGCCGACGAGCATCTGCGCGAGATGATCCCGGACGCGCTCGTGGACGCCCACCACCGGCGAGGCCTCACTCCAGACCACCCGGTGATGCGCGGCTCGGCCAAGAACCCGGACGTCTTCTTCCAGGGGCGCGAGGCCGGCAACCCCTACCACGCCGCGGTCCCCGGGATAGTCAGCGCCGCCATGGACCGGTTCGCGGAGCTCACCGGACGGCGGTACCGGCTGTTCGATTACATCGGGCATCCCGAAGCCGAGCGCGTGATGGTCCTGATGGGCTCAGGCGCGGGCGCGGCGGGCGAGGCGGTGGAGGCGCTGGTCGCGCGAGGCGAGAGGGTCGGGCTGCTCAAGGTCCGGCTGTTCCGACCGTTCGACTCGGAGGCGTTGGCGGCCGCGCTCCCCGCCAGCGCGCGGCGCATCGCCGTGCTCGACCGCACCAAGGAGCCGGGGGCTCCGGGTGAGCCGCTCTTCCAGGACGTCCTCGTGTCGCTGGCGTCCCGCACCAACCCGCCCATGGTCATCGGCGGCCGCTACGGGCTGGCATCCAAGGAGTTCACTCCGGCCATGGCCGCGGCCGTGTTCGCCGAGCTGGCCAGAACGACTCCCCGGCGGGAGTTCACGGTCGGCATCAACGACGACGTGACTCACCTGAGCCTCGACGTGGATCCGAGCTTTTCGACCGAGCCGTCAGACGTGGTGCGCGCGGTGTTCTACGGGCTGGGCTCGGACGGCACCGTCGGGGCCACGCGGAACACGGTCAAGATCATCGGCGAGCACACCGAACAGTTTGCGCAGGGCTACTTCGTGCTCGACTCGAAGAAGTCCGGCTCGATGACGGTGTCGCACCTGCGCTTCGGGCCGCGGCCCATCGAATCCACTTACCTGGTGCAGAAAGCCGGGTTCGTCGGCTGTCACCAGTTCGGCTTCCTGGAGAAGGTCGACGTGCTCGAGCACGCGGCGACCGGCGCGACCTTCCTGCTCAACAGCCCGCACCGCGCCGGCTACGTCTGGGACCAGCTGCCGGTCGAGGTGCAGAGCCAGATCATCGCGAAGCGGCTGCGCTTCTACGTGATCGACGCGACGCGTGTCGCCCGAGAGGCGGGCCTGCCCGGCCGCGTCAACACCATCCTGCAGGCGTGCTTCTTCTCGCTCGCCGGCGTGCTGCCGCAGGACCAGGCGATCGCGGCGATCAAGGCCGCCATCCAGCACACGTATGCCAAGCGCGGCGTGACCGTGCTGGAGCGCAACTTCGCGGCGGTCGACCTGGCGCTGGCGGAGCTTCACGAGGTGACGGTTCCAAAAGTCGCCGGCGGCGACCTCCACGTGAGGCCGGTCGTGCCGGCCATCGCGCCGGCCTTCGTGCAACGGGTGACCGCGCCGATGATCGCCGGTCGCGGAGACCTGCTGCCCGTGTCGGCGATGCCGGTCGACGGCACCTTTCCGGTCGGTACCTCGCAATGGGAGAGGCGCGACATCGCCGAAGAGCTGCCGCGGTGGGATCCGGCGATCTGCATCGACTGCGCGAAATGCACGCTCGTGTGCCCGCACGCCGCCATCCGCATGAAGGTGTACTCGCCCGACCTGCTGGCCGGCGCGCCCGACGGCTTCTTGTCCAAGGAGTGGAAGTCGAAGGAGCAGCCCGGGATGGTGATGACGATCCAGGTCGCGCCCGAGGACTGCAACGGATGCGGAACCTGCGCCGATTACTGCCCCGCGCACAGCAAGCAGGTCCAGCGCCACAAGTCGCTCGACATGGCGACCAAGAACGGCTCATTCGAAAAGGACAAGGCGAGCTGGGAGTTCTTCAAATCGCTTCCCGAGTTCGACCGCACGCAGGTGAAGGTGGGCACGATCAAGGGCTCGCAGATGCTGCAGCCGCTGTTCGAGTTCTCGGGCGCTTGCGCGGGCTGCGGCGAGACTCCCTACCTGAAGCTGCTGACCCAGATGTTCGGCGACCG
>DATLUC010000071.1:0-4261 GCA_035533335.1 Candidatus Baltobacterales bacterium
GGGCGCGAGCTCGTCAAAGCGTCGTACCTGAAAGGCGATTTCGTCCTTCGGTCCGGCAAACGCTCGAACCGCTATTTCGACAAGTTCCTCTTCGAGACCGATCCCGCCCTTCTCAAGCGGCTCGGCAGTCAGCTCGCGGCCCTGGTGCCGAAAGAGACGCAGCGCCTCGCCGCTCCGGAGCTGGGCGCCGTGCTGCTGGGCGGCGCAGTGTCCATGGAGACAGGCCTTCCGCTGGTGCTCGTGCGCAAGGAGCCGAAGGGTTACGGCACCGCCAAGCAGCTCGAGGGCCGCCTCGCGGCGGGCGACCGGGTGACCGTCATCGAGGACGTCGTCACCACCGGGGGCGACTCGCTGCGATCCGCGCAGGTGTTGCGGGACGCGGGGTTGGAGGTGATCCATCTCGTCGTGGTGCTCGACCGCGGCGAAGGCGGCGAGGAGAACATTCGAAAGGCCGGCATCCCGTACTCGCCGTTGTTCCGCATGAAAGACCTCGAGCTTGACTGAGCTGCTGATTCGCGGCGGTACGGTGTACGGACGGGGCGGCCCGGTGGAGGCCGACGTCCACGTCACCGATGGAGTCATCACGCGCGTCGAATCGGGCGTGCGTGCGCAGGACGGCGCGAAGGTCGTTGACGCGACGGGCATGTACGTACTGCCTGGCGCCATCGACGTCCATGTGCACAGCCGCGACCCGGGATTCCCGGAGAAGGAGGATTTCGGGACTCTGACCTCGGCCGCGGCGGCGGGCGGCGTGACAACCGTATTCGACATGCCGAACACCGTGCCGGCGGTGGACAGCGCCGGGGTGATGGAGTCGAAGGCCGCGATGGCGCGTGCCAAGGCGAGAGTCGATTTCGGGCTCTGGGGACTCATCCGCTCCAGCTCGACACCGGACCAGATCGAAGGCATGGCGTCATCCGGGGCTGTCGGCTTCAAGGCTTATCTCGGCTACGGCTTCAGCCGCAGCCGCAAGCAGGTCCAGCACAATCTCGACCCCGACGATCCGGACCAGGAGTCGCCGCCCGACTACGGCACGCTGGCCCGCCTTGCGCCACTCGTGGCGGAGCTCGGCCTGCCTCTCGCGATTCATGCCGAGGACCCGGGAGTCCTGGGCGCGTTTCGGCGCCCGCTCGAGACCTACGCGGACTTCCTGGCCTCGCGGCCGCCGGAGGCGGAGGCAGTCGCTGTCTCGGCTGCCGCCGCCATTGCCAAAGAGACAGGCGTGCGCCTTCATGTCGCGCACCTGTCGAGCGAGCTCGGACTGAGCGCCGCAGAGGACGCGATGCGCATGGGGACCTACATGACGCTGGAAACGTGCCCCCAGTTCCTTTGGCTGACGGAATCGGACTTCGACCGCGCCGGCAACTTCATGAAGATGTTGCCCCCCGTGCGCACCTCGGCTGACCGCGACGCCCTGGTCGATGGTCTGTCCAGGGGGGTGATTTCGATCGTCGCCACGGACCACGCTCCGCACACAGACGCTGAAAAGGCCCGGTCGCTGGAGGACGCGCCGCCCGGAAGTCCGGGGGTACAGAGCCTCTACGTCAGCTGCCTGGCGCTGGCCGAACGCCTCGGCAACGTCTGGCTTGCCCCGCGCTGGGTGAGCGAGTCGCCTGCCGCGTTGGCCGGGTTGCACCAGAGCAAAGGGGCGATCGAGCCGGGTTTCGACGCCGACCTGGTCATCGTGGACCCGCAGGGCAAGACGCGTGTGAAGGCGACGCAGATGCGCTCACGCCAGCGCCATGGCGCTCTCGAGGGCCAGGAGTTCGGGTTCGCGATCAAGGCGGTTTTTCTCCGCGGGGAGGCTGTGGGCGGCGCTCGGCGGCCGCGTGGGCGGATGGTCCGGCCGGCGGTCGTCGGCCGTTGACCGACCGCTCCGGTGGGCGGCAGTTTTAGCTCAGATGCGCCCTCGCCTGGTCACCTCGGCCGCTGCCTTCGGGCTCCTGTTGGTGGGGACGGCGGCCTGCCTGAGCTCGGCGGCCCCTCCGGCGGCCCAGGCCACTGTCAGCGCCAGCGCCAGCGCCGCGGCGCAGGGTTCGAGCCAGCTCGACCCCGCCGTTGCGATGCCGAGCGGCTTTCCGGGCGATGTTCCGATCTATCCCGGATCCCGCCTGACCGCGGGAGCCGCGTTCAGCTCCAGCGGCCAGACCACCTGGGGCATGGAGTGGGAGACGCTGGACAGCGTCGACAAGGTCCAGGCCTTCTTCGGCAACAAGTTCAACCAGGGTGATTGGACGGTCACGTTCAAAGGGACCTCCAACGGCTCTTTCTCCGCCGTCTTCGCGCGCAAGAGCAACTCCAAAGACGGTGGCCTGGTCGGCGCCGCGTCGGCCAACGGCGTGACCACGATCACGCTCAGCCTGGTCAACACAGGCTGAAACCATCCGCTTCCCCGCTACGCGGGGGAGTACCGGCCGAAGGCCGGGGACGGGGAGGCCCAGCGGTCAGGCTCTGGCGCCCGCGCCCCTGAAGATCGGGTTCTGAGCCAGCTCGCGCTCGAGGCTCGTGGCGGGGCCATGGCCCGGGTACAGCGCAGTCTGCAGCGGCAAGCGCATGAGCTTGGTCCCGATGCTCATCATCTGGCGCCGTAGGTCCGTTTCCGGCATCTGCCTGCCAATCCCGCCGGCCAGGATGGTGTCGCCCACGAAGGCATGGTTGGCAACGACGAAGCAAAGGCTGCCGGGGGTGTGGCCGGGCGTGTGGATGACGCTTACCTTGAACTCACCGAACTCGAGCTCGTCACCGTCGACGAGGTACCGGTCGGCCGAGCGTAGAAATTGCTTGGCGTCGGCCGAATGCAGCGCGGTCTCCCCGCCTGTCACGGCCTTCACGTCGTCCTTGCCTCCGACGTGTCCGGGGTGGCAGTGGGTGGCGAGGATGAACTTGACCTCCAGGCCGGTCGCCTGCTCGATGATCTTCTCGGCCGGTTGGCCAGGGTCGATGATCACCGCCTCCTTGGTCGACGCGCACGAGACCACGTAGCAGTTCACATCTCGGTCGAGCTTGACCTTGACGATGGCGAGCTTGGACATGAATCAGTATTTACCGCAATGGAGCACTTCGCCGCTGTTGCCTTTGCGGTCGTGCTCTCGGCCGTCTGCCTGTTCTGGGTCTACGGGTACGTGCGCCGGCGGTCGAAGAAGCGCTACTGAGCGCTACTCGTGCTCGGACGCGCCCTGGACCTTGATCCGAAGCGCATCAAGCGAATCGAACTTGTCCAGCGCCGGCTTGGCCCGTACTCGATCCGGGTACTTCGCAGTCTGGATCGCCTCCAGCAGAAGCTCGATCTCCTCGGGCGTGAAGTTGAGGGTCCGATAGACGACCTCTTTCACCTTCACCGGACGGTCGACGGCGCCCTTGATCACGTCATCGGTGTCGGTGACGACCTGAGGTCGCGTCGGGCGGAAGAGCTCCTCGGAGCCGGCGAGCGAGACGCGTTTGAATGTCGGCATTAATGGATCACCCTCAATCCTGTTTGTGATTCTCCAACACTTTGGCTGCCAGCGCGCGGTACGACTTCGCTCCGTCGGACTCTTTTGCATACTGCAAGATCGATTGGCCGGCGAGTGGCGTCTCCGCGAAACGGATGGAATCGGTGACGCCGAAGTCGTAGACCTTGTCCCCGTACTTCTCTCGCACCGCGGCGAGCACCTCCTGTGAGTGAAGCGCGCGATGCTTGTAAAGCGTCGGCAGGATTCCGATCAGCTCCAGCCGCGGGTTGAGCCTGCGCTTCACGCGCTCCATCGTGACGAGCAGCTCCTGCATGCCCCGCAGGGCCAGGAACTCAGCCTGGAGCGGCACCAGGACCTCGTCTGCGGCGACCAGGGCGTTGATCACGATGAGGTCGAGGGACGGCGGGCAGTCGATGATGATGAAGTCGTAGCGGCGCTGAGCCGGCTCGAGCTTGTCGCGCAGGATGCTCTCGCGGCCGATCTCGTTGATCAGCTGGTTCTCCGCCCCTGCGAGCTCGATGTCGGCCGGGATGTAGTGGACGCCCATCTGGGGGGCCTCCTGCACGACGTCGGTCACGGTCGTGTCCGGGTCCACCAGGAGGTCGTAGATGGTCTTTTCAAGTTCGCCGGGCGGCTTCATGTACAGGGTCAGGTGACCCTGGGCGTCAAGGTCGATCAGGAGAACCCGCTGGCCCAGTTCCGCAAGGGCTGCGCCGAGGTTCACGGCGGTGGTGGTCTTGCCAACACCCCCCTTTTGCATCGCGACGGCGATCGTTCGGGCCAAGAGTGAACCGAGTCTAACGGAACCC
>DATLUC010000072.1:0-3883 GCA_035533335.1 Candidatus Baltobacterales bacterium
GCAGCGCCACGCCGGCACCGGCGAAGCCGAGATGTCGGAGGCGCTGGACCAGCGCTCAGGGTTGCTGGGGCTCGCGGGAACCCCCGACATGCGCGAGGTGCTGAAGCGCATGTCCGCCGGCGACGACGCGGCCGCGCTGGCGTTCGACGTCTATATCCACCGGCTCCGCGCCCTGATCGCCGCGATGGCGGCCGCGATGGGCGGGCTCGACGTGCTCGTCTTCACTGGCGGGGTCGGAGAGAACTCGCCGCCGGTGCGCGCCGCAGCCGTGTCGGGGCTGCGCTTTCTAGGCCTCGAGATCGGGCCGACGCTCAATGCGAGCCTGCTCAACGACGCCGACATCAGCGCGCCAGGCGCCACGGTGGTGACGCTCGTAATCAAGGCTCGCGAGGACGTGGAGGTCGCACGCGAGGTGCGTCACGTTCTCTCCGCCCCGGTATAGGCATCTCCCCATCCGGCCCTGCGGGCCACCTTCCCCACTTCGTCGGGAAGTGAGATGCTCCCGATTTCCACTTCCTCGCTTCGCGGGGAAGTACCCGGCGCTGCCGGGGGATGGGGACATGAAACCACTCGTGCCACCCTCCCCACTCCGTGAAGAATCGAGAGCTTTAGGTCAGTCGCTTCAGCATGTTGATGTTGGTCGGCACGTAGCCAAGCTTCTCGTAAAGCGGACGGGCTGCCATGTTGTGCCCAAAGACGTGCAGCTGGATGCCGTCGAGGCCCAGGCGCCTCGCTTCCTTCTCTAGCTCGAGCAGCGCCTGCTCCGCGTAGCCGCGTCGCCGGAACTGCGGATAGATCTCGATGTAGTAGACGAAGGCTGAAGGCGTCGGCCTCTGAACCACCCCCATCCACAACATTCCAACCGGCTCGCCGCCCCCGGTAGGAACGATGTTCCACAGGCGGTGTTCGGGCGTGGCGAGGCCCTGGGGAAGCAGGCGCTCGTGTTCCTCCCGACTGCATACCAGTGCCTCTTCCTCGGACCACCGGCCGCTGCGAACATGCTCTGCGGCGTAGCGCGCGATCGTCCCGGGAAGCCACGCGTTGAATTCCGCCGACGTCATGGGCAGCAGCTCGATGGTCGCCATACCGCAGTCAGTCTAAGTGCGATCTTGTGGCGCTCCGAGTGTCAGCTGACCGGCTTCAGGGTCACCCAGGCGACTGGCGGGCTGTTGACCAACTGCAACTGCACTCCGCCGATGACAGTGGCGCCTCCCCCCTTGGGCAGCGAATCGCTGACCCATTGCAGCGCCTGGTCGGAGGCGGACCCCTCAAACGGCAAGCTGGCCGAATCGCCCAGGAACCCTTCGACCACGGTGTTCGGCATGCCAAGTGTTGCAGCCTTCAGGTTCGCGACCCCCGTCCCCGGCCCTTCGAGGTCCGCCGTAGCCAGCGCATTGCTCGCGGTCTTGGAGCAGCGATGGCGGGTCCACGCCGGGTGGCTGGCCGGCACCACCACACAATCGAAGCCCTGATCGAGGTACAGCTGCAGCGCCGTGGCCTGGGTCAGGTTTGGGATGACGGCGACAGTGACCGGCGTGCGCGTCGGCGCCGGCTGCGCTGAGGCCACCGCCGGAGTCGGGCTGGGGGTCACGGGCGGAGCCGCACCCATGGAGTCCCCTCCGCACGCGGCGAGGGTGATCAGAAGGACGGCCGCGGCGCAGGCCCGCGCCACGCCACGACTCTTGCCGATAGCCCGCCTCATCGTGCTTTGAATTCTGCACGCTGGCACCACCCGGTTCGTGCTCGATCTTCCCCCTCCCGACGCCAAGGCGATCATTTAAGTTCAAGGTGCCCCGCTGAGGATTCGAACCTCAGACCCTCTGTTTAGAAGACAGATGCTCTATCCACTGAGCTAGCGGGGCGGTTGCGCCATTCGCGAGAATACCCGTGGGGAGGGTGAGACATGAGTGACAACCTGCAGCGGCTCAAGGCAATTCTGGCGGAGGTGACCGACCTCAGCCGGGCGGCCGCCGTGCTGGACTGGGACCAGGAGACGAACATGCCACCTGGCGGCGTGGCCGGCCGGGCGCAGCAGCTCTCGACGCTTATGACCCTGGCGCACGCCAGCTTCACCTCCGACGAAGTCGGCCACCTTCTCGACGCCCTCGAATCCGAGGTGGCCAACCAGCCTTTCGATTCGGATGACTCGAGCCTGGTTCGGGTGACCAGGCGCGACTACGAACAGGAGCGCAAGCTCTCTTCGGAGCTCGTATCCGAGGTGGCCATGGCCGGCGCGACGGCACGGCCTCACTGGGAGAAGGCGCGGCGTGACGCCGACTTCAAAGTGTTCGAGCCTTACCTCGAGAAGAACGTCGAGCTCAACCGCCGTATCGCAGACGCTCTGGGGTACGCGGAGCGGCCCTACGACGCCCTCCTCGACCGCAGCGAACCAGGCCTGAAAACCAGCGAGCTGGAGGCGATATTTGGAGAGATCAAGAGGGCGATCGTGCCCCTGGTCGCCGACATCGCTCGGAACGCCGACGCGGTTGATGACCGCATGCTGTACCGCGGCTTCGAGCCTGACCTCCAGATGCAGTACGCCCTCGACGTCGTCGGGAGGCTGGGCTACGACCTCGATCGAGGACGGCAAGACGTATCGACCCATCCGTTCTCGACGTCGTTCGGCCCAGGCGACACCCGCATCACCACGCGCGTCTCGCGCGACTTCTTCAACGAATGCCTATTCGGCTCGATCCACGAATGCGGCCATGCCATGTACAACCAGGGCATTGGAGCCAACCTTGACCGCACCCCGCTCTGGGATGGCGCATCGCCCGGTGTCCACGAATCGCAGTCGCGCCTGTGGGAGAACCTGGTCGGCAGGAGCCGGCCTTTCTGGCGCCATTTCTATCCCAGCCTTCAGGCGGCGTTCCCTGAGCCGCTCCGCGGGGTCGACGAGGAGATGTTCTACAGGGCGGTCAACCGCTCGTATCCCTCGCTGATTCGCGTGGAGGCGGACGAGGTCACCTACAACATGCACGTCCTGCTCCGCTTCGAGCTGGAGACCGAGATGCTCGACGGCACTTTGAAGGTGAGGGATTTGCCCGAGGCATGGAATTCGCGCGTGAAGTCGTATCTCGGCATAACCGTGCCGAACGACCGCGAGGGCGCGCTGCAGGACATTCACTGGTCGTCGGTGAGCTTTGGGATCTTCCCGGGCTACACGCTCGGCAACCTCATCGGCGCCCAGTTGATGGAGAAGGCGCGCGCCGACCTACGCGACCTCGACGCGCAGATCGAGAAGGGGGAGTTCACCGCCCTGCTCGCGTGGCTGCGCAAGAACGTGCACCGCCACGGCCGCAAGTTCACCCCCAACGAGCTGCTCGAGCGCGCCACCGGCAAACCGCTCACGGCTGCGCCCTGGATCGCGTACGTGCGGCAGAAGTTCGGCGCCCTGTACGGCCTCGAGCCGGCCCGAAAGTAGCGGTGGGCCGCAACGCCAGGAGGCGGGCCGAGCAGCGCGAGGAGCAGCGGCCCCACGGCGTGGCCGAAGAGGCGCAGGAGTCAAAGAGTGAATCGCTGTCGAGATGCCCGCGGTGCGGTTCGACCAACCTCGTCGTCGGTCCCTACATGGCGGGCATCACACAGGGGACGGACGTGGTGTGCGGGAACTGCAACTGGCACGGGATGATCCAGCCGGGGATCTGGTAGCGGGCCCGGGAGCCCCGGCTAGTGGACCGTAACGGCTGAATGGTGAGCATGGACTCGGCGGCTGGGATCGGCGTATTTCCACTTGATGGGGCGGGCCGTCTTGTTGTGCTCACGGATGTATTGCATGAGCTTCCGAGCGAGGTCGGTGGTGGACTTAAAGATGCCCCGGACTATGACTTGGCGCTCGAGCTTGGCAAACCAGAGCTCCACCTGGTTGAGCCAACTGGAGTAC
>DATLUC010000073.1:0-30919 GCA_035533335.1 Candidatus Baltobacterales bacterium
CGCGGAGGTGGTCGGGGTGGTGGTGACGCCTGACACGATCCAGGTCACGTTCGACAGCGACCTCGATCCCGGGACCATCGCGGGCGGAATCGTCGTCCTCGACGCCAAGGGCAAGCAGATCGACACCAGCCAGACCTATTCCAACAAGACGGTGACGATCAGCGGCCTGGCGCTGAAACCTGGCGCCCACTACAGGATCGTCGTCCTCACCACGGTCCGCGACGTCCTGGGTCATAACGTGGCGGCCGAGTACGACCTCGACCTGGTCGGCCCGGTGGCGGTCAACCAAGGGGACGGCAAGACGAGCGGACCGCCGACCACGGGGTCCCCGAGTCCGAGCCCCAGCCCGACTCCCGCGTCGACTCCCGCCGGCTAGAGGATCCTCAACGCGCGCGCCGCGCGCGTGAGCGCCGTCACCGAACCGGAATGGGCGATGCCGCCCTGGAGCGCCGCCTCGAAAGCCTCAGCGAACGGCAGACGCATCACCTCCATGTCCTGCTCGTAGGTCTCCGGGTCGCGCTCGCCCTCGGTGATCCCTTGGGCCATGAACATGTGCGCCGACCCCGTGAGGAAGGCGGCGCCGTGCACCACGCCGAGCGACGTGTACCGGCTCGCCACCAGTCCCGTCTCCTCCGCCAGCTCCCGCCGCGCGCATTCAAGCGGGTCCTCGTCGCCGTTGAAGGTGCCGGCGGGAACCTCCCAAGAAGATTCGTCCCAGGCGTGACGCCACTGGCGCACGAGCATCGTGTCGCCGTTGTCGAAATACGGAACGATGAAGGCCGAGTCCGGGTTGGCCACGACGGTGTACACCGCCTCTGCGCCATCGGGAAACCGGATCACGTCCTCGCGCAGCTCAAAAGGCCCGGAGCGGCCCTGGACCGCCGACTTGCCCACGACGAACGGCCTTCCGCCTTCCGGATCACGCAGAGGGGCTATTGCCGCACCACCGCCGCCACCGCGGCCGCCGCCGCCGCGACGTGACGCGGATCCGGGCCGTAGTCGAAGGGAGAAACATCCGCGGCCAGCTTCCTGGCGCGCTCGACGAGGTCCGGATGGTCCTCGATGAACCGGGTGCTCAGCTTGCCGGCCCGGAAATCCGGGTTTTCGAGGATGGCCCTGTGGTAGCTGATCGTCGTCGCAGGGCCCACCACCACGAACTCGCCGAGCGCGCGGCTTGCCCGCGCGATCGCCTCCGCGCGGTCGCCGCCGTGGACGATGAGCTTGGCCACGAGCGAGTCGTAGTTGGGCGGGACGTCCGAGCCCGGTCCGAAACCCGAGTCCACGCGCACGCCTGGGCCGGCGGGCGCGACCCAGCGCGAGATTCGCTTGGGGTTGGGAAGGAACTTGCGCACTGGGTCCTCCGCGTTGATGCGCATCTCGATCGCATGCCCGGTCCAGGTCACGTCGTGCTGGGAGAAGCTGAGCTCCATCCCGGCGGCCACGCGAATCTGCTCCTTGACCAGGTCGATGCCGGTGACCGCCTCTGTGATCGGATGCTCCACCTGCAGCCTCGCGTTGACCTCCAGGAAGTAGAAGTCGCCTTCGCTGAAGATGAACTCGACAGTGCCCGCGTTGACGTAGCCGGCCGCGGTGGCCGCGCGGATCGCCGCATCGCCCATGGCGGCGCGAATCTCCGCGGTCAGGACCGGTGAAGGCGTCTCTTCCATGATCTTCTGGTGGCGGCGCTGGATCGAGCATTCGCGCTCGCCCAAGTGCACGGCGTGGCCGTGGCTGTCGCAGATCACCTGGATCTCGATGTGCCTGGGGTTGCGAACGTAGCGTTCGATGTAGACGGTCGGGTCGCCGAAAGCGGAGCGCGCCGCCTGCGCGCTGGTTTCGATGGCGGCCGCCAGGTCCGCCTCGGACTCGACGACCTTCATCCCGATGCCGCCACCGCCCCCCGACGGTTTGACCATCACCGGGAAGCCGATGCGCCGCGCCGCGGTGACGGCGGCGACCGGGTCGACGGCGTCGCTTCCAGGGGTGACCGGCACGCCGTGGTCGATCGCGAGCTGGCGCGCGGCGAGCTTGGAGCCCAAGGCGCGCATCGCCGATGCGGGTGGACCGATGAACTTGATCCCCGCGGCCTCGCACGCCTCGGGAAACGCGGGCTTCTCCGAAAGAAAGCCGTATCCCGGATGGATCGCCTCGGCGCCGACCTCGTGCGCCACCTTCACGATGTGATCGAGCTTCAAGTACGAATCGCTCGCGGCGGCGCCCCCGATGTGGCGCGCTTCGTCGGCGTAGCGGACGTGGATCGCGTTGCGGTCGGCGTCGGAGTAGACGGCAACGGTCGCGATCCCCAGCTCGCGGCAGGCGCGCATGACGCGGATCGCGATCTCGCCACGGTTCGCGATGAGGACCTTGTTGAAGAGCTTGCTCTTCATCCAGTCACCTTGAAGAACATGCTCTTCATCCAATCAGCTTGACGAGCGTGTGCTTCACCCGACCGCCAGGAGAGGCTGATTAGGGCTGACCACGTCGCCTTCTTTTACGTACACCTGCCTGACGCGCCCCGCGACCGTGGTCACGATGTCGTTCTGCATCTTCATCGCCTCGAGCACTGCCACCACGTCGCCCAGCTTCACCTCGTCCCCGGCCTTGACGGGGAGCTTCACGATAAGGCCCTGCATGGGGGCGACCACGGTCCCCTCGCCGACCTTCGGCGGCGCAGCAGCGGCGGCTGAGCCGGCAGGCGCCCCGGCCGAGGACATGACGGTCATCCCGGCCCCGGTGACGCGCACCTTGAAGGTCTCGCCCTCGACCTCGACGTCGAACTCCGCGGTCGAGACCTGCGCCTGTGGCGCCACCTCGGCGGGGGCCGACTCGGCGGCATCCGCGACCACCGGGTCAGTCTTTGCAGGCTCCCCCGCGGGCTCGGCCTGCTTTCCGCCAGCGCTCACCTCCGGCGGCGGGCCGCTGAGGTAGTCCTTCAACAGGGCCGGGAACATCAGCTGGATCAGCACCGCGTCGTCGTTGGGTTCGTGACCCTGCTTGCGAAGCTGCTTGCGCGCGCCGTCCACCTGGGGTTCGAGCAGGTCGGCCGGGCGGATCGTGATGGGCTCCTCGCGGCCGAGCACCAGCCGGCGCAGCTCGTGATCGGCCGGGACCGGGGGCCTCCCGTACAGGCCCTGCAGGTAATCCTTCAACTCCTGCGTGACGGTCGAGTAGCGGTCGCCGCCGATCACGTTGTAGACCGCCTGAGTGGCGATGATCTGGCGGATCGGCGCCACCAGGGGTGGATAGCCGAGCTCTCGGCGCACGCGGTTCGCCTCCTCCATCACCTCCGCCTGGCGCGCGCCCGCGTTGTGGGCGGCGAGCTGATGAAAGATGTCCTCGAGCATTAGCCCCGGCATGTGATATCGGAGGATGCTGGCGTCAACCCGATCTGCGAACGGGCTCAGGTGCTCGAGGTGCCGCCGCTTCAGCTCTTCGACGTCGGCCTGGACGTCCCACATCTTGTCCAGGTCGAGCCCCGTGTCGTACTCGCCACCCTCCAGGGCGGCCACGACGCTCTCCGAGGCGGGCTGCGACGTGCCCCACGCCAGGGGCGACACGGCCACGTCAAGGATCTCCGCCCCGGCTTCGACCGCCGCCATGTACGCCATCGGCGCCATGCCGCTCGAACAGTGGGAGTGGACGTCGATGGGCACATCCACGACCTGCTTCAGCTCGGTGACGAGCTCCCAGGTCGCCTGGGGGCTGAGCAGACCGGAGGTGTCCTTGATCACGATCTCGTGGCAGCCCATGTCGACCAGGCCCTTGGCGAGCGAGCACCAGAGCTCGACATTGTGCGCGGGTGAGATGGCGTAGCTGAGCGCGCCCTGCACCTTCTTCTTGGCCTTGAGCGCCGCGGCGATCGACGCCTCCATGTTGCGCAGGTCGTTCAGAGGATCGAACACACGGAACACGTCGACTCCGCACTTGGCGGCGTGCTTGACGAAGAGCTCGACGACGTCGTCGGCGAAGTTGCGTTGCGAAACGAGATTCTGGCCGCGAATCAAAGCCTGGATCGGGGTGTTCGGGGTGACCTTGCGCAGCTTGCGGAGGTAGTCCCACGGATCTTCGCGCCGCCGCAGCTGCGTCTCGAAAGTGGCGCCGCCGAACGCCTCCATGGCGGCGAAGCCGACGGCGTCCATCTTGGCCGCGATGGGCAGGATCTCCTCGGTGCGCAGGTCGCCGCCGAGCAGCGACTGCTGGGCGTCGCGAAACGTGGTGTCGATGAGCCTGACGCGCGCCTTCTTCTTCGCCACTTCTTCCTAGCCGGCCAGCGCTGCGCGCTTCTCCGCGTGGCTCTTCTCGATCCGGCCGTCGCTCAAGCCGATGATTCGGGCCGCCAGCCACGCGGCGTTCTTGGCCCCGGCCTCGCCGATGGCGACGGTGGCGACGGGGATCCCCGCGGGCATCTGCACAATCGAATAGAGCGAATCGACGCCGCCGAGGTGCTGGGTCGGGACCGGCACCCCGATCACCGGCAGGTCGGTCCATGCGGCCACGACGCCGGGCAGGTGGGCGGCTCCGCCGGCGGCCGCGATGACAACCTTGAGGCCGCGGCCGCGCGCCGAGCTGGCCCACTCCATCACGCCTTTGGGGTTGCGGTGGGCCGAGCACACCTTGACCTCGTGCTCGAGACCGAGCTCGTCCAGGACCTTGACGCACGACTCCATCAGCGGCAGGTCGGACTTGGAGCCGAGGATGACGCCTACGACTGCGCTCAACTAAACCGCCTCCCCTGCAATATCGGAGCGAAAGAAAGCCCCCTCAAATCGTACCTGCCGGGCACCCGACAACGCCGTGTCGCGCGCCTGCGCCACCGTGTCGCCCATGGCTACTGAGGTGACCACGCGTCCCCCGTCGGTGACCAGGCCGGTGCCGGGCACGTAGCGGGTCCCGGCATGGAAGATCAGGACCCCCTTCGGCATCTCGGCCAGGCCGCGGATCTGGAAGCCGGTCTTGACGGCCGCCTCGTCGGGATAGTGGCCCGACGCGACGACCACGCCGACGCACGGCCTCGGACTCCAGCTCAGGTCCGGGAAGGCGGCGAGGTTGCCCTTGGCCGCCGCCAGCGCCAGTGCGACGAAGTCCGTCTGCAGTCGCGGGAGCACGACCTGGGCCTCCGGGTCGCCGAAACGGGCGTTGAACTCGAGGGTGCGAATCCCCTTGGGCGTCAGCATCAATCCCGCATAGAGCACGCCGTGGAACTCGTCGCCCGAGGCGGCGAGCTCTCGGACCGCCGGACGCAGAACGGAATCCACCACCTCCTGCAGCAGCGCATCGTCCACGCCCAGAGGAGGCGAGTAGGCTCCCATGCCACCCGTGTTCCCGCCTTCGTCTCCGTCGCGGGCTCGTTTATAGTCGCGCGCCGGCGCCAGCGCGACTACGTCCTTGCCATCGGTCACTCCGAGCACCGAGAGCTCGGGCCCCTCGAGCCGCTCCTCCACCACGATGGTGGCGCCGCTGCGGCCAAACTGGCCTTCGACCAGCATGGCGTCGATCGCGGCGTTCGACTCCTCGACCGACGAGCAAACGATCACGCCCTTGCCCCGAGCCAGGCCATCGGCCTTTACCACGACGGCGCCATCGCGCTCGCCGGCCCAGGCGCGCGCCGGCGCGGGCTGCGTGAAGACCTCGTAGCCGGCCGTGGGGATGCCGGCTCGCTGCATCACGGCCTTGGCGAACGACTTGCTCGACTCGATTCGCCCCGCGCCCCGGTTCGGGCCGAAGACGTTGAACCCGGCGCTCCTCAGAGCGTCGCCGACGCCCGCTTCCACCGCCGCCTCCGGGCCGAGGACCACGAGCCCGAGCCTCTCACGCTTGGCGAAGTCGACCAGGCGCACCACGTCCGCGGCGCCGATCGGCACATTGCGCGCCATGCCGCCAGTGCCTCCGTTGCCCGGCGCGCAGTAAACGCGCTCGACCAGGTCCGACTGCACGCATTTCCAGACCAGCGCGTGCTCGCGCGCCCCGGATCCGATGACGAGGACTTTCACCTGGCGATGAGCGCTATTCCCACTCGATGGTGCCGGGCGGCTTGGACGTGATGTCGAACACCACCCGGTTAACGCCCTTAACCTCGTTGACGATCCGGTTGCTGATGCGAGCGAGCACTTCGTAAGGCACCCGCGCCCAGTCCGCCGTCATGGCGTCCTCGCTCGTCACGACCCGCACCGCGACCACGTTGGCGTACGTCCGAAAATCGCCCATCACACCCACAGTCTCGAGCGGCGTGAGGACCGCGAATGACTGCCATACCTTGCGGTAGAGGCCGTTGTTCTTGATCTCGTCGACGACCACCCAGTCGGCGTTCCGCAGGATCTCCAGGCGCTCCGCCGTCACCTCGCCGAGGCAGCGGATCGAAAGCCCTGGTCCCGGGAAGGGTTGGCGGTACACCATCTCCTCCGGCATGCCGAGCTCGATGCCGACCGCTCGGACCTCGTCCTTGAAGAGATAGCGAAGAGGCTCGATGAGCTGAAAGCGCAGGCCTGGTGGCAGGCCGCCGACGTTGTGGTGGGTCTTGATCTTGACCGCGGTCGAAGACACGTCAGGTGCGGTCGACTCGATGACGTCGGGGTAAAGAGTGCCCTGGGCGAGGAAGTCGATGTGGCCGAGGCTCGTCGCCTCCGTCTCGAAGACGGTGATGAACTCGCGGCCGACGATGCGCCTTTTCTGCTCCGGGTCGATGACGCCGCTCAACGCCTGGAGGAAGCGGTCAGTGGCGTCGACGTATCGAATGTCCATATCGAGGTTGCCGTGCATCACGGCAAGCACGCGCTCAGGCTCCTCCTTGCGCAGGAGACCGTTGTTCACGAACACGCACGTGAGCTGGTCGCCCACCGCTCGGTGCACCAGCGTCGCGGCCACCGCCGAGTCGACGCCCCCAGAGAGGGCGCAGATGACGCGGCCGTCCCCGACGTGGGCCCGGATGCTCTCGGTGGCCTCGGCGATGAACGATCCCGCCGTCCACGACGGAGTGCACCCGCAGACCCCATACAGGAAGTTGCGCAGCACCTCGCGGCCACCCGGCGTGTGCACGACCTCGGGATGGAACTGGATTCCGTAGATGCCCTGGTCGTTGGTGAATGCGGCCACGGGCGAGTTGCCGCTGGAGGCGAGTGAGTGGAACCCGGGTGGAAGCTCGCTCACGTGGTCGCCGTGGCTCATCCACACGGGCATCTCGCCGCTGAGCCCGCGGAACAGTCCGGCCTGGTCGCGGACGGAGAGCAGGGCCGGGCCGTATTCGCGCGCATGGCCGGGATCGACCTTGCCACCCAGGTGATGAGCGATGAGCTGCATGCCGTAACAGATGCCGAGCACCGGGATGCCCGCGCGCAGCGCTTCGGGATCGACCTGCGGGGCGCCGGGTTCGTAGACGCTGGCCGGACCGCCGCTGAGGATCAGTCCGGCCGGGTGGCGCTCCTTCAGCTCGGACCAGGGCGTGGTGCCGGGGACCAGCTCGCAGTACACGTTGGCCTCGCGCACGCGTCGCGCGATCAGCTGGCTGAACTGCGACCCGTAGTCGAGTACCAGGATGGTCTGCTGCCGTGTGCCGCCCTTCACCTCCTCGCGACTTCGGGCAGCCGCAGCAGACCGGCTCAGCTCAGCTCTTCCCCATACCCACGTGCTGGGCCTGCTGGAAGACCTTGCCCTCCGAGGTGATGGCAGGCGCGATCACCAGCTCTACGTGCTGGAACTCGGCGATGTCACGGGCGCCACAAACTCCCAGGGCCGAGCGAAGCGCGCCGGCGAAGTTCTGCGAGCCGTCGTCGACACGTGCGGGGCCGAGCAGGATCTCGTGCAGGGTCGCCTTGGTGCCGGTCTGGATGCGCGTGCCGCGCGGCAGGTTGGGGTCCGGCGTCGCCATGCCCCAGTTGAAGCCTTTCGACGCTGACTCCTCGGCACCCGCGAGCGGGGTGCCGATCATCACCGCGTCGGCGCCCGAGGCGAAGGCCTTGCACACGTCGGCGCCGATGCGCATGCCGCCATCGGTGATGACCGCTACGCGCATTCCGCCTCGCCGCATGTGCTCGTCCCGCGCCGCCGCCACGTCGGCGGTCGCGGTCACCTGGGGCACGCCGACCCCGAGCACCCCGCGAGTCGTGCAGGCGGCACCCGGCCCTACACCGACGAGGATTCCCGCGATCCCGGTCTCCATGAGTTCGAGAGCAGTCTCGTAGTGCACGCAGTTGCCGACTACCACTGGGATGTCGCACGCGCGAACAAGGTCCTCGAAGGAGAGCTGGTGATAGGACTTGGACGAGTGACGCGCGGTCAACACCGTGCCCTGGACGACGAACACGTCAGCCCCGGCTTTTTGGACCACTTCGGCGCGCTCGCCGGCGCGAGCCGGGACGGTCGAGACCGCGCACGGCACCCCGGCCGCCTTGATCGTCTTGATCCGCTCTGCGATCAGGTGCGCCTTGACGGGCTCGCGGTACACCTCTTTGAGCAGCGCGTTGACATGAGCCTTGTCAGCCTCCGCGATCTTCCTGATGATCGGCGCGGAGTCCTCGTACCGCGTGTGCACGCCGTCGAGGTTGAGCACCGCCAGGCCGCCCAGCTTCCCCATCGCGATGGCGAAGTCCACGTCGACGACTCCATCCATCGCCGACCCCCAGATCGGAAGAGGGAGCGTGAAGTCGCGGCCCATCGTGAAGGTGATGTCGACCTCTTCGGGGTTGAGGGTCACGCCGCCCGGCACCAGGGCGACCTCGTCGAATCCGTAAGCTCGGCGGGCTCGCCTCCCGATGCCGATCTCGAGGCCAGAGTGCTCCCCGGTAAGTGTTCCGCGGGTTTCGAGCCGGCTCTGGTTCAGGGTGTGTTTACTCCAATGGTGGCGGGGTTCGCAGAGTATACCCGACCCCCGGGGCGCATATTCTTTAGGCGATGTACAGGACGCTCGAGTACCTGCCCGGAATGACCGATGGCGACGTCGAGAGGCTGCGGTCGCGCGGCATCAGGCACACCAACCAGCTCCTTCACCGGACGTCTCTCGGCATCGACCGAGAACGTCTCTCCAAGAAGACGGGCATCAGCGCCGACCGACTGCTCGAGTTCTCCCATCAGTGCACTCTGCTCGAGGTCTCGGGAATGGACCGGTGGCTGCCACTGATGCGCCGCCTCGGCATCAACTCGATGAAAGACCTGCGCGCGCAGGATGCCCCCGCGCTTCACGCCACTCTCGTGGAGGCGATCGGCCTCGCGGGCGCGCCGGGGTTGAGCGACGTCCAGTACTGGATCAGTCAGGCCACCGCCCTGGACATCATCGAAGAGCCGGAGAAGAAGAGGTCGCCGCTCGCCGTCGTCGACTGACTGTCGATCGAATCGCTCGCGGGCGCACGCCGGCGGATTTGATCCCGGTTAGAGGAAGACCCCTCGTCGCATTCTCAGGTTGTCGTAGATCCCCTCTTGGATCGTGTCCCTGATCTCGTCGGCCAGCTCCATGACCAGGCTCTGGTCGTCGGCCGCCTCCACCGGATGCTCCTCGACGTGGACCGGTGGGTGGAACTGGATGCGCCATTTGCTGGGAAGCGGGATCAGGCCCGCCGGCCCCAGCCACGGCCAGAATGGCGTGATCGGAAAGTACGGCAGGCCGAAGAACTTCGCCACCGGGGCAAGGTCGGCCATCATGGGATATATCTCCTCCGAGCCGACCACCGACACAGGGATGATGGGCGCCCGCGACCGAATCGCCGTCGAGACGAACCCGCCACGACCGAAACGGCGCAGCTGGTAGCGGTCCTTGAAGTTCTTGCCGGTGCCGCGCACGCCTTCGGGAAACACCAGCACCAGCTCGTCGCGCTCCAGGAGGCGACGCGTGTCGTCGGGGTGGCCAACGGTCTGCCCCGTCCTGCGTAGGAACCAGCTCAAGACGGGCATGCCCAGGAACATGCTCGCCACGAGCGCGCGCACGTGGCGCGGGTGCGAATGCTCGGCGAAAACCGCGGTCTTGATCATGGTGCCATCCCACGGGAGCACGCCCGCATGGTTGGCGACCAGAAGAGCGCGACCATGCGCAGGCACGTTCTCGACGCCCGTGGTCTCGACCCGCCAGTAGTCGCGGTACAGGACCATGAAGGCGGAAAGGAACGACTCGGTCCACTGCGCGTCGAAGCCGAAATCATCGACTGCGTAATCTGCCCCGCGCTGCGCGAGCTCCTGCTGCTTGTAGAGGAACTGGACGAAACCCATGACGCGGTTCAGGTCGATGACGTCATGGCCGGTGACCTGCTTCAAACGGACCGCCAGCTCGTTGAGGCCCTGCAGCGCGTACATCGGGGCCCTGCGCTGGAGCCGGCGCACCTGCTTGGGCAGACGCAAGCCGGGCCTCGGTTGAACGATCTCGGCTTTCTTGCTGCGGCGCTTGCGCTCCTGGGCCGTGGTCTCGCCGATCACTCGTGGGCCGCCAGCGAGCGAGCGCCGTTGCGCTCCCCGCGCCTGCGGCGCTGCAGGTATACCTGCAGCTCGTATTCCTGCGGCGGGGAAGGCATTTCTACGACCTCGACCTCCTTGCCGCGGGCCAGGCCCTCCATGACCTCTTTTGAGCTGCGGCGAGGCTTCCACCCGAACTCCGACTCCAGCTTCGAGCCGTCCATCACCGACCCAAAGGCGATCACGTCGGCCAGGTGCCCCGGCACGTCGAGCCGGGCCAAAGCGCGCAGCTCGAGCTGGGCAAGCCATCGCCCGTACGGGAGTAGGACAGGAGCTGCACGGCCTCCCATCACGCCGATCGCCTGGCTCAGCAGCACGATGCCCGCGCCGCCGACATTGAAGACGCCGGGGTGCTCGCCCAGCGTCGCGCGGACGATCGCTTCGGCGGCGTCGTCCTCATGCAGGAACTGCAGGCGTGGATCGAACCCTGCGAACGTCGGCACGATGGGTAGCGAGAGGTATCGCGCCAGGGTGGTGTCGTCGCTGAGGCGAAATCCGAGGCGCAGCACGGTCACTCCGCATGTCTGGTTGCGGAGCGCAAACTCCCCCACCAGCTGCTCCAGCTCGATCAGGTCGGCGGTGATCGACGACGCCGGCCTGTCGGCAAACGCCATTTCTTCAGAGAAGAAGGACGGATCGGTGGGGCTTGCGCCGTACACGGCCTGGCTCGACTTGACGATGAGCCTTCGCACGGGGCTCGACGGCCCCGCACAGCCGACCAGCACGTTCATGGACCCGATGACATCCGTCTCGTGGATGGCGCGCGAGTCATGAGGTGAGTCGACCAGCACCGCGAGGTGGACGACCGTGTCGATCTTCAGCCGCCTGATCAGCTTGCTGATCGCGGTGTGGCGGGTGTCGGCGTGGACGAAGTCCATCTCCTCGAGCGCACTGACCGGGTCGGCGATGTCGCAGCCGAACAGCACGGGCACCTCGGGCGCGAGACGTCGCGCCACCTCCGCGCCGAGGGGGTTGGACACGCCGGTGATGAGGACGCGGTTGGGTCGGTGCGCCAGGGTCACCCCCCCAATCTAATCGAGTGGAGCAGAAGCCGGATTCACCCCGGGCGTCCCCAGGGGCTTAGGCTCCTTTCCGGCAACCTCTAGGGGTATATGCCTCGCACCGTCGTCGCGTTGGCTACCCGCTGCACCGCCAGCGCGTACGCGGCCAGCCGCATGTCGATGCGCTTGTTCACCGAGGTGTGGAGGATCTCGTAGAACGCGCGAGTGATCACGTGGTGAAGCTTGGTGTTGATCTCCTCCTCCTCCCAGAAGAAGGCCTGGAGGTCCTGCACCCATTCGAAGTAGGAGACGATCACCCCGCCCGCGTTGGCGATGATGTCGGGCACGACGAAGATCCCGCGGTCGTGCAGGATCGGGTCGGCTTCGGGCGACACGGCCGCGTTGGCGCCTTCGGTGATCAGCCGGGCCTTGATTCGCGGGGCGTTGGCGCCCGTGATCTGGTCCTGGACGGCGGCCGGGACGAGGACCGTCACCGGAAGCTCGATGATCTCGTCATTGGTGATGGTGTCGGCCTTCTTGAAGCCGCTCACCCCACCCCTCACCTGCCGGTGCTCTTCCAGCGCGGCGAGATCGAGGCCTTTCGAGTTGTACACGCCTCCCCTGGAGTCGCTGACCGCGACGACGTTCAACCCCGCCTCCGCCAGCAGGCGTGCAGTGGATCGCCCGACCTGGCCGTAACCCTGGACCGCCACGGTCGGAATCTCCTCGTCCGCATGCAGGTACTTGAGGGCTTCGAGCGTCAGGTAGGTGGCCCCTCGGCCCGGCGCGTCGACGCGACCTTCTGACCCGCCGACGTCCACCGGCTTGCCGGTGACGGACGCGGTCACGGAGTGACCCGAATGCATGGAGACCGTGTCCATGATCCAGGCCATGATCTGAGGAGAGGTGCCCATGTCCGGCGCGGGGATGTCCTTCTCGGGACCGATCAGGATCCCGATCTCGGTGGCATAGCGCCGCGTCAGGTGCTCCAGCTCGGACAGCGACAGGCTGCTCGGGTTGCACGCGACCGCGCCTTTCGAGCCGCCGTACGGCAGGCCGACCGCAGCGCACTTCCAAGTCATCAGCATCGCCAGGGCCTTGACCAGGTCGATCGTGATGTCGGGGTGGTAGCGGATGCCACCCTTGGCCGGGCCGCGGCTGATGTTGTGCTGCACACGCCAGCCGGTGAACACGTGAACCGAGCCGTCGTCCATGTGAACCGGAAAGTGGACGGTGAGCTCGCGCTTGACCTCGCGGAGGCTACGGCGCGAATCGTCCGACAGACCGATCACATCGGCAGCGGCGTCGAAACGCCGCTGGGCGGTCTGGAAGGCGGAAGCGCGGGTTTCGACCGCCATTTCGGGACTCCGATAGTAACCCCAGAGGACCCCGTACGCCGATCCCCATCACGCACAATTGCCCTCGTGACCCGCCACCAGCTCGCCAGCACGGCCATCGTGGCGGTGGTCGCCCTGGCCACCGGTTTCGTCCTGACGGGCCAGGTCAGGTCCCAGGTGCTGACCCCTTCCACCCAGCTGGCGCGCTACCAGGCGCTGCAGCGGAGCGTACAGGACCTCGAGAGCACCAACCTCGTCGAGCGCCAGCAGATCGCCACCCTTCGCTCGCAGATCGACGCCCTCGAATCCGACGCGGCCAGCCGGTCGGCCGCGACCCAGGCGCTGCAGAACCAGGTCGCCGACCTGCGCGCGCGGGCCGGGTTGACCGCCATGCACGGGCCGGGCGTCGAGGTCGACCTTGCCAACGGCATTCCCGGTCCGGACACCGGCGGCCAGACCGGTTACCTGGTCAACTACCAGGACGTCCAGGACGTGGTCAACCTCCTCTTCGCCCAGGGGGCGGAAGGCATCGCGGTGAACGGCCGGCGCATCACCCCCCTCAGCGCCTACTCCGGTTCGGAAGGCGAGGTGATCATCGACCAGGGTCCGCCACTTGCGTCACCCCTCAAGATCGTCGCTGTCGGCGACCGCAACCGCATGCAGGCGGCCCTGGACGACCCGTCCGCCCTGCCGGACATCCGCGCCCGCCAGGTCCAGTTCCAGCTGCACGTCAGCTTCAACGGCGCGCCCGATCTGCCCCTACCGGCCTATGACTCGAGCCTGCTGATCCCCCATGTCAACCCGGCTTAGCCAGGCGCGCCGTCGACCGCCGGTGCGCGCCGGCGCCATCAGCGTGTGGCTCATCGCGTTGCTCGTCGCCCTGGTCGCGACGATCCAGATCCGCAGCCAGGCCGAGGTGGAGCGAACGCTCGTCGGCGTGGACCCCACGTCGCTCGCCTTCCTCATCGACGACCTGCACCGGGCCAACGACTCGCTGAGCGCCGAGTCCTCCGACCTCACCCAGCGCAAGGCGGTGCTGCAATCCGGGAGCAGCGCGGCGGCCGACCAGGTGCTGACCGACGAAGCCCAGCACCTCCGCGCGCTCGAAGGCCTCATCCCCGTCCAGGGGCCGGGGATCGTGCTCGTGATCGACGCCAACGGCCTTCAGGCGCTGGACCTGGAGGATGCCCTCAACAACCTCGCCGCCGGCGGCGCCGAGGCGGTCGACGTCAGCGGCCACAGAATCGTGGTCGGGGTGCCTGTCGAGCAAACAGCCGGCGGCGTGGAGGTCGGCGGGGTGGTGGTGGCGCCGCCCTGGACCATCTCGGTGATAGGCGACCCAACGCGCCTGGCGGATGTCGGCGACCTGATGACACAACAGCTGCGCGCCGACCGGCGCGTACTGCACGCGTCCTACCGAGCCGATCCCGACGTGGTCATCCGCTCGGTCGTCAGCGCGAGGCCGTTCGTCTACGCGATCGGGTCGTAGAGGCCCGGGCTTGGCCTGGCGGCGAGGACGCCGCGCGGCTCGCGGTCCCCAGCTTCTTGAGCTGCGCCGCCATCCGGTCGAGGCGCTGGTTGATCCGCTCGATGTCGTGGTGGGTGGGAATGCGGAGCCTTCGCAGCGCCGTCTCGATGGCTTCGTCGGCGCGGCCTTCGAGGTCTTCACGCCGCTTCTCGACCTGGCCGCGCAGGTCGACCGGCACGCTCAGGGTCTTGCGCACGTAATCGAGAAGTGCCTGCCCGCGGTCATGCAGCACCTCGCCACCCGCATCGACGATCCGCGCCGGCCCTCTCTTCTCCTCGGTCAAGACGATCTGCGACAGCGTCAGCTGCGTCAGGTCGTGACCGCTGTCGCGGTCGACCACCTTGATTTCACGGCCCTCACGCACCAGGCCGGCGATTCCGTCGAGGGTGATGTACCTGCTTGTGCGCGTGTCGTAGAGCTTGCGGTTTGCATACTTCTTGATAAGGTGTCGGTCGGGGGCAGTCACAAGCGGGGCCAATTCTAATGCGGTGCGTTATGGGTGCCCGCGACGGCTTGTTTTTAACAGCGCGGTAGGCGGGGTTGCTTACCGCTTTCACGGAGGTTGCTCATGGCGACTAGAAAGCGCACATCGAAACGTTCTGGCCTGGTGGGTCGCGCCGTCACCGCGGGCCGCAAGGCGCTGCGAGAGGCGGAGAGCCGCGTGCCTGCCGACCTGCGCAGGCAGCTCGAGCGGAGGATCAAGGAAGGCGAGAAGAGCCTCCAGGCGGCGATCAAGCAGGTGCGGGTGCAGGTGAAGGAGGCCGCCAAGCAGGCGGATGTCGACAAGGCCCTGAAGCGCCTCGACGCCCTCAGCAAGCAGGTGCAGGAGATGGCCCGCAACGCGTCGGCGCGCGGAGCCTCCACCACGCGGCGAGCCACGAGGACGACCCGGCGGGCCGCCACCGGCGCCAAGAAGGCGGCCGGCACGGCTCGACGAAAGGCGAGCGCCACTCGCAAGACGGCGACGCGCAAGGCATCGCCAAAGGCGGCCACGCGCCGGGCCCCCGCGAGAAGGACCTCGACCCGTCCGGCCGCCACCGCCGCCGCCACCAGCTCGACCGCCACGGTCAGCTCAGCGCGCCGGACGGCCGCAAGGCGTGCGCCGGCTCGGCGCCGGGCCACCGCCTCGAGCCCCGAGGTCAGGTCGGTCCCGCCGGCCCCCGAACCGGGGCCGCTGCCCATCTCCGTCGAGACGGAGGGATCCGGCTCCTAGGGCGCTACAGCTTCCCGAAGACTCGAACTCCGCCCAGGAGCACTGCTCTTGGGCGGAGCTTTTGCCACTCGACGTCCCCTCCTGCGAGCGGGTCTTCGCTGTAAACCTGGAGATCGGCGAGCATGCCCGGCTCCAGCGTTCCCTTGTCCTTCTCCTCGAAGCTGGCGTAGGCGCCGCCCGAGGTGTACGCGCGGAGGGCAGCAAGCACTCCAATGCCGTTGACCTGGTCGTCGACCGCGACCCGAATGCCGAGCCAGGGGTTGGGATCGGGCGCAACCGGCAAGTCGGAGCTGAAGGCCAGCGGCACACCGGCCTTGATCAGCGGGCCGTGGGCGGCGAGGTCTCCCCTGTCGCGAACCGGAAAGAAGAGCGATGACGCCACGCGGCTGAACCGAGCGGCCGACGGCTGCATGACGGCCACCATGCCCAACCTGGCGATCCGCGCCCGCAGGTCGGGCGGGCAGATGGTGCAGTGCTCGATGCGGTGCCTCAGGCGCCACCCGCCCGCGGCTTCGACGGCGTCGCACATGGCCTCGATCGCCGCGTCGCCGAGAGCGTGCGCCGCCACCTGCAGGCCCGCGGCGCCAGCCCTCGCGACCAGCTCCTGCAGCTCCTGTCTAGTCGTTCGCCACACGCCTCCGCCCGCGCGCGTAGCCGCTCGCTCCGCCCCCCCGTCGACGAACACCTTGAGCGGGCCGGCCCTGACCATCGCCCCGCCGAACCCGGCTCGCACGCCAAGGCAGGAAGCGGCATCGAGCAGCTCCCAGGAGAGGAACTCGTTGACTCGCATCTTGAGCAGGCCGGCGCCACAGAGCTGCTCGTATGCGCGCAAATCGTCGGCGAACCCGCGGTTGACGGCGGCGCCGACCGATGTGATGCCGCGCGACACCAGGAGCTCCTGCGCCTGCAACACCCCTTCGACGCGACGTTGGCGGCTCACCGGCGGTTGAACGTCGGCCACCAGGCGCATCGCGGTCTCCAGTAGTAGCCCGTTGGGCCTTCCGTCGAGGTCGCGACCGATGCGGCCCCCCGGCGGGTTGCGAGTCTCGTTGGTGATGTTCGCGGCCGCAAGGGCCGCAGAGTTGGCCACCCGAGCATGACCGCCTCGCTCGTCGATGAAGCACGGTCGGTCACCGCTCACCCGATCCAGCTCGCTTCGATGCGGCTGGCGCCGCTCGGTGAGCTCGTCGGTCCGATAGCCCATCCCCTGCTGCCACTCGCCCGGCTTGAGGCCCCGGGCGTGCTCTTTCAGGCGCTCGAGCATGTCGTCGATCCCTGCCGCGCCGCCCAGGTCGGCCGCAAACCGGGTCAAACCGTAATAGACGACGTGCGCGTGAGCGTCATTGAAGCCGGGGATGACGGCTGCCCCGCCGAGGTCTACGACCCGCGTCCGCGGTCCGCGCAGACCCATCACCTCCGCGCCACCGCACGCGACGACCCGCCCGCCGGCGATCGCCAGGTGCGTGTGGGGTTTGAGACCGGTGCGCCCCAGGGTACGGATCATCCCGCGAGCTAGGATCGTGGTGGCTCTCACGGCGGGGTTAGATTAGTCGCGTCATGCGGATCGACCTGCGCTCAGACACCGTCACGATGCCCACGCCCGAGATGCGCCACGCGATGGCTTCCGCGCCGCTGGGCGACGACGTGTTCGGGGACGACCCGACCGTGAACCGCCTCGAGGAGATCGCCGCGGCCCGGCTGGGCAAAGAGGCGGCGGTGTTCGTGCCCAGCGGGACGATGGGCAACCTGATCGGAGTCGCGGTCAACGCGAAGACGGGCGAGGAGCTGATCGCCGACGCCGACTCGCACGTCTTCCAGTACGAGAGCGCTGGCGCGGCCGTCGTGGCGGGGGTGCAGATTAGGCCGGTGGCGACGGCGACCGGGATCATGTCGATCGAGCAGGTCCTGGATGCGGTCCGGCCCCGAGACGACCCGCACCAGCCGATCAGCGCGGCGGTGACCTTCGAGGACACGCACAACCGTCACGGAGGCGTGGTCTGGCCTCTGGCCGACCTGCGGGCTGCGGCCGAGGCGGCCTGGAGCCGGGGCCTACGCGTTCACCTCGACGGTGCGCGCATCTTCAACGCCGCCGTGGCGTCGGGAGAGGACGTCAGAGACATCGCGGCATGCGCCGACACCGTCACCTTCTGCCTCTCCAAGGGCCTGGCGTGTCCGGCGGGCAGCATCTTCTGCGGTCCTCGCGAGGCCGTGCACGAGGCACGCCGCTGGCGCAAGCGCCTGGGCGGCGGCATGCGCCAGACCGGGGTGCTCGCCGCGGCCGGTCTGGTCGCCCTCGAGTCCATGGTCGACCGCCTGGCGGAGGACCACGCCAATGCCCGGACGCTGGCCGAAGGGCTGGCCGAGCTGCCCGGCGTGACCTGCGACCTGGCGCGCGTCCAGACCAACCTCGTTTACTTCGACCTGGATCGGATCGGCGCACCTGCATTCACCGAGGAATGCACGAGGCGAGGTCTGCTCGCGGACTGGAGCGGGCCCACGCGCATGCGGTTCGTGACCCACTACGGTATCGACGCGGAGGACGTACAGTCGGCGCTGAAGGTCTGCGAGGAGGTCCTGTCCGCATGAGCACGAAGATCTCGCCGGACGGAATGTACTACTGGGACGGCCAGCAATGGCTCAGCACGCTCTCGCTCGACGGCCGGTTTCGATGGAACGGCCAGGCCTGGGTTCCGAGCGGACAGGCGCCGTCCGCCATGCCCTACCAGCAGCCTCAGGCGACGGCCCGCCAGCCGAGCTCGTGGACAAGGCCTCTCCAGCTCACGGTGGCGGCGTGGTACGGGCTGTCGGCGCTCTATGCGCTCTCGATCCCCTTCTGGATGGCCGGCCCCATGACCCAGGCCATGACCCAGGCCATCAACCAGAGCATCCAGCGCCAGCAGGAGCTGAATCCGACGGTCAGCCCTCCACCGGCAGGCCTCGCCGACGCCCTGACCTCGATGATGGGCGGGCTGACCTGGGTGGCCGCTATCTTTGGCGCGGCCATCTGCCTGGTGGTGATCATCGGGGCGCTCAACCGGTGGACGTGGCTTTACTACGTGCTTCTCGTCTTCCTCGGCCTCAGCGCAGTCTCCCTGCCGATCGACCTGGTCAGCGCCGCGGGCGGCTCGGCGCTCTCCTCAGCTTCCGGGTTCAGCATGCCCGCTTGGACCTACTGGCTCGGGGTGGCGACCTCCATCCCCAGCGCCGCCCTGTTCGTCTGGATGTTGGTCGCGTTGGTCCGAAGAGGACCCTGGGGGATGACGCGGGTGATGCCGGCCGTCAGCTGAGGAGACTCGCGAGCAGCCTGGGGTCGATGTTGCCTCCGCTGACCACGGCCACGGTCCGCGGTCCGGGCTCCAACTGCTCGAGAGCCGCGTAGGCGAGCGCTCCCGCCCCTTCGGCGACGACCTTCGCGGTTGATGCGAGCTGCGGCACCGCGGCCCTCAGGCGCGGCTCCGGAACCGTCAGCCATCGGTCAACGCACTGTTTCAAGAGCTCGAACATCCGCGCATCGAACGGTGCGGTGGTCCCGTCCGCGATCGTCTCGGGCTTGATCGCGACCGGACCTCCGGCCTCGAGGCTGCGGGTCCACAGCGGATAGCCGTCGGACTGGACTCCGATCACCTCGACCTCCGGCCGCAGCGCCTTGATCGCGGACGCCACCCCGCCGATCAGGCCTCCGCCACCCACAGGGACGATGACCCGCGCCAGGTCGGGCACGTCCTCGACGAGCTCGAGGCCGAGGCCGCCGTGCCCTGCCATCACCTCGTCGTCCGCAAAAGGGTGAATGAACGCCTCCGGCTCGCCGCGCCAACCCTCCTCGGCCATCCAGCGCAGCATGTCGTCGCGCGGCATCGGGATCGGAATCCCGCCCCAACGCTTGACCCCCTCGAACTTGGGCGGCGGAGCAGTGTCGTACATGACGACGCGGCACAAGACGCCGAGCTCGCGGGCCACGTAGGCGCAGGCTTGCGCCGCGTTACCGGCGCTAACCGTGATCAGACCGTGGCGCAGCCGCTCCTGCGGAAGCAGCAGCGCGGCGGCGAAAAAGCCCCGCACCTTGAAGCTGCCCGTCGGCTGCAGGCATTCGAGCTTCAGCAATGCCCCCTCCACCGGGACCAGGGGCGTCCTCAGGACGTGCGGGCGCGCCCTCTCGGCCGCCGCCCGGATGCGCTGGATCTCGATCATCCGGATAATCCTATGCGTGCCCATCTACGAGTACCGCTGCGACGACTGCGGCAAACGATCATCGGCGCTTCTCGGCAGCTACTCGTCAGCCGACCCAGCCTGCCCACACTGCGGCAAGCAAGCGCTTCGACGGCTCGTCTCGACCTTCGCCACGGTCCGCTCCGATGACGCAGGCGGTGGCGACGACGACTTCGGGGGCGGGGACGATTTCGGAGGGGGCGGGGAAGATTTCGGCGACGGCGGCGACGATTTGGGCGGCGGCGGGGACGACTTCGGGGGCGACGACTTCTAGCCCGTCAACCCGAGGACCTCGTTGGCGGCCTTGATCAACGCTTCGCGGTGGGTCTCGTCATGGGCGAAGATCCGAAACAGGGCCATGCGTACCGGAAGGCGCTTGAACAGGTCGAGCACGCGACTCTGTTGGTATCGGTCCTCCAGGGGCTCGTAAAAAAGGATGTCGGCGGTCTCGGTCATCGGGTTGAAGGCGCGTGATTCCTGGGCGGCGACGTCGACCTCGAAAACGATGTCGCGAACTTTCGCGGGGAGATGCTCTCGCAGTCTGGCCGCGAACTGGTCCCTGGAAACGCCGAGCGCGCCGCTCGGGATGTCGCGCGCGTCCGAATGGCCCTGGTAGATCAGCCTCCATTTCAACTTGCGCGCGACCACCGCCGCCCACCCGGCTCCAAGCTCCTGCTGCTCGGCATCGCCCTCACCGCGCGCCCACCGGTCGACGTCCGACAGCATCGACCACTCGGTCAGGGCGGCGAAGCGGTCGAGGTTCTGCAGCGGGTTGCCACCGATCAGGCGGTCCAGCGTCGGACGGAAAACCTCGCGCAGCTGGAGGTCGATTCGCCTCACGGTGCGGTGGAAGTACACCTGGTGATAGAGATACAGTCGCGCGTTGAGGAACATGTACAGCGCCTCGGCGGCGTGCGAGTGGAGGGTGAGACCGCGCTCCGAGATGAAGGAGTAGTGGACGATGCGCTGGACGTCGACCGGCCCGGTCGACACCCCGCAGATATAGGAATCGCGAGGGACGTAGTCCATGTTGTCGGCCGAGTAAGCGCCGACCATGGCCGGCCGCAGCGCCGCGACCCAGGCGGGGGGCGTGAAGCCCTCCATCTCGGCCGACGAGATCAGGAATGCGACCCAGCGGGGGTCGATCCGCTCGCCAGGTTCGAAGTCGGCCACCGGCGACGCTCCGAGACCAGCGATCAGCTTGGCCAGCGGGCCGGTGATGAGCGCACGGCCGATGACCTCGTGGTCTATGCCCCACGTGTCCAGGTAGTTCTCGTCGAAGAAGTGGCCAAAAGGGCCATGCCCGACGTCGTGCAGCAGGCCCGCCATGCGCATCGTTTCCTCCACCAGCTGCGGCGACGGCGTCCCATGGCAGGCGGCGGCTAGGGTGGGGTGAAGGTGCCGCGCCCAATCGCCCGCCAGGTGCATCGCCCCGAGCGCGTGCTGGAAGCGCGAGTGCTCCGCGGTCGCGAAAACCCACCATGCGCTCTGCAGCTGATGGATGCGGCGCAGCCGCTGCAGCCACGCGTGGTCGACCAGGTCCTGCTCGGAGGCCTGCCCGGCCACCCCACCCGGGCCGCCCTTGGTGATGCGAAGGTATCCGTAGATGGGATCGCTCGAGAGGTTGACGCGCGAGTACTCGGCCAGGGGCTCGCTCACCTGGCGATTATCACCATGAAGCCGCTCCTGGCGGAGGGGATCGAGCTTTTTAACAGTGGGCGCTACTGGGACGCGCACGAGGTCTGGGAGCGCGAATGGACCCTGGACCGCAGGAGTCCGGATTCAGGTTTCTACAAGGGCCTGATCCAGGTCGCCGCCGGGTGCCTGCATTACGGCCGCAGGAACCGGCGCGGGTCGGTCAACAAGTGGCGGACCGGAACGGCCTACCTGCGTCCCTACCTGCCTACGCACCTGGGCGTCCGGTTGGCGCCGCTGGTCGAATCAGTCGAAGGCTACCTGGCGGCCATGACCGGTCCCGATTGGCCGCAGCTCACCATGCCGGTGATCACCTACGAGTAGGGCGGGAAGCGGCGGCCGGCGGCCGATTCGATGAGTCCGCCGTGACCCAGGCGCAAAAGGTCGTTGGCGTCCGCGCGGCCATATGCGAATACGAACGGCAGCAGCAGGTCGAGCGAGCTGTTGCGACCGAAACCTGCGCACGAGGCCACCCCGACGACTGCGGCCTGGTCAAGACGTCCCAACCAGAGCATGCTGCCCGGGTGCATCGGCGCGCCGAGCTGCAGGAGCTCGCCTCCCGCATTGGCCAGCTCTGCATAGGCGGGGTCGAGGGGATCGATCGCGGATGCGCCGGCGAACAGCACGAGCTGCGCCCCCAGGCGCCTGGCCTCCTCGTACGCCGCCGCCACGTCCTTCGCCGTCCGGGGGACCTCGCGCACCGCTGCCAGCTCGGCGCCGTACCAGCCCAGCTTGGCCGTCACCGCCGAACGGAACAGCTCGCGGGCCTTCGGCTTCAGGCGTTCGGTCGCGACCACGTAGGTCTTGAGCGGTCGGAAACGGAGCAGCTCGACCACCGGGCCCATCTCGCGGCAGAGCCGCTCAGCCTCCTCCACGAGGTGTCCGGGGACGGCTACCGGCGTGACCTTGCAGCCCGCGACCTCCTCGCCCTCCGCGACGGCCTGCCCGTCCATGAGAGTGAAGACCGAGAGGTGGCCGAGCGCATTGATGGCGTCGACCGCGGCGGCGTGCACCCGCACCAGGCCGCGGTGCGTGGCAACCAGCCGCGATTGGCTCTGGACGGGAGGCCTCGCTTCGAGTCCCGGGCTGGAAAGCGAGGCCGCCAGCCGGCTGGCGGCCTCGTCCTCGTGGAGATCTCCAGGCTCGAGCTGCACGAGGTGCACCTCGCCGCTTTGCCGTACCCGATCCAGGTGTTGCTTGCCCAGGATGGTCCCCTTGCGCAGATCCGGGCCGAGGTCGTGCACGAGGATTCGGCCCGAGATGTCGCCCGCGGAGGCGGAACCCCCGTTCAACCGCAATGCTTTCATTGACTCAGAGCATATGGACTTGCAGAAGGTCAGCCTCTACAACACCTTCAGCCGCCGCAAGGACGAGCTGAAGCCCTTGCGGGATGGCGCCGTGCGCATCTATTCGTGCGGCCCCACGGTGTACCGCTACGTGCACGTCGGCAACCTGCGCACGTTCATGCTCCCCGACCTACTGTGTCGAAGCCTGGAGTACCTCGGATACCGGACCGAGCAAGTGATGAACATCACCGACGTGGGCCATCTCGTCGACGACACGTTCGACCGCGGCGAGGACAAGATGCTCGTGTCGGCGCGGCTGGAGAAGAAGTCTCCGGAGGAGATCGCCGCTTACTACACGTCGGCTTTCATGGCCGACGCCGCCAAGCTCAACATCCGCCGCGCGGCGACGTACCCGCATGCGAGCGACTACATCCCGCAGATGACCGAGCTGATCGCAAAGCTCATCGAGAAGGGCCACGCGTATGAGGTCGATGGCACCGTCTACTTCGACATCGCCAGCTTCCGGGATTACGGAAAGCTGTCCGGCAACTCGCCCGACAAGCTGCTGGCAGGCTCGCGTGGCGAGGTTGATCCGCGCAAACGGCACCCCGGCGATTTCACGCTGTGGAAGGCGGCGGGAGAGCACCGGCTCCAGGTCTGGCCCAGCCCGTGGGGACCCGGCTTCCCGGGCTGGCACATCGAATGCTCGGCCATGTCGATGACACTGCTCGGCGAGCGGTTCGACATCCACACCGGCGGCGCGGACAACGTGTTCCCGCACCATGAGGCCGAGATCGCGCAGTCCGAGGGCGTGACGGGACACCGCGTGGTGAGCCTGTGGATGCACGGCGGCCTGCTGCTGCTCGCCGGAACCAAGATGGCGAAGTCCGCCGGCAACTTCTTTCGCGTCACCGAGCTCGAGGAGCAGGGATTCGATCCACTCGCGTTTCGCTATCTCGCCCTGCAGGCAAAATACCGCACCAAGCTGAGCTTCAGCACCGAGGGGCTGGCCGGTGCGGACCGCGCGCTGCGCCAGCTCAGAGAGCGCGTGGCCGATTGGTCACACCAGGCCGGCGAAGCAGAAGAGGGCGGCTCATGGGACGAAAGGTTCAAGGTGGCATTGGCCGACGACCTCGACCTTCCGGCGGCCATGGCGCTCGTGGCCGAGCTGGCCCGCGCGGACGTAGCGCCGGCCGCCAGGGCCAGGCTTTTGCTGTCCTGGGACCGGGTGCTCGGCTTGGATCTCGACCGATCAAGGCCCGAGGCCATGCTTCCGGAGGGCGCGGCCGCCCTGCTTTTCCAGCGCGAACGCGCGCGCGCCGCCAAGGACTTCGCGACCTCCGACCGCTTGCGCGACGAGCTTGCGGCGATCGGTGTTGCGGTGACGGACACCGCGACGGGCCAGACCTGGAAGGCCGGCGGCCAGCCCTCTCGTTAGCCCAGTCCTCGGCGAGGCAGCGCCTTCCGAGCCTGCGCCGCAAATAAAAAGGGACCGAGCCTCGTTGGCCCGGCCCCACGAGAGGAAGGGGTTCTGTCTAGCTAGCCCACGTCATCTTTATGACGACTGCGTAACAGGTGGCTCGGTCGTGACCTTCGGCGGGGTAACCCCGGAGTTGCCCGCGGTGCCGTTGGCGCCGTGACCCGAGCTGTTGCCGTGGCCATTGCCTTTGTCCTTGGCATGGCCGTTGGCATGGCCGTTGCCGTTGTCGCCGGGGTTGGTCGGCTTGTGCGAGGCGCTGACCGCCTTGCCATGTGTCCTTGCGAACGAGGCGACGCACTGGCCGATGCCGTGCACGCCCAGGCGCTCGGCGCTCACTTTGCAGGCATTCACCTGCTGGGTCACCTGCTGACCCCAGTTCAACGGGTTCAGGCTGCCGGTCGTAGCCACCTCTGTGGCGGCCACCGCAAACGTGGCCGCCGCTGCGGCGACCGCGACACCGGTCAGCACCTTGAGGCCGATCGCGGCCCCTGCCCCACCCAAAAGCTTCTTCATTGCTCCTCCTGATTCCGGGACTCTCCGACGCGGAATGGGCACGGCGGTCATCGGATCCAGGATCCGGTGCAGCTCGTCTTCCAGCTCCCGCTCGAAGTCGTTCATATACGGGAAGAACAAACGCCGAGCTCGCTCCAACTAACCAATCTTTGTTTTCCTGAGATGGCCGAGGGTGACCTGCAGCTGCCGGCGGGCGGCGCCCAGGCGCGAGGCGACCGTCTGTTCGGGCACCCCGAGCGCTGCCGCGATCTCCCGGTTGCTGTAGCCGTGATAGTGGCGAAGGACCAGCGCCGCGGCCTGCTTGGTGGGCAGCTTTTGGATGGCGTTGACCAGGTCCGAGCTTTCGGCAAAGGCGGCGGGGTCGCCAGGCGACGCCGGGCGCCCGAGCCTCTTGATCACCTCCCCGACCCCGCGGAGCCGCTGGCGCCGGCGGTCCGACAAGGCAACGTTGATGGCGATCCGGTGAAGCCAGGCCTCGACGGGAGCGTCCGGGCGCCATGAGCTCCAGACCTTGTACGCGCGTTCGAACGTGTCTTGAGCGCAGTCCTCGGCCGCGGCCTTGTCCCCCAGGAGAGTGATCAGCGTGCCCAGGATCCGGCGGTACGTGTTGCGGTAGAGGCGCTCGAAATCCGCCTCTGAGCCGGGCTCGTAAGTCTCGACCTTCGCTTCGCTCACGCTTGACGGCGAACTAATGTTCGTATACCCTCCCCCAGTCGTGATGGCCAGCATCCCGCACTTCGACCCGGCCGACTTTCCAGGTGAGATAACGCTCGACCACCTGATTCCTGAAGCCGCCGCCACATTTGCTCCGCTCCCCGCCGGGCTTGAGCCTGAGCTGGCAGCCGCCCTCGGGCGGCGCGGAATTCAGCGCCTGTACTCGCATCAGGCAGAAGCCTATGACGCCGTCCGCAACGGCCGGCACCTGGTGGTGGTTACGCCGACGGCGAGCGGGAAAACGCTCTGCTACAACCTCCCCGTCCTTCAGCGACTGCTCGAGAACCCTGCAAGGCGGGCGCTGTACGTGTACCCGACCAAAGCCCTGGCGCAGGACCAGCTGGCCGAGCTCAGCGCCCTGAAGCACGGACTTCCGATCGAGGTGCGGGTAGACACGTACGACGGCGACACACCGCCGGGCCGGCGCACTGCGATCCGCGAGGGCGGACACATCGTGATGACGAACCCGGACATGCTCCACACCGGACTGCTCCCCCACCACACGCGCTGGCGGCGGCTTTTCTCGAGCCTCGAGTTCGTCGTCATCGACGAGCTGCATACGTACCGCGGGCTTTTCGGCAGCCAGGTCGCCAACGTGATTCGAAGGCTAAAGCGCATCTGCGCCTTCTACGGCTCCGCTCCGACCTTTATCTGCGCCTCGGCCACGATCGGCAATCCTCTCGAGCTGGCCAAGCGCCTGCTCGAGGAGGACAACATCGAGCTCGTCGACCGGAACGGCGCGCCGCGAGGTGAGCGCCGGCTCATCTTCTACAACCCTCCGCTGCTGAACCGCGAGATGGGAGTGCGCCGCAGCTCGATGCTCGAGGCGCGCCGCATCGCCCACCCCTGGATCAAGACCGGGGTGCAAACCATCGTCTTCTGCCGCAGCCGCCTCCAGGTCGAGGTGATGCTGAGCTACCTGAGACAGGACCTGGCGCCGCGCCTCGACGCGCATCAGCGCGTGCGCGGCTATCGCGCCGGTTACCTGCCGCTGCACCGAAGAGAGATCGAAGCCGGCCTGCGCGCGGGCGAGATCACGGGCGTCGTCAGCACCAACGCCCTCGAGCTCGGGATCGACATCGGCAGCCTGCAATGCGCGGTCCTGGTCGGCTACCCCGGCACGATCGCCTCGACGTGGCAGCAGCTCGGTCGCGCCGGGAGGCGCTCGGGGTCGGTGGGGGTGTTCGTCGCCTCGAGCTCGCCGCTCGACCAGTTCATCGTCCGCCACCCGGAGTACTTCCTGGGCACCGACCCCGAGGAGGGCCTCATCGACCCGGACAACCTGCTTCTGCTCGCTGGACACCTGCAGGCCGGGCTGTTCGAGCTTCCTTTCGAGGATCACGAGCGGCTGGGCCGCGCCGACGTGCGCGAGCTGCTTCAACTCTTCGAAGAGGACGGGTCCGCGACGCGGTCCGCGGGCCGCTGGTTCTGGAGCCGCCAGGCATTCCCCGCCGAGGAGGTGCACCTTCGCCGCATCCTGGCCGACAACGTGGTGATCATCGACACGTCTCATCCGAGGCCGCAGGTGATCGGCGAGATGGACCAGTTCACCGCCCCGGTGCTGCTGCACGAAGAAGCCGTGTACCTGCACGAGGGCGCGCAGTTCCACGTGGATCGGCTCGATTGGGACGAGAAGAAGGCCTACGTCCGGCCGGTCGCGGTCGACTACTACACCGACGCGCTCGCGTCGGTTTCAGTCCAGGTCCTCGAGACGTTCGCGGGGCCTGACGAAACGAGGCTCACACGCAGTCACGGCGAGGTCAAGATCACGAGCCTCGCGAGCATGTTCAAGAAGATCCGCTTCCACACCCACGAGAATATCGGCGCGGGTCCGATCCACCTTCCGGAGCAGACGCTCCACACCACCGGCTACTGGGTCACGGTGGACGAAGACCTCTGGGTCTCGTTGGGCCGGGAAACCCTGGAAGCGGGACTGCAGGGCATCGCGCATTCGCTGAGGCATGTCGCGAGCTTGCGCTTGATGTGCGACCCGCGCGACCTCGGGTCGGTCGCCGAGGTCCGCTCGGTGACCACGCAGCTGCCGACGGTCACCGTCTACGAGGTTTACCCGGGCGGCGTCGGTTTCTCGTCACGGCTGTACGAGCTGCACGGCGAGCTCCTCGAAGACGCCGCGGCCCTGGTGCGCGATTGCCCATGCTCCGCCGGCTGCCCATCCTGCGTCGGACCACTGCACCTCGTTGAAGGAGCTAAAGAAGCGTGCCTCAGATTGCTGGAGGCCAGGCGCCGGTCTCCCAACTCCGCGACCGCCTTAGCCGTCTAGGCGCACCTCCGCGGCCCCGACCGCAGCCGCCAGCCAAGCTGCCGCGCGGTTTCGAAGAGGTGATGACGCGCCACGGCATTGCGGTCATCCGGCAGGACGTCATCCCCCTGCCTCCGCTCGACCCGGACCCAGGGAACGTGGCTTACGTCGACACCGAGACGACCGGTCTCACCGGCGGCGCCGGCACATATGTATTCGCGGCGGCCGTCGCCCGGCCGATAGATGGCGGTTTGCGCGTCGCGCAGCTGTTCCTCCCGCAACCGGGTATGGAGCCTGCGTTTCTTCACGCGCTCCGCGAGGAGATGGGCGAAGCCGCGGCGATCTCGACCTTCAACGGGGGATCGTTCGACCTCCCCGTGCTGCGCACGCGATGGGTGATGGCACGCATGCCGGGAGAGTTCGCGCACGCGGCGCACGTCGACCTGCTCACGTTGGTGCGGGCGCTCTACAGGCACCGCCTCGAAAGCTGCACGTTGCGGCAGGTCGAAGAGCGAGTGCTCGGCTACGAGCGTGACGATCCTCTGCCAAGCGCGCTCGTCCCCGAGACGTACTTCGACTATCTCCGGACCGGAGCGCGCGAGCTTCTCGAAGCCGCGCTCGAGCACAACCGGCTCGACGTGATCAGCCTGGTCCACCTCCATTCGCGCCTTCTGCGGCGATTGCAAGGAGCCGAGACCGGGATGGACGCCGCAGACTGGCTCGCGCTGGGCCGGCACCGCTTCCGGCGCGGAGCGAAGGCCGACGGCTGGCGGGCGCTGCGCAACGCGACCTCGTTTGCCGGCGGCGAGGCAGCGGCGACGGCCGGCCTTCTCATCTCGCGGCGGCTGGTTCGTCGCGGCTCGATCACGGCCGCCGACAACCTGCTCGCCTGGCTGGAAGAGCGCGCAGCGGAGGACCTCCGCGTATCGCTCGCCCGCGCGCGGCTGCTGGAGTGGCGACGACGCGACCCGCGACAGGCCCTCGAAGTCGTGGAGGCCGCGCAGAGCCGCATGCCGGACGCGGCAGAGGAACTCGAGCACCGCCGGTCGCGGCTGCGCCGGAAGGTGAAGCTACGTGAGGGCAGGCTCGGGCATAGCCAAGGGCGCGAGCGGGGTCGCGGGCAGGGCAAGGTCCGGCAGGTTCAGCTCGAAGCTCCCATCACGGACGGCGCGGCCCAGCGCTTCGACGACGGCGGGGTCGAACTCGGTGCCTGACCCCTCAGCCATCTTCTCCATCGCGGCGGGGGGCGCGAGCCGTGGACATCCGCGGCCTGCGGTCAACTCCTCGTATCGCTCGGAGGCGGCGAGGATGCGCGCCATGATCGGGATCTTGTCGCCGGCCATCGCGTCGGCAGAACCGGAACCGTCCCAACGCTCGTGGTGATGGCCCACCGCTGCGGCAACCTCGGCCGGGAACTGCGCGGCCGCCACGATCTTCTCGCCCACCTCCGCATGCCCCGGCGCTTCGAAGGTGTCGCCCTCGGCGGTCATCGCCATGTGGCCGACGTCGTGGAGGAAGGCCGCGGTGCGCAGGTCTTCCAGCCGGCCTGACACGATCCCGCTGCGCCGGCCGATCGCTTCTGCGATGGTCGCCATGCGACTGGAATGGCCCTGGGACACGGGGTTGCGGTGGTCGACCGCATGAGCCACGGCGACCATGACCTGGGGGCCGGCCTCGGTCAGCATCGAAACGAGGCTGCCCTCGGCCAGCTCCAGCTCCGTGACCAGCTGTGGGAAAGTGCACGCGCGGTCCTTCCCCTCGCGCTTGGCGAGATACAGCGCCTGGTCCGCGGCGGCTACCAGCTCGACTGCTGTGAAAGCGTCTTCGGGATACGACGCGACGCCGATGCTGAAGGTGAGGTGCTGACCCGGGATCGTCGGCACCGCCGCGGCGTGTACTGCATCGACGATGCGGTATGCGAGCCGCTGCGCCCCGGCGCCGTTGGTGTCGGCGACCATGACCGCGATCTCATCGCCACCGTAACGCGCGACCATGTCCTGGGCGCGGGCGGCAGCGCGCACGATGCGGGCGCCAAGCTGCAGCACAAGATCTCCGTGCTGATGGCCAAGCTGGTCGTTGACCGACTTGAAGTGGTCGAAGTCGATGAGCAGCAGCGAGAGCGGGGACTCGCGACGGTCGGGCCGGCCGAAGGACAGCTCGACGCGCCGGCGGAACTCGCGGGCGTTGGCGAGTCCCGTGAGACCGTCGGTCGTCGCCTCCTGGCGGCTGTGCTGGAAGCGCAACGCGTTGGCGATCGGCACCGCGGAGCTCCCAGACAGCGCATCGACGGCGAACAGGTCTTGGTTGGTGAACACGGTCGCCGTGGTGAGGCAGACCAGCGCCGTTACGCCGTCGGCCGATGCAATCGGCACAGACAGGCTGCGATGGTCGCTTGCGAACACCGCCTCGCCGGTGCCGGCGGCCTGCGACAGGGCGTGCTCGTCGATCACCTCGCCTTCCGGCGCTACGCTGGCGGTGCCGTCACGGTTGGCTCCCGCCACCACGGTGAAGCCTTCTTGCGAGGAAAGGATCACGCGACCTCTCTCCGCGGTGGTCATCTGCACCGCGTGGTCGATGAGGACGTCGAATACGTCCTTGATGTCGGTCTCGGTGACCAGGTTTCTGCTCAGCTCGCGCAGGGAGTCGGCCTGGGCCGCATGCTCGACGGCGGAGCGCCGCTCCCGCTCGAGCTCGCGTGTCATGTAGCCGGTGGCCAGGGCGACGACCAGGAAGAGGAAGACCTTGCCGATGGTCGCATTGGGGTCGACCTGGAAGTTGGCCGGCGTGAAGCTGCCACCGATGAACAGGTAGATCATCGAGATGACGAGCGCCGACAGGAAGCTGGCGGTCGCGCCGAACCTGACCGCATTCGTGATCACGGCCAGGAACAGGGCCAGGAAGAACGGGCTGTTGAAACCGTCCGACAGGTACACGAGTCCGGCCGAGAAGAGGATGTCGAGCACCATCGTGGAGAGGCTGAACTGCTTGCCGGGGCTGTAGCCGCGCGCCAGCAGGATGTTGACCGCGACATTCATCGCGACCCAGCCCACGAGAACGAGGTCGACGGTGACCTTGGCTTCCTCGCTGGTGTGCGGGTTCACGTTGTTGAGCACCGCCAGGACGACGAGAAAGAGCCATCGGAAAACGACCGCCACGCGCTCGCCGACACGGCGCCGGTCGGCGTCGAAGGTGGCGTCGATCGCCCGGGCGCGAACGTCCTGCCAACGGCGCGAGGCGCCGTCCCTTTGCTTGGGGTTG
>DATLUC010000074.1:0-6746 GCA_035533335.1 Candidatus Baltobacterales bacterium
TGGCAGGGGCGGAAGGATTCGAACCCTCGGCCCTCGGTTTTGGAGACCGATGCTCTGACCAGACTGAGCTACGCCCCTACGGACCGAATCGAATTCTAACCGACCCCCGAATGGCCACCTCCAGCGCCCGACTACGATCGGGGATATGGCCCCCGCCGAGCTCCCCGTCCTGATCGTCGGCGACGTGCATGGAGATCTCCAGCGCCTTCTCGCCGCGCTGAAGCCTTACCCGGCTTCCGATTGGCACACGATCTTTCTCGGAGACCTCGTTGACTATGGCGATTTCGGCGTCGGAGCCCTTCGCTTCGCTCGCGACCGCCCCAACTCCGACGTCCTGCTGGGGAACCACGAGGTGGCGATGCTTTGGGCGCTCCGCGACCCGGCCCGGGTCGGCTTTTGGGTCGGGATCGGCGGCCAGCCTCACGACCTGGCGGAGCTTGCTCGCGACGAGCCACTCCAGCAATGGATGCGCGCGCGTACGGCCTTGATACGGCTGCCCGACCGGACCCTGCTCCAGCACTGCGGCAACGACGACTGCCTCGAGCTGATCGCGATCGACGACCCCGATCCCATGGCCGCGATCAACTCGACGGTGCGCGACCTTCTTGTCTCGGGAGGCGAGGCGCGGCTGTGGAACGTGCTGAGCGGCCGCAGCGCCTTCGCCACCCAACCGGAACGCCTCGAGCGCTGGCTCAAGCTGACCGGCTCCCGGCGCGTGGTGTTCGGCCACACCCCTCATCGCAGCCCCACGCCCGAGCGTTACCACGGGGGCAGGGCGATCAACTTCGACGGCGGACTGTCGCGTACGCACCGCTTGCACCGCGCCGGCTCGCCGCTCGGCGCCACCGTCGCGCCGCTCGAAGACTAGGCGGCCGCGGGGCGGCAGTGCTTGCAGGGCCGGTATCCGGCGGCGCGAGCCTCGGCCTCGTCGTGGAACCGCACGACGTTACGCTCGTTGGCGGCCTTGCCCTGGTAGCAGGTGGGGAGGCAGAACACCCTGGTGGTGCGTACGCCCTCGTAGCGATAACCGTGGTGCGCGAACTCCTCGAGGCGCTTCAGCTGCACGCCCTCCATGGTCAGGATCGACCGTTTCGCATCCGGTCCGCCGCCACCATAGTTACCGATCTTGCCGTCCGTGCGAACCACGCGATGGCACGGGATGAAATAGGGAATCGGGTTGTTGGCCAGGGCACTCCCCACCGCTCGGACCGCTGCCGGGTGCCCGATCTCACGTGCTATCCACCCGTAGGGCCTCACCTCGCCGCGCGGGATCTCGAGCGTCTTGCGTAGGACCGCCTGCTCGAACGGGGTGAGGCCGCGCAGGTCGAAACGGAGACGGCGACTGCCGTGCAGCTCGTCGGTGATCTTCTCCGCCAGGTCCGGCGGCGCGGCCGCTGGAGCGAGCTGCCGCCCGACGTCTTTGCGGAACCAAGCCTCGAATTCGTGCGCCGAGGCCATGCGCGCCGCGGCCGAGACCCCGTTGCGATTCCACGCCACGTAGACGGGGCCGAGCACGGTGTTGAAGCGGGCATATGAGTCTGCCATCCCGACGTGGGCCAGCAGCCGGTCCGCAAAACCTCGAGGCGCCTTGACCGAGCCAAGCCGCTTCAGGTCATCCCTGAGAGTTGTCATCGTCTCCTCCTCTGAGCAGTTTTAGTCCGCGATGGACGTTCGCTTTCACCGTCCCCACCGGCTGACCGAGAGCGGCCGCCGCCTCGTCGTAAGACAGCTCCTGGACGTGGTGCAAGACCACCGCCTCGCGGAAGCGGGGCGGCAGGCCCGCCACGCGCGCGGCCAGCGCGACCATGTCGGCCCGCCGCATGACGTCCTCTTCCGGGCCGGCCGATCGGTCCGGCTCGCTGCCGTTCAGCTCGACCAGCTGGGGCTTCACGCCACGTACGCGATTCCGGACCACGTTGAGCGCGATCCGGTGCAGCCAGGCACTCTGCTTGAGATCGCGTATGCGCTCGGGCGGGTAGGTGACGAGCGCGCGATAGGCGCGCAGGAACGTGTCCTGGGCCACCTCCTCGGCGTCGTGGCGGTTGCCGGTAAGAGCGAACCCGAGCGCAAAGATCCGGTCCTGGTGCTCGTGGACCATCCGCTCGAAGACCTTCTCGCGCGCTTCCATCTGTCTCCTAAACACGCCCGAGGCCGATCTCGTTGCAAATGCGCAGGGCCGGGTGGGCGCCCGGCCAATGATCGACCCTTTGGCGGTTCAGGCGATGACGGTCATGAAGGGGGCGGCGGCGGCTTGACCGGGTCAGGCTCGAAGCCGCGGCACCGCAGCACGGGCAGCTTGGGGTAGCGCGGGAACGAGCGGTCCGTCAGGGAGCGCTCGCACATCCAGAACGTGCTCCGGCTCCCCGGAACCCTGCGGGAATGCCGGCACGTGACGCAGAGCCCTGTTTCCACGACCCCACATCATGTAGCGGCTCGAGCGGCGGCGACGAAACCTGATCCAAGTCAGCGTCATGACCGGACATACGTTGGCCGCAGGTTGTCAGATCAATCAGCGCTGAGGATCAGGCGTTTGTAAGCGCCGGCATGGACTGCAGCGCATTGATCAGCCGCTCGAAAGAGCTTGCGATTCCGTACCTGGCGCCGAGATCCTGCACGCGCGTGGGATCGTCGGGCCAGCGGTCGCGCCTACCGCGCGGCATCTCGATCTTGAGATCGGTCACGGGGGCCACCACTCGCTGCGCCTTCTCCAGGTAGTCGGCGTCCGCGGCCCGGAAGATCCCGGCCTCGAGCATCGCGCCGATCGAACCGTACCGCCGCACCAGGTCCGCGGCCTTTTTGGCCCCGACCCCGGCGAGCCCCGGCAGGCCGTCCGAGGGGTCGCCGCGCAGGATCGCAAAGTCCGAGTACGCACGGCCCGGGATCGAGTAACGCCGCTCGATCTCGGCCTCGTCGACTGTGGCGAGGCCACCCTTCTCCGGGTACAGCACGATCACGTCGCGGCCGCGAACCAGGCTGAAAAGGTCACGATCGCCACTCAGGATCTCGATCGGCGGGCTGACCCTGGAGGCGATCGAGGCGATGATGTCCTCCGCTTCGTAGCCTTCCAGGCCCACCGCGTCCAGCCCAACCGCGGCCAGGCAATCCATGATGATCGGCATCTGCGGGATGAGCGCCGGCGGGATCGGCTCGGCGGTCCGGTGCTCCTTGTAGCTGGGGATGAGCTCCACGCGCCAGTCCGGTCGCCAGTCCTCGTCGGTCGTCACCGCGACGCGCCGCGGTCGGCGGTCGGTGATTTGCCGCGCCAGGTTGTCCATGAACCCGCGGACCGCGTTGGTCAGAGTCCCGTCGGGGCCTCGCATGGTCTGCGGGATCGCGTAGAAGGCGCGAAAGATGAAGCTCGACCCATCCACCAACAGCCACTCGGGCAAGGTCGCACCATCGTAAGGCGACCATTACGATGGCGACGGATTGAGGGTCCTCGCGGCGTTGGCGCTCGCGCTCGCATTGATCTCGTGCACTAACGCGTCGAGCCCGGGCGGCTCGTCGTCCGCTGCGCGGACCAGCACCTCTAGCGGCGCGGGCAACCCGGCCACTTCCAAGGCCGCCGACCTGCGGACGGAGCTCGACCTTCTGCTGGGCGAGCAGGTGATGCTCGTCGCCAAGCAGTCCGCGGCTGCCGTCAACCACAGCGAGGAATACACCGGCTACACGACATTGCTCACCAGCAACGACAACGACCTGCGCGACCTGATGAGCTCCGCGTTCGGTGACACGGCGGCCACGCAGCTCTGGCAATCGTGGGGCGCGGAGAACAGCTACCTCGTCGACTACGCGATCGGAATCGTCACCCACAACCAGGCCAAGTCCAACGGCGCGATGTCAGGCCTGGACAACGGTTTCGTGCCGCAGTTCGCCGCGCTCGTCACCTCGCTGACCCAGCTCCCCCAGGAATCGATCAGCCAGCTGATGAGCCAGCAGGTGCTCGAAGACAAGGCGGTCATCGACGACCAGGAGGCGCAGAAACCCGCCTCCACCTACCCCGACCTGCACGTCGCCTTCATGCAGTCGGCACGCCTGGGTGACGCCCTCTCGTCGCGAATCGCTCAGAAGTTTTCGGACAAGTTTCCGGGAGACCCGGCGCTTCCCGCGGTGGATCGGCGCGTGTCGCTGAACGCGCTGCTCGAAGAGCACGCATACCTCGCGACGATGACGACCGACGCCATCGTCAGAGGAGACAGCGCCGAGAAGGCCGCCGCGACTGTGGCGCTGGCGGCCAACGCCGGCTCGCTCGGCACAGCTTTCAGCCAGCAACTCGGGACTGCCGCCGGGATCGAGTTCGACAACCTGTGGGCGACGAGGCTCGCTGCGCTGTTCGGCTACGCGCAGTCCGGCGACGTTGCCTCGACGAAAACCCTGACCGAGACGTTCGCGCCGGCTTTTGCCAAGCTCGCGCGAGTCTCGCTTGCTCCTGTCGTCGGCCAACTCCAAGCCACGCTGAGGGTGATCGACGACCAGAGAGCCAAGACCGTCACGCCGCTGCCCGGCGACGACCGCGCGGCCGCCACGGCCATGCAGCCCATCGCCGACGCGTCAATCGAGGGCTGAGGCGATGATCTCCAGGCCGGTGGCCGCCTCTTCCGGGTTCAGCACCAGGGGCGGGCTGATACGGACCGCCCGGCTGCCCGCCGTCAGGAGAAGGAGTCCTTTCTCGAAAGCCGACTGCACCAACTGAGCGGCCTTTTCCGACGTCTTGAGCTCTATGGCCAGCATGAGTCCCATGCCGCGCACGTCCGTGACGTGCTGGTGTGTCATGGCGATCTCACGCAGGCCGTCCTGCATCATCGCCCCGACCATGGTCGCGTTCTTCATCAGGCCGCCCTCGATCAGACCGAGCGTGGCGAGACCCGCGGCGCATGCGACCGGGTTGCCACCGAACGTGCTTCCGTGCGAGCCAGGGGGCCAGCTCATCTGCTCGGCGCGCGCGATGAAAGCGCCCAGCGGCAAGCCCGACGCGATGCCTTTGGCCAGGCAGACGATGTCGGGCTCGACCCCCCAATGCTCGATAGCGAGCAGCTTGCCGGTGCGGCCCATGCCCGACTGTACCTCGTCGGCGACCAGGAGGATCCCGTGCTTCTTGGTGAGCTCGCGAAGTCGCGGCAGGAAGTCACTCGGCGGCACGAGGTATCCACCCTCACCCTGGATCGGCTCAACGAAGACCGCCGCGACGCTCTCCGGCGGTGCCACGGTGGCAAAGAGCTCTTCGATGCGTTCAATGCTCTGGTCGGTTGTGATTCCTCGCGAGGCGCTGGGAAAGGGCGCGTGAAAGACCGACGACAGCAGCGGCGCAAAGCGGCGGCGCTGGCTCGCCTTGGAGGCGGTGAGCGACAGGGCGCCGAAAGTACGGCCGTGGAACCCACCGATGAAAGCGATGTAGCTCGGCCGGCCGGTCGTGAAGCGTGCGAGCTTCATCGCGCCCTCGATCGCCTCGGCGCCGGAGTTGGTGAAAAACACTTTGGCCGGCGTCCCCGGCAGGATCCTGGCCTCCAGGCGTTCGGCGAGCTCGATCTCGGACTGGTAATAGAAGTCGGTGCCGGACATGTGGAGGAAGCGCTTGGCCTGCTCCACCACCGCGGCCACGACCTGGGGGTGGGAGTGACCGGTGGAGGCGACGGCGATCCCAGCCGTGAAGTCCAGGAACCGGTTGCCGTCGACATCCGTGACCCAGCAGCCCTCGCCGCGCTCCATCACGAACGGGTAAGAGCGGGTGAAGCTGGGAGACATCGCCTTGGAGTCGCGGGCGATCAGGGCGGCGGCCTTGGGGCCCGGGAGCGGCAACGTGATGAGGGGTTTCACCGCGCGGAACGTACCAGACCGCGCACCGGAACCATGCGCGGATAATGGTCTCCATGGCCAAGGTCAGGCCCTCCGCTCGCAAGGATGGCGGCGCGGCGCGCGCCCGGCCGAACAGCAGCAGTGCGTTTGAGCTGCGACCCGCGACTCATGACGATCTTCGCGCGATCGTGGGGCTCTACAACTGGGCTGTCAACCAGACGTTCGCGACCATCGATTCGGAACCCCTTGACACCGAGGAGGCCGCCGAGTGGTGGGAGGCCCATGGCAAACGTTCCAAGCTGCTCGTGGCCACCGATGAGACCGGGTTGATCGGGTGGGCACGTCTTTTCCCGTGGAACCAGAGGGGCTTCGACATCGTCGAGGACCTGGTCTACGTCGACCCCGTGCACCAGGGCCGGGGCATCGGGCGCGCGCTGCTGGCGAAGCTGATCGAAGAGGCGCGCGGGCTGGGCTACCGGACCATCGTCGCGACGGTGGCCACCGACAACCGCGCCGGCCTGGCCCTGCACGCGAAAGCGGGCTTCGAGGTGGTCGGTACAATCCGCGACGCGGCCCACAAGTTCGACCGCTGGATGGACATCACGCTCGTCCAGCGGGCACTGGAAAAGTAAGCTCCGGCCCTTTAGGGCGCGGTGATCGCGGCGCCGGTCGCATAAGCCGGCGGATACACCGTCTTCATGACGTCGACCGCCTGCCACTGGCCGACCACGGCCGCGGACCGGGTGTTCTGGCCCTCGTCGAGCGCGCCGGCGCCGGCGAACTTCACCCCACCGCCGTTGATGCTGTCCCCGACCGGCACGTCAACGTTGAGGGCCGCGACGCGGATCGTGTCCGCGCTCACCGGGCCGCTCAGCTTCGCGAGGACGTCGTGGAACAGCGTCCAGCCGCCGACGAACCCCGCGACCGCCGAGATCTCCATCGACGCGCCCGAG
>DATLUC010000075.1:0-2332 GCA_035533335.1 Candidatus Baltobacterales bacterium
GGCACGTTGACGCTCACGATCAAGGCGGTCAAATAGCGCCACGTCCCTGAGGACCTCGCCCGCCTCGACAAGCGACGTTGACCCGGAGACGATCGACGACCGCACCACGGTCGGGGTGTTCTTCCGGCAGGCGGCCAAGTACGGCGACCGCGCCATGGTTCATCACCTGGTCGGCGAAGCGTGGAGCGTGGAGACCTGGGCCGGCATGAAGCACGACATCTTGTCGGTGGCCTCGGCCCTGCTTGAAGTCGGCATCGAGTCCGGCGATCGCGTGATCCTGCTGTCCGAGAACAGGCTCGAGTGGCTGTACTGCGACTTCGGGATCCAGTCGATCGGCGCCGTCACCGTGCCGATCTATCCCAACTCTCCACCCGACATCGCGCAGAAGATCGTTGATGACTCCGGCGCGCGGTTCGCCATCGCCTCAGATGGAGCAATGGCGGTCAAGCTCAGGGAAGGCGGCGCGCTGCAGGCGATCGCGCTGTTCGACAAAGAAGTTGCCGACTGGGTGAGCCGCGGCCCGGTCCGGACCGCGGATATCGATGCGCGACTGAGACGGATCAAGCCCGACGACCTCTGCACGATCGTCTACACGTCAGGCACCACCGGCGACCCCAAGGGCGTCGAGCTCGCCCATCGCAACCTGGTGGACATGGGCCGCGCGACGGTCAAAGTGCACCCGATCACCGACGCCGACTCGACACTGTCGTTTCTTCCGTATGCGCACGTCTTCGAGCGGATCAACGACATCTTCCTCGCCGTCGTGTACGGAGGCCAGATCTGGATCTCGCGCGGGGCGGACCACCTCGGGCAGGAGCTCGGCGAGGTGCAGCCCACGGTGATGTGCAGCGTCCCGCGCATGTACGAAAAGATGTACGCGATCGTGATGGCGCGCGTGCGCGAATCGAGCGCGACGCGGCGCGCCCTGTTCTCGTGGGCGATTAGGACCGGCACCCGACACTTCCACGCGAACCAACCCGGGCCGCTGCTGGCGGCTCAGCACCGGCTGGCGGACCGGCTCGTTCTGGCGCCGCTTCGCAGGCGACTGACCGGCGGCCGGCTGCGCTTCTTCGTCAGCGGGGGCGCCGCGCTGTCGCGGGAGGTCGAGGAGTTCTTCTGGGCCATCGGCATTCCAATCCTCAACGGTTGGGGCATGACCGAGACGTCTTCAGGCGTCTGCTCCAACACGCTGCTCGAGCACCGCTTCCTCACGGTGGGGAAGCCGTTCCCGGGCGTCGAGATCAAGATCGCCGAGGACGGGGAGATCCTCGTCAAGGGCCTGGGCAACATGGTCGGATACCACGACCAACCAGAGGCGACATCCGAGATGCTCCGGGACGGTTGGATCCACACCGGCGACGTCGGAGAGATCGACGCCGATGGTTTCCTCAAGATCACCGACCGCAAGAAATCGCTGTTCAAGACCGCCGGCGGAAAGTACATCGCGCCGCTGCCTCTAGAGCACGCGCTGTTGAGCAATCCGTTGGTGGTGCGGGCGGTGGTCGTCGGCGACGGAAGGCCATACGTGACCGCGCTCATCGTCCCCGACCGCGATGCCGCCGCCAAGCAGGGCCTCGACGAAAGGGCGTTGGAGGCGTCGATCCAGCAGACCATCGACCACCTGAACGCCGGGCTGGGAAGCTGGGAGACCATCAAATACATCGCCCTGCTGCCGCGGGACTTCACCGAGGAGTCCGGCGAGCTTTCGCTCAAGCTGGACGTCAAGCGCAAGGTGATCGCCGAGCACTACCGCGACCGGATCGAGGCCATGTATACGGGCAAATCCAGACCCGCGTAGATTTCCAGATCGTGGCCGGACCGGTCGACATGTCAGACGTTCACGCGGCGCTCGACCGCCTGCGCCCACAGCTCTGCCACTGCGGCCTCAAGGGCGAGTGCCTCGGCTGCAAAGGGATCGAGATGATCCGGGCCCAGGCCGAGGCGGTGGTGGCGGCCGCGAGCCAGCCGATCTTGCTCCAGGTGGCGCAGGAGAGCTCGATGAAGGACATGGCGACACGCTTCCAGGCCATGTCGGAGCGGCTCATGTCAGACCCCGACATCCGGCGCTCGGCGGAGCAGATGCAGGAGAGGCTGATGGCGGACCCGGAAACGCGCCAGCTGCTCGAAGAGCTGATGCGCCGCCTGGGCGATCCCTCCGACCAGCCGGATTAGCTTCGGGCTGATAGGCTGGCCGCGTGAACGTGGCGAGCGGCGGAATCTTCCTCATCGCCGGGCTCCTGTACCTGGCGGTCATCGTGGGAGCGATAGTCGCGGTCGTCGTGGGGGTGCTGTCGCTCGTGCGCATCGCCCGCGCGACCGAGCGAATCGCCAC
>DATLUC010000076.1:0-5292 GCA_035533335.1 Candidatus Baltobacterales bacterium
TCGTAAGTCCGGCTCTCAGTCACGCTTCGCTAACTCGGCCTCGATGACGGCCCAGGGAATGGGTGGCTGCGCATTGGTGGGATCGGCCAACGCCTCGGCGATGAGCCGCAGGTCGGCGGCGTCTTCGAGAGCCTCGAGAAGGTCGAGGTCCTCCGCCGATACGATGGCCGCGATCTTCTTACCGCGCCGACCAAGTGTGATGCGTTCTCGACGGTACGCCACACGGTTCACCAGGTCGGCCAGTTGCTCTCGGGCCTCGCTCACGGGGATCATGCGTGAATTGTACGCTTCGTACTTAGCGTACGGCTAGGCCGAACGGCTTGGCCAGAACCGTGATGTCGATCCGGTTCGCGTTACGGTACCCCGGCCCACCACCAATTCCGCGGGCTTTCCATAACGCGAACCGAAGGCGGTGAGGGGTGACTCTCCGAATATTGCGCAGCGCGGCCCCTCCACGACCAGTTGCTTGCCGATGCTCTCGTAATCCGAATTTAGGTGGAGACTCTCACTGCGATTCCTTCTCCGTGGATGCGCCTCGTTTGCGTGGCAGGCGCAGCGTTGCATAGCGATCTCGTCGGTATTCGTCGACCCACTGTCGGCTGCTTCGCCAAAAACCGTCCTCTGCGCGAAGCGCCTTCAGGCGTGAGCGTTGTGCGGCGTTCCGGAGAGCGACGACCGACAGATCCTTGCTAGCCAGCGACTCGAGTGGAACGAGCTTGGCAGGCCCTGCCACTGCAGGCAGGACGAAGCGGCTGAGGTTGTCGAGAATCGCACGAGCGATGATCTCGCCCAGTGGTCCAGGATCGCCGCGGTCGGCGCGGTCTAGTGCATCGAGGTACCGATCGCGAAGGCGTTTTTGGATGATCGCAGGCGGATAGCCAAGCCGAACTAGCAGGAGATTCATCAGCAGTCGACCGATCCGGCCGTTGCCGTCGATGAACGGGTGGATGCGTTCCAACGCGGCATGCCCCGCAGCGAGCGTCTGTGCGACGGGCAACGACTCGCGAGGCAAGCTCGCGACGCCATCGACCCAGTCGCGCATCAGTGCCGGAACCTCTGGGTGGTTCGGCGGTTTCATTCCGTGCTTGAAGTCAACGATGTCATGCCGGCGCCAGTTGCCCGGACCTTCATCCTCGGAGGCATTCGGGTGCGGCGCTACCTCCCAGACCGGCGTCATCGCCAGCCGGTGGACGTGTCGAACCTCGGTCAGAGTGAGCAACTTGCGGCTAGTCCACGGGCCGGAGCTCAGCGCTTGGCTGTACACCCATTGAGCGGCAGCCGCATAGCCGCTGACCTCCAGATAGTCCTTGAGCTCCTTGCTGCCTACGGCCTTGCCTTCGCGGAGAAGTACTTCAACCTCTCGCAGCACCAGGGTGTTGCCCTCCAGGGCAGTTGAGCTGTGAGCCTCGTGGTACCAGATGTCAGTCCAAATGCCCTCGGCCTCGTCCGGAGACGGCAACCCGCCGAGTCGGGTCTTCAGTTCTTCGACCATGAAGGCGAGTCTTGCGTGGACCGCTTCCCGCGTGGGTCGTCCCCGCGCCGATCTCGACGTGCGCCTAGGTAGGTTGCTCATGTGATGGCAACCTAATTCTACAACTCAACCTAGTAGGTTGCTGCATGGCGTCCAGCTTAAATGATCAACGCAACCTATCCGGCTCACGCAGCTGCCGCGTGTTGCTGACCAGATTCAGCACGACTGGAGATTACGCAGTCGGGGGACCGGCGTGACCGGTCTGAGTTCGACCGACCGACCGACGACTGTTAGTTGGTTCGCGTCACGGAACCACGGCCCACCAGGTAACAAGTCTTGTTGCGTTTGTTACGTTTCGCCCTGCGGAGAGTTCCCGCCGATTTAGGCCCGTGGCTACCGGTGTCACACTGGTGCTACACTTGATTAGTCATGCCAACTAGTCGCCGTCGCCACGCAATCACCGAGACGGCGCCCGTCCAAGCCGCACTCGATAACCTTCGGCGTGAACTCGGTTCGGATCGCGTCGAACTGACGGAGCTCGTCATCTTGGGCGCTCAAGAGAAGTTGGAGCGTCTGCGGGCGATGCGCGGAGCACAACTTGGTTTGCGCCAGCGCCTGGCCGCTCGCGTTCGAAGTCGCCGGCTCCCAACCGATACTAAAGCCGCGGAGGAAGTGCGCCGAACAGGTTGGGCGCGCACCTGACCGGTTCCTTTCTGATCGACAATTCGGCCTGGGCCAGGCTCGGCCTGCGGCAATTGCGCAAATCCCGCATTGATGAGGTGGCCGCAGCCATCGAGTCGGGACAGATTGTGGCTTGCCTGCCGTTCGTGCTGGAGGTCGGCTACTCCGCGCAATCGGCCCGGGATCACCGTGATCTCATCACCGAATTGCTGGCCCTACCGTGGGCTGCCATCGATGACGTGGTCGAGCGTCACGCAGTCGACGCGCAACGGCAGCTGGCACGGGTCGGACACCATCGCGTGCCGCCTGTCGACATTCTGCAAGCGGCCATTGCCGATCGTCACCAGCTTGGAATCCTTCATTACGATCGGGACTTCGACCTCATCGGTGCAAGGACGGATCTGACGTTCGACAGCGAGTGGCTGGCAAAGGCGGGTTCACTCTGAGCCTGCGGGCACCTGCAGCTTGTTCGCCGGTCGGGCCCTGGTCCGTCGCGTTACTTCGAAACACCTGAAACAACGACTGGAACGGCCGCCAGGGTAAAGTCGGCCAGCCATGCCTGGGCTCTCTAGACTGGCTCCCGTGGCCGCCACGCAGGAACCCGCCCTCGAACCACGCCGCGCCGCCGAGCTGCTCTCTCAGATCGAGCAGAACGTGCACCGCATCATCGTCGGCAAGGACAAGGTCGTGCGGCTCGCGACGGCGGGTCTGGTGGCAGGCGGCCACGTCCTGCTGCAGGACCTCCCCGGCACCGGCAAGACCATGCTCGCGCGAGCACTGGCGACCTCGGTGGGCGGGACGTTCCGCCGCCTCCAGTGCACGCCCGACCTGCTTCCGTCCGACATCACGGGGTCGAGCGTCTTCAACCAGAAGGACCTGAGCTTTCACTTCCTCCCCGGCCCGATCTTCGCCAACGTCGTGCTGGCGGACGAAGTCAATCGAGCCACCCCGCGAACGCAGTCCGCGCTGCTCGAGGCGATGGGGGAGGGGCAGGTCACAGTCGAAGGCCAGACCAGGACGCTGGAGCGTCCATTCTTCGTGATCGGCACGCAGAACCCGGCCGAATTCCACGGCACCTACCCGCTGCCCGAGTCCCAGCTCGACCGCTTCATCCTGGCCGCGGAGATGGGCCCGCCCACCCACGCGGAGGCGATGGAGGTCCTGGCACGCAGGGAGCATGGCGACCCCATCGCGGAGCTCGGCGCAGTGGTCGAAATCCACGAGGTCATCGAGCTCCAGGAGGCGTGCCTGCGCGTGGTGGCGGCGCCTGCGATCCGGACCTACATCGTGTCTTTGCTGGAGGCGATTCGCGCTCGGCCCGACGTGCTGCTGCCGGCGAGCATGCGCTCGGCCGTGTACCTCCAGCGCGCGGCGCAGGCGTGGGCACTCTTCGAAGGTCGGGATTTCGTCCTGCCGGACGACGTCAAGCTGCTCGCCCTGCCCGTGCTCGCGCACCGCCTCGGCATGCGCGGTCATGCGAAGGCCGCGGACATGGTGTCCGAGGTGGTGACGTCGCTGCCGCTGCCGCCGCTGCGACAGCACTAGGAGAGCTACCTGAGACCGACCTGGAGGTTTTTGGGCGCGCTCGCCCTCGGCTCGGTGCTCGAGTGGTACGCGGCGACCTCCGAGGTCCCCTGGCTGTTCCTGCTGGCGGCATGGGTCTTCGCTTTCGCGGCGGTGGCCGGCGTGTACGCGGCCTGGAACCGCTCCGGGCTCACCCTGCACCTGATGGTCGTGGCCAACCGGCCGGCTGCGGGCTCGCCCGTCGAGGAGATCGCCGACCATCTTCTGCGCAGCGGGCCGCTGCCCGCGCCGGTCTTCGAGGGCGATGGGTTCGAGATCGAAGTCGGGCTCGATACCAGCGGCGCGGCGCGCGGGCCGGCCTGGCTGAGGGGGCGGATCGGGCCGAGGGAGATCACCGTGGGGACCGGGGTGGTGCCGCGCTCGGGCTGGCGGCGCTTGCAGGTCGTGCGCGAGCTGCGGCGAGGGCCCGTCGACGCGACCTCGTGGGAGATCGTCTCCAGCGATCCTCTCGGCCTGTTCCGCAGCCGGCGTGCTTGCGAAGATATCGAAGTCGCGCTGGTGCTCCCGCGCTTCACCTCGCTGGTATCCCAGCCGCAGACTCGCGAGCTCGAGGCCAGCGTCGCCGCGCCTCGCGCGGGCTCCGGGACCGAGCTGTTCGGCGTCCGGGAATACCGGCCCGGCGACGCGCTGAGGAGAATCCATTGGCGCTCGAGCGCGCGCCACGGCGAGCTCGTGGTGCGCGAGTACGAGCCGCCCGGCGCGCAGACCCTGGGCATCTTCTGCGACCCCTCGCCCCCTGATGCGGACATCGCCGACCAGGTGGCGCGGATCGCCGCCTCCGAAGCCTGGGACTGCATCCGGGAGGGGGGGCGAGTGCTCCTGTGGGCGCCCGGCCTCGAGCCGAGCCTGCCCGCCGACGCGCGTTCCTTGTGGGCATTGCTCGAGTGGCTGGCCCGATACCCGAGCGAGCCCGATGAAGACGAGCTCGACCCGCCCGCGGTGAGCGACGCCGTGGCCGTCACGGGAGCCTCGGACCAGCGCCTGGTCGAGGCCCTGGAGACGGTGAGGAGCCGCGGCGGCAGGGCGCGGGCCTGGGTGGTGGGGGACGCGGAGCTCGAGGTCGACGTGCCGCTGACGCGCGTCGGGACGGCGTGGCCGCTGTGAAGCTTCCCCGGCTCAGGCTCCCGGCCTCGCCGGTCGAGAACTCGCTGGAAGGCCGGGCGTTCGTCTTCTCCGGGTTCGCGGTCGCCGTGCTGGGGATCGTCCTCTACGGGCAGGACTACGTGGTGCCGGCCCTCGGGCTGGTCGCGGCCGGGGTCGGACATGTCGTGAGCTACCGCGAGCGGGGGGGCAAGCGCGGCTTTTGGCGCCAGGCGCTCCTCGCCTGCTTGGTCTTCGCCGCGCTCTTCTACGTCATCTCCGATTCGGCCCTGGCGCTGTTCGGCGGCCAGCTGCCACAGGCCAACTTCGCGATCCTGCTGGTCGCGATCACGAGCTTCGATTTGAAGACCCGCCGCAACTGCTACTCGAGCCTGTGGATCAGCCTGGCGATCCTTTACCTGGCCGCGGTCTACGCCTGGGACTACCCCTTCGGGATCCTGGTCGCGCTGTGGGCG
>DATLUC010000077.1:0-5125 GCA_035533335.1 Candidatus Baltobacterales bacterium
TCGCTCGGCCCACTTGAGGTACATGCGCATGAGCATCTCGACCCAGTCCTGCGCTTCCACCCCTCCCTGCCCGACCGAGATCGTGATCACCGCGTTGTGGGTCGCGAACGGGTCGGTGAACAGCAGGTCGAGCTCGCGCGATCGAAGCTCGGCGGCGATCGACGCTCGCTCTTCGGCGACCTGGCCCTGCAGCTCGCGGTCACCCGAAGCAAGCTCGTCCAGCTCGATCAGGTCGCGTGCCCTCTTCTCGAGACGTTCCCAGGTCCCCAGCAGCTGGCGATGCTCTGCCGCCTCACGCGCCATCTGACCGGCGCTGTGGGGGTCGTCCCAGACCCCGGGCTGGGTCAGCTGCGCGTCTAGTTCGTCCGCCCGCTTGGCTTTCGCGGGTAGGTCAAAGGTGCTCCTTCAGCTGGAGGATCCGTTGCAAAAGCTCTTTGGGTTCGAGTTCAGCGTCCATTTATTTCTCCAACAATTCACCGTATGGCAGGGGTGGCCCAGCTTGCCTGGGCCACGACTCCACTCTCTTGGCTCCCCGCCAAATGCGGCTGGGAGAGGGGGGTCAGTGGGGGGATCCTGATCCCCCGGCTATCTTCCATGGCACCTCTTGTACTTCTTGCCTGACCCGCACCAGCACGGATCGTTGCGACCGATCTTAGCCTGGGCCTCCGGTGGGACGGCGCCTGCGGGCACCGCCAAGCGCTGCTTGGGGGCGGCCTTGCGACCCGCGCCGTTGGCGCCGTCGGGTTCACCGGGCCCGCTCTCCATGACCTGGCGCACGATCGGCGCCGGCGGCGGCGGCGGCGCGTTGCGCTGCACCTGCACACGGAAGATGCGCGCCACGATCGACGCCTGGATGCGCTCCCGAAGCTCGTTGAACATCTCGAAGGCTTCGTTCTTGTACTCCACGAGCGGGTCCCGCTGGCCGTACGCACGCAGGCCGATGCCTTCACGGAAATGCTCCATCTGCGTCAGGTACTCCATCCACTGCCAGTCGATCGTGCGCAGCATCACGTCGCGTTCGACCAGCGGCATGAGGTCGGCGCCCACCTCCTCGACCTTGCGGTCGTAGGCGTCCGAGGCGGCGGCGCTGAGATGCTCGATGAGGCCCTCAGGACCGTTCCGCATCGCTTCGTCGGGGATCTGCGACCCCGGTTCGATCGGCAGGTAGGCGGAGAGGTACTTGACCAGGCCTTCGATGTCCCAGTTCTCCGGGTGGCGGCTCTGGCAATGCTGCTCGACGCCCTTGGTGATGATGTCGCGCGAATAGCCGAGGATGTTGCCTCGCCCGTCGGCTCCCTCGAGGACCTTTCGCCTCTCCTCGTACACGATCTGCCGCTGCTTGTTCATCACGTCGTCGTACTCGACCACGTGCTTGCGGGCATCGAAGTGCATGCCCTCGACCTTCTTCTGCGCGCTCGCGATGGAGCGTGCGACCCACGGGTGCTCGATCGGCTCCACCTCCAGGCTGTCCATCAGCCGGCCGATGCGGTCGGCGGCAGGACCGAAGATCTTCATCAGGTCATCTTCGAGCGAGATGAAAAAGCGGCTCGAGCCTGGGTCGCCCTGGCGTCCCGCACGTCCTCGCAGCTGGTTGTCGATGCGACGGCTCTCATGCCGCTCCGTGCCGATGATGTGCAGACCACCCAGATCCTTCACCCCGGGGCCAAGCACGATGTCGGTGCCTCGACCGGCCATGTTGGTGGCAATCGTCACCCCCTTGGCCTGGCCGGCCTCCGCTACGACCGACGCCTCGCGCTCGTGCTGCTTGGCGTTGAGCACGTTGTGCTTGACGCCTCGACGCTCCAGCATCTTGGCCAGTCGCTCCGACTTCTCGACCGACACGGTGCCGACCAGCACCGGACGACCGAGCGTGTTCAGCTCGACGATCTCGTCGATCACGGCCTCGAACTTGGACTTCTCCGTCTTGTAGATGACGTCTGGGCTGTCGGTGCGGACCATGTTGCGATGCGTCGGAATCACCACCACGTCGAGGCCGTAGATCTTGTGAAACTCCTCCGCCTCGGTGAGCGCGGTGCCGGTCATCCCGGCGAGCTTTTCGTACTGGCGGAAATAGTTCTGGACCGTGATCGTGGCGATGGTCTTCTGCTCCTGCTGCACCTTCACGCCTTCCTTGGCCTCCACCGCCTGGTGCAGCCCGTCGGACCATCGCCTGCCGGGCATGGTGCGTCCGGTGAACTCGTCCACGATGATCACCTCGCCGTCTTTCACCAGATATTCCTGGTCGCGCTTGAAAAGCGATTTCGCTTTGAGCGCCTGGTTGATCTGATGAGCCTCGATGACGTTCTCGAGGTCGTAGATGTTGCGGATTCCGGTCCAGCGCTCCATCTTCGCGATGCCGGCCTCGGTCAGCGACGCCGACTTGTGCTTGAGGTCGACCTCGTAGTCCTCCTCCTCGTTGAGCCGCGATGCCCATCGCGCGAACTCGTAGTACTTCTCGGTGGACTCCTCCGACTGGCCGGAGATGATGTGCGGCGTGCGCGCCTCGTCGATGAGGATGGAGTCGACCTCGTCGACGATCGCGTAGTTGAGCGTGCGCTGGCTGCACTGTGAGAGGTCGTGCGCCATGTTGTCGCGCAGGTAGTCGAATGCCAGCTCTGAGTTCGTCGCGTACGTGATGTCCGCCGCGTACGCCTCGTGCTTGGTCGCCGGCCGCAGGTGCTGCAGGCGCGAGTCGGGATGGGTCTCGTCGAGGAACTCCGGGTCGTAGACGAAGGTCCCCGCCGTCCCCACGTTGATACCGACTGACAAGCCAAGCAGGTTGTAGATCGGCCCCATCCAGCCCGCGTCGCGTCGCGCGAGGTAATCGTTGACCGTGACCAGGTGGACGCCTTTGCCTGCCAGCGCGTTCAGATAAAGGGACAGGCTCGCCACCAGCGTTTTGCCTTCACCGGTCTTCATCTCCGCGATCTTTCCCTGGTGCAGGACGATGCCGCCCACCATCTGGGCGTCGAAATGTCTCAGTCCGATCGTGCGACGGCTGGCCTCGCGGCACAGCGCGAACGCCTCGATGAGGAGCTCGTCGAGGTCGTGGCCTTCTTTCGCTTTCTCGCGCAGCCCATCGGAGAACGCGCGAATGCCGGCGTCGTCGAGAGCCATGAGCTCGGGTTCCAGCGCGTTGATCGCATTCGCCACCACGAGGTGGCGTTTGATCTCCCGCTCGTTCGGGTCCAGCAACCGGCTGAGGGTCAGCACTCCGCTGTTAGGTTACGACTGGCTCGATCACGGCTACAGAGCCGTCAGTGCGCTTGACCGCGATCTGGACCACCCCCGACGCCTCGTCGAGGAAGACCAGGAAACCCTGGCTGCCCGACTCCAGCTTCGACACCGCGTCGCTGACAGTCATCGGCCGGACCTTCATCCGCACCCGCTCGGGCTCGCCCGATCGCACGTCGTCCTCGCCGTCGGGCGCCGGCACCCGGACCGCGGAAACGGGCTTCTTGCGGTGCGTGACCTTCTCTTTGTGCTTGACGACCTGCCGGTCGATCTTGTCCAGCGCGAGGTCCAGGGCAGACTGCGGGTCGGCGCCCCTTTCGTGGGCGGACAGCACCGGCGTGCGGCGGCCGTCGAGGTGGACGTTGATGCGGCAGACGGTGGTCGCCAGCCCGCTGCGCTTACGCTCTTCCGTGAAGTCGATCTCCGCGTCGGCCACCTTGCCGAAGTGGCGCGCGAGGCGGTTCAGCTTCAGATGCGCGTTGTCGCGCACCTCCTGCCCCAAACCGTTGGTACGGTCGTGCAGGACGACCCTCACGACCTGAGTATATAAGCGTCGCGCCCGAACGGGCGACTTAACGGGACCGGGCGATCGCTAGCGTGTCGGGGCCTGGTAGGCCTGGGGCGGCGGGAACAGGGAGGTGATCTCCTTGGGCAGCGGAATGCCCTGGGCGAACATCCGGTCGAGGATCTTCGGCCGCAGGCCCGTGGGCTTGAACTCCGCGATCACCTTGCCGTCCGGGGTGGCGCCCTTTTGCTCGAGCAGGAATATGTCCTGCATCGTGATGATGTCCTGCTCCATGCCCACGATCTCCGTGATCGCGGTCACCTTACGGGAGCCGTCGCGCAGCCTGTTGAGCTGGCAGATGAGGTTGATGGCGCCGGCCACCTGCTGGCGGATGGCCCTGATCGGGAGGTCGACGCCGGCCATCAGGACCAGCGTCTCGAGGCGGGCAAGCGCGTCACGCGGGCTGTTGGCGTGAAGGGTCGTCATCGAACCGTCGTGGCCGGTGTTCATCGCCTGAAGCATGTCGAGGGCCTCGCCTGAGCGGCACTCGCCGACGACGATGCGCTCGGGACGCATGCGCAGGGCGTTGATGACGAGGCGCTGAATGGTGACCTCTCCCTCGCCGTTGATGTCCTTGGGGCGCGTCTCAAGACGGCAGACGTGCTCCTGGTGGAGCTGCAGCTCGGCCGCGTCCTCGATGGTGACGATGCGGTCCTCGACCGGGATGAAGCCCGACAGCACGTTTAAGAAGGTCGTCTTGCCGGTGCCGGTGCCTCCGGAGATGATGATGTTCGCCTTGGCGAGGACGGCTGCCTTGAGGAAGCCGAATCCAGCCTCGTTGCAGCTGCCGAATCGAATCAGGTCCTCGACCTGGAACGGATCGCGGGAGAACTTTCGAACTGTGAGCAACGGCCCGTTCAGAGCCAGCGGCCGAATGACCGCATTCACACGGGAGCCGTCCGCGAGGCGTGCATCACAAAGTGGCTGGCGCTCGTCGATGCGCCGGCCGACGGTGCGGACGATGAACTGGATCACGTTGAGAAGCTGGTCTTCGTCGGTGAACTTGATGTTGGTCAGAACCACCTTCCCGCCCATCTCGACGTAGACGTGGTCACTGCCGTTGACCATGATCTCGGTTACGCGGTCGTCACGAATGAGCGGCTCGATCGGCCCGAGCTGCTGGTAGTACTCATCGATATTGATACCTGGGATCCGAACTGCCATTAATCAGCCTCCGCGCTGTGAATACGGGGAACGCCTGACCGCACTATAAGCCAGAGGTCCCTCGGGAGCCCCCATCACAGGATCGTTCTCGCGACCGAGACTCCTGTCACGGGGCCCGATCCAGATTCCCTGAGCGCCACCGCACAAGCCTCCAGCGTGGCG
>DATLUC010000078.1:0-8033 GCA_035533335.1 Candidatus Baltobacterales bacterium
GTCGACCCGCTACGTCAACTTCGACCAGCCGTACCTAACCAAGGCCTTCACGATGGCCGGATACAGCTCTTCCCAGTTCAAGATCGACAACGCCCAGGGCAACGAAGCGACCGAGCTTGCGCAGGCCCAGGCTGACATCACACAGGGCGCGACCGTCCTCGTGATGGACCCGCTCAACAGCACCGTCGGCTCGCAGATCCAGGCGCTCGCGGCATCGAAGGGCGTCAAGCTCATCAGCTACGACCGAGCCACCTTCACCGGCACCAACACCTACTACGTGAGCTTTGACAACGTGCAGGTCGGCAAGCTGATCGGCCAGGGCTTCATGGACTGCATCAGCGCATGGAACGTCTCCAACCCCAAGGTCTTCACGCTCAACGGCGGCGAGGACTCGGACCCCAACGCGGTGTCCTTCGCGCAGGGTTACAACCAGGTCGTCTGGGGCGACACGACGACCCCCGAGACGGTCGGCAAGACCAACAGCAAGGGCTACACCCTCGTGGGTGACCAGGTTGCTCCCGGATGGGACAACACCAAGGGCCAGACCATATTCCAGCAGCAGTACACCGCCCACCCCGAGATCAACGCCACCATCGAGGCGAACGACGGTCTCGGCAACGCCGTCATCCAGGTCTTGAAGCAGAAGAACGTCAAGCCCAAGACGATCCCGACCACCGGGCAGGATGCCACGCTGCAGGGCATGGAGAACATCCTCACCGGCTACCAGTGCGGCTCGGTCTACAAGGCCGTCTACCTCGAGGCCCAGGATGCGGTCGCGCTCGCGACGATCCTGCGCGCAGGGCTGACCCCGCCGGCCGCGCTCGTCAACTCGACCACGACGCCTCCGTCAGGCGTCACCGGCACCCAGCAGCCCGCTTCGCTGCTGACGCCGGTCTGGGTCACCTCGGCCAACATGGCCACGACCGTGATCAAGGACAACTTCGTCGACAAGACCACTCTCTGCCAGGCCGTGACAGCAGCCGTCTGCACCGCCGCCGGCATCTCCTAGGAAGTCATTCCGATGCCGCCGTGCGAAGTGCGCGGCGGCATCAACTTCCCTAAGCGCAGAATGTACTGAGTGGCGCACCCGATGGCAGACTCGCCCGCCGCCATCGAGCCGCTGCTCAAGGTGCGCGGCCTGGACAAGCACTTCGGCCCGGTCCAGGCCCTCTACGGGGTAGACCTGGACCTGCCCTCCGGTGTCGTCACAGCGCTTTGCGGCGACAACGGCGCCGGCAAATCCGTCCTCACCAAGTGCATCTCGGGCGTCTACCAGCTGGACCACGGGCAGATCTTCTGGGAGGGCCAGCCGGTGCACATCCGCACCGCCAGGGACGCGTCCCGGCTGGGCATCGAGACCGTCTACCAGGACCTCGCCCTGGCCGACAACCTTGACATCGTCCAAAACATGTTCCTCGGCCGGGAGCGTTTGCGAAACGGGCTCCTGGACGAGGACTCGATGGAGCGCGCGGCGGCCAAGACGCTCGCGGACCTGCGGGTCACCACCGTGCGTTCGATCCGACAGCCTGTCGCTTCGCTCTCCGGCGGGCAGCGCCAATCCGTGGCGGTGGCAAAAGCCGTGATGTGGAACTCAAAGCTCGTCATGCTCGATGAGCCGACGGCCGCCCTGGGCGTCAACCAGACCAAGATGGTCCTCGACCTGGTGCGCCGCCTGCGCGACCAGGGCCTCGCAGTCATGGTCATCTCGCACAACCTCAACGACGTGTTCGAGGTGGCGGACCGGATCGCGGTGCTCTATCTCGGGCGCATGGTGGTGCAGGACAACGTGACCGCGTTCGACCGCCAGGACGTAGTCGAGTACATGACGACCGGCAAGCTGAGCCGGACTGCCAAGGAGGCGAAGAACAGTGGCGCGAGCTGAGGCACCGGACCTCCCGCCCGACCCGACAGCCGCGGTGGAGGCGGTGAAGACCGACGTTCCGCCTGAGCTGTTCGCGCAGTCGCTCGGCCAGTACGCTCGCGCCTGGGTCGCGCGGGCCAGGGCGGGGCAGAGCGGCATGTTGCCGGTGGTGGTCGGCCTGGTCGCGATCATGGTCGTGTTCCAGGCGATCAGCCCCAACCACGTGTTCCTCTCGGCGGGCAACCTCGTCAACCTCTTCCAGCAGAGCGCGGTCTTCATGGTCCTAGCCATGGCCGAGACCTTCGCCCTCCTGCTGGGCGAGATCGACCTCTCGATCGGTTACGTCGGAGCCTGCGGCGGCGTCATTGCGGTCCAGCTCGTGCAGCCGGTGACCACCAACTGGCCATGGTGGGCGGCCATCGCGGCGGCTCTCGCCTTCTGCGCGGCCGTCGGCGCCGTGCAGGGAACGATCATCACCCGCCTGGGCATCCCTTCCTTCATCGTCACCCTCGCCGGTTACCTGATCTTCAACGGTGTGATGCTGATCCTCCTTTTGCTCGGGCCGTTCTCCGGTTTTCCGAACCTTGGGGCGCAGAGCGACAGCGTCAAAGTGCTCTACGACCTGATGGCGGGCACCATCGACCCCACCCTCAGCTGGATCGGGATGGCGGTGATCGTGATCGGGCTCGGCGCGCTCTTCTGGATGGCCGACAGCCGGCGCCGCCGCAGCGGCCTGGTTGCCCCGCCCATGAGCCTCACCGTGATCAAGATCGCTGTGATCGCGGCCGCAGGCATCACGGTGGTCGCCATCTGCAACATCAACCGGGCCAACCTCGGCACGCTGGAAGGCGTGCCCTGGGTCGTGCCGATCGTGCTGGCCGTGCTCGCCGCCTGGACCGTTCTGCTGGGGAAGACCAAATACGGTCGCTACGTCTACGCCGTCGGGGGCAACCCGGAAGCTGCGCGCCGCGCAGGCATCAACCTGGCCACGATCCGAACCGTCGCTTTCGCGCTGTGCGGTTTCACGGCCGGGATCGGCGGCCTCCTGTACGCCTCATACATCGGCGGAATGTCGAACAACGTCCAGGGCGGCCAGCTCGTCCTGTTCGCGGTCGCCGCCGCTGTGATCGGTGGGACGAGCTTGTTCGGGGGCCGAGGCAAGGCGATGCACGGGGTCCTGGGCGGCCTGGTGATCGGGGGGATCTACAACGGCATGTACCTCCAGGGCCTCGACGTCCAGAGGATCTTCATCGTCACCGGCCTGGTGCTACTGGCCGCCGTGACGATCGACGCGATCTCCCGCCGGGGAGCCGCTTCGGGGAACAGCGCCCGGGTCTGATTCGGCCGACGCATCCCAGGATTGGGAATCGCCCAGCCTGGGTAAACGTTCTCCATACAGATGGCAACACCAAAATCAGAGCTCCTGCCCGTCCTTCCGATGGACGACGTCGTCGTCCTCCCCCACATGACCGTCACCCTCGCTGTCGAGGGCGATGACCAGAAAGCCGCCATCGAGGCCGCCCGACAGGGCAGCCGGCTGATCCTCCTGGTGCCCCGAGTCGAGGGCAAGTTCGGAGCCATCGGCACCGTCGGCCGCCTGGGTGAGTCCGCGGACCTGCCGACCGGCGCCGAGGCGTTCATCATCCGGGGCGAGTACCGCGCTCGGCTGGGCAGTGGCCAGGCCGACATCGGCGGCGCGCTGTGGGTCAAGGCCGACCCCGTCTTGGACCCCGAGCCGCCCACGGAAGCGTCGGTGGAGCTCTCGCGCGAGTATCGCGCCCTGCTCGAGAACCTGGTCGAGTCGCGCGGCGTCCCGCAGGTCGTCCAGTTCCTTCGCGCCGCCAAGACCCCCGGCCACCTGGCCGACCTGGCCGGCTACTCGCCCGACCTCTCGCTCGAGCAGAAGCTCGAGGTCCTCGAGACGGTCGACCTGGAGCAGCGCCTGACGCGGCTGATCGCCTGGACGAAGGGCATCCTCGCCGATGCCTCGCTCAAGGAGAAGATCCGCTCCGACGTCGCCGAAGGGATGGAGAAGACCCAGCGCGAGTTCCTGCTCCGCCAGCAGCTCGAGGCGATCAAGAAGCAGCTCAACGAAGGGCAGAGCGACGTGGTGTCCACCTACCGCGAGAGGGTGGCCAAGGCCGTCATGCCCGAAACCGTGCTCACCGAGGTCAACCGGGAGCTCGACCGCCTGGAGCGCACCAGCGAGCAGAACCCCGAGTACGGCTGGATCCGCACCTATCTGGACTGGATGCTTGACATCCCCTGGAACGTACGCTCGGAGGACAACTTCGACCTGGGCGAGGCGCGCCGCATCCTCGACGAAGACCACACCGGGCTCGCCGACGTCAAGGACCGCATCATCGAGTTCCTCGCAGTGCGCAAGCTTCGCAGCGAGCGTGGGCTTGGAGTGCTCGGCGGACGCGGCTCCGGCGCGATCATCACGCTGGTCGGTCCCCCGGGAGTAGGCAAGACCTCGCTGGGCGAGTCGGTCGCCAGGGCGCTGGGGCGCAAGTTCACGCGCGTGTCGCTGGGCGGCATCCGTGACGAGGCCGACATCCGCGGCCACCGGCGCACCTACGTCGGCGCCCTGCCGGGCCGCATCGTGCGCGCCCTGAAGGATGCCGGGACCAAAAACCCGGTGATCATGCTGGACGAGATCGACAAGGTCGGCAGCGATTGGCGCGGCGACCCGTCGGCGGCCCTGCTCGAGGTGCTCGACCCCGCGCAGAACCACACCTTCCGAGACCACTACCTCGAGGTCGACCTCGACCTCTCCGAGGTGCTGTTCATCCCGACGGCCAACGTGGCGGAGACGATCCCCGCACCGCTGCTCGACCGCATGGAGCTGATCCGCCTCGACGGCTACACCGAGGAGGAGAAGGTCGCCATCGCGCGCGACCACCTGCTGCCCCGCCAGGTGAAGCAGGTCGGGCTGAAGCCCGAAGAGGTCACCGTGTCCGACGACGCGATCATGAAGGTCATCACCGACCACACCCGCGAGGCGGGCGTGCGCAACCTCGAGCGAGAGCTGGGCAAGATCACGCGCAAGGTGGCGACCAAGATCGCCAAGGCCGAGCTCGCCCCGCCAGTGGCCATCACCCCCGATCGCGTCCGGGAGTTCCTGGGCAAGCCGAAGTTCGACAACGAGGTCGCGGAGCGCACCGCTGTGGCGGGTGTCGCCACGGGCCTGGCCGTGACCGGCACAGGTGGCGACGTGCTTTTCGTTGAAGCGACAGCGACCGCCGGCAACGGTCACGGCAGCTCGCTCATCCTGACCGGGCAGCTCGGCGACGTGATGAAGGAATCCGCGCAGATCGCGCTGTCCTTCGTCCGCTCACACGCGCACGAGCTGAACATCGATGACAACGACGCCAACAAGTCATTCCACATCCACGTGCCCGAGGGCGCCGTGCCCAAGGACGGCCCGTCTGCCGGCGTCACGATGACCACCGCGATCGTGAGCCTACTCACCGGACGGCCCGTGCGCAGCACGGTCGGCATGACCGGCGAGGTGACGCTGCAGGGCCTGGTGCTGCCGATCGGCGGCGTCAAGCAGAAGGTGCTGGCCGCTCATCGCATGGGGCTGAAAGAGGTCATCCTCCCGAAGCGCAACGAGAAGGACCTCGACGACGTGCCGCAAAGCGTGCGCGAGTCGATGGCGTTCCACCTCGCCAGCCGGGTCGAAGAGGTGCTCGGGTTCGCGCTCGAGCCCGCGTCGGCGGCCAAGACCGAAGCCGCCTAGTCCGGTCGTCGAGGAATAACCGAGCGCCTGGTGCGCTTGGGGTTGACGTGGGACTGAGCTCGCACGAGGTGCTTGAAAGGAGCAGGACGATCGCCGTGGTCGGCGCATCACGGGACCCGGACAAAGCCGGGGGGTCGGTGCCGTTGGGACTGCAGCGCCGCGGCTTCCGCGTCATCCCGATCAACCCGTTTGCCGAGGAGCTGTTCGGCGAGCGCGTTTACCGCTCCTTGCTGGAGGTGCCCGAAAAGATCGACCTCGTGGACGTGTTCAGGCCGGCCGCCGATGCGCCCGAGATCGCCCGGCAGGCGGTGGCGGTGGGCGCGGCAGCGTTGTGGCTGCAGCTGAACATCCGATCGGACGAGGCCAGACGCATCGCGCAGGCCGCAGGTCTCGACTACGTCGAGGATGAATGCACTGCGGTGGTCAGCTCCCTATACCAGATCACGAAACCGACAACGCCATAAGCGTTACCCTCCCTGCACCGATGGCCCGGCCTCGAACGCGTCGCCCTCTGCGTGACCGCAGCGTCGAGTCCGAGCTCAAGTTCCGCGTCTCCGGCCCTCGCGACCACGCCAGGCTCCGCACGATGTTGCGGCAGCGGGGCGCTCATCTCGAGGGGAGCTACCGCGAAGAGAACTACCGCCTCAACGGGCCGGGCAAGTCGACTCGCCAGACCACGCTGCGCCTGCGGGTGCTGGACGGCGGCCCGCGGGGCTACCTGACCGCCAAAGGTCCCGCCCGGTTCGAGGGCCGGGTCAAGATCCGTGAGGAGACCGAGATCGCGGTGTCGGACGCCCATGCGACCCTGGACCTGCTGACCCAGCTCGGCTTCCAGGTTGCATGGTCCTATCCCAAGCGCCGCGCGATGTGGATGCTCGACGGCGTCGCGGCCACGCTCGACGTCCTGGAGTTCGGTTGGTTCGTCGAGCTCGAGGGTCCGGCGGCCGTCCTGCCGGAGATGGCGCGAAGCCTCGGGCTGGACCCTGAGCTGGCCCTGCGCGAGAGCTACTCGGTGCTGGCGCGGAACTTCCTCAAGAGCAAGAAAATGCCCGGCGTCCCGGTGACCCCGCTGTCCGCTCAGCCGCTGGGTGCGCCGCAGTCCTGACGGCCGGGGCTGGCCGGAGCGCGCCGCGACTCCTGGACCGCTACTCCGAGCGAGGGGGAGGGGCGGCCTTGGCGCCGTCGGACTTGACCGGCCCGACCCAGATCGTCTGGATGTTGGTGAACTCCTTGATCCCGTAAGCGGATAGCTCGCGTCCATAGCCGGACCTCTTGACGCCGCCGAACGGAAGCCTCGCATCGGAGGCCACCATGCCGTTGACGAAGACCTGTCCCGCCTCGACCCGCTCGGCCAGCTTCTGCGCCCGCGCGACGTCCGCGGTCCAGATGCTTGAGCCAAGCCCGAACTCCGAGTCGTTGGCGACCCGGAGCGCGTCCTCCGCATCCTTGACCCGGATCACCGCGGCCACTGGGCCGAAGGTCTCCTCGTGGTAGGCAGGCATGCCCGGCCTCACGTTGGTGAGCACGGTGGGCTCGAAGAAATAGCCATCGCCCTTGATCCGCTTCCCACCCGTGAGCGCCCGCGCTCCGAGGCGCAGCGACTCACCGACCTGCCGCTCGAGGTCGTCGACCAGGTCACCGCGGGCGAGCGGTCCGACCTGGTTGCCTCGATCCATCGGGTCGCCGACCTTGAGGGCGGCCACCGCGGCAGCAAACCGCTGCTCGAACTCATCCGCCACAGCCTCCTCGACGATGAACCGCTTGGCCGCGATGCAGCTCTGCCCGTTGTTCTGGTTGCGTGCGCGGCACGCGACGGCAGCGGCCGCGTTAAGGTCGGCGTCGGCCAGCACGATGAATGGGTCCGAGCCGCCGAGCTCGAGGACCGCCTTCTTGAGGGCCTTACCTGCGCTGGCAGCGACCAGCGCGCCCGCGGTGTCGGACCCGGTCAGCGTGACGGCGGCCACACGGTGGTCGGCGATGATCCGGTCAACCGCGCCCGAACCCACGAGCAGGGTCTGGAAGACTCCTTCGGGAACGCCGGCCTCGCGGAAGACCTCCTCGATGGCCAGGGCCGACTGCGGAACGTTGGACGAATGCTTGAGCAGCATCACGTTGCCGGCGCTCAGTGCCGGCAGCGCAGCGCGGAACGCCTGCCAGAAGGGAAAGTTCCACGGCATGACCGCGAGCACGACCCCGAGGGGCTGGAAGCGAACGTAGCTCCGGGTTGCGGTGCTCTCGACAGGCTCGTCGGCAAGGAGCCTGGCGACGTTGTCGGCGATCCACGTCGCCGTCCAGGCGCACTTCTCGATCTCGGCCTCGGCCTCCACGATCGGCTTGCCCATCTCCGCCGTCAGGAGGGACGCAAACCGAGCCTTGTCGGCGCGGAGCACGCCGGCCACCGAGCGCATGAGCTCCGCGCGCGCCTCG
>DATLUC010000079.1:0-31752 GCA_035533335.1 Candidatus Baltobacterales bacterium
CTCGACGACGTCACATGGTCCATCGAACTTGGGGCGCGCGTGTGCCTGTTGGGACCGAACGGGGCCGGCAAGACCACGTGCATCCGCCTCTTCGAGGGCGCTCTCCAGCCCACGACCGGGCACGTCGAGCTGCTCGGGACGGCCGTAGGCAGTCCAAAATACCTCGCTGCGCGCCGGCGCACCGGCATCGTGCCCCAGGGGCCGGGCATGTACGCGGACGTGACGGTCGGGGAGTACCTGGGCCTGGCGCTGAGGCTTTACGGACGAGGGGACCTGTCCCGAGTGGTCGCAGTCTTCGACCTCGGCCAGCACCGCGACAAGATGCTGGCGCAGCTGTCAGGCGGCTACCAGCGCAGGGTGGTGCTGGCGGCCGCACTCCTCGGCGAGCCCGATCTGCTTTTGCTCGACGAGCCCACCGTGGGCCTGGATCCCGTCGCCACGCACGACGTGCACGCCTTCCTCAAGGAGGCCATGGAGGGGCGCACGACCCTTTTGTGCACGCACAACCTGGCGGAGGCTGAGGCCCTGTGCGACGAGGTGGTCATCCTGCGCGAGGGCAAGGTCCTGATCCACGCCCCGCTGGCGGACATGAGACAGCGGGCCGGCCCGCAGCTGCTTCTCGCAGCACGTCAAGGCGTCGAGCCGCTGCTGGCTGCGCTGCGGAAGCGGGGTCAGTCTGCGAGCGTCGCAGGCGAGGACGACGGTGTCCTGGTCCCGCTTGAGGACGCGCCGAGCCAGGCGCCAAACCTGCTCCGTGCCCTTTTGGCCGAGGGACTCGACATCTACAGGTGCGAGCCGAGCCGGGCGACCCTCGAAGACCTGTTTCTCGACCTCGTGAGGAGCAAGCAGTGATCTCCCCCCAACGGCGCGCGCTGGTGGCGAAGGAGTTCCGCCAGGTGCTACGCAGCAGGGGTGCCGTGCTGTCCGCCACCCTGCTCCCGGTGCTCCTGATTTTGATCATCCCCCTCGCCGAGATCCTGGGCATGCGAGGCTCGAGCACGCCGCTCAACCTGCCGGTGGGGACGCCGCTACCTCCGGGCCTCGAGGGCCTGACAGGCAACCCCTCGCAGTTCTTCGTCCAGGTCATGCTCCCGCTCTTCATCACGCTGGGCGGGCTGATCGTCCCTTCGATTTCCGCCACCTACACCGTCGTGGCAGAGCGGGAGAGTCGTTCGTTGGAGCTGCTCATTGCACTCCCCGTCCGCCTGCAGGACATCCTGCTGGCCAAGCTCGTGGCCATGCTGGCGCTGGCCACCATCGTGGTGGTGCCGCTGTTCGCCGTGGATGCGGTGGTGCTGCTGGCGCTGGGAACCGCTTCCCCCGGCTACGTCGGCCTGCTGTTCGTCGTCCTCGTTGCAGCCGTGACATGCTCGATCGGCATCGCACTGCTGCTCGCTCTGCTCGCCCGCGACTTTCGAACTGCCAACAACCTGAACGGCGCGATGTCCGGCCCGCTGATTCTTTTGACCCTGGCCGTGCTGGTCGTAGTGCCCGGGGAGGCGCGGCTGTTGGCGCTGACTGCCGTCCTGGCGGCGGCGGGCATAGGCGCTTACGTAGTCGGCCTGCGCTGGCTCACTTTCGAACGCTATCTGGCTTAGGTTCGGCGTCTCGGGCCGCGCGCCCGGGGCAGGTCAGCCGATACACCTTCTCGGCTGCCGCACAGATCGTCCCTGGCGAGCCAAGTTCTTTGAGGCTGACGACGACTGAGGTGCGGGCCCAGGCCTGTCCCAGAACCGGGTTAACGCGATTTGACAGCACCTTGCAACTCGCTTTCTACTCGTGCGGACCGTCAACGATCCGGCACGGGATGTCCGCATCCTCGTCCAGGTGATAGCTGGCGCAGATACGGTGGTAACCGTCCGCGACCGTGAGGGGAGTATCAGCTTCCAGGCGCCCCCGAACCATGAGAACAGGGGACAGACGGCCTCCCTTCTTGACCTTGGCGAGATCCTTTGCGACGTGGACGTTGTCAGGCGGAAGTGCACTGAGCGTGCTGGCACGCAGCAAGTCCTTCGCCTTTCTGCGCACGATCGGTGCGGTGCGAAGCCGGCGGACCAGCTGGGCCGCCTCTTTCGGAGGCATCAGCAGGCTCAGGTAATCCGCAGCGGCTGGATAGTCATGAGCATCGGGGACGTTCTTCCAGGCGGGATGGTGCTCATGGCACTTCGGAGCCTACTCCGCGCTGGGTCCGCCGGGCACCTCTTCGGTGGTCGGGCCGGCCGGGTTCCTGCCCAGCATGAGAGCGCCGGCGCTGGCAGGGACAAGGGTCAAAACTCCTCCTGCAACCAGGGCGGCCGCCACGGCCGGTCCCAAAGCTCCGCTGGCCAGGCCGACTGAGGCGGCGGCCGCCGGAAGTCCCAATTGGGCAGAAGCCAGCAATCCGGCCGACAGCCTCGATTGCGTCCCGGTCGCCAGCGACGCCATCACGTGCACCGCTGTCGCACCGATGGCCATGGCAACTGCCAGGCCAATGGCTGAGGGAGAGCGTACGAGGGCGCTCAGATCCAGGCTCGCGCCCAGCAGGACGAAGAAGGCGGGCACGAAGAATCCACTGGCCAGGCCGGTCAGCTGTTGGGCGAGTCGATTGGGCTCGTTGAAACGGCGCAGCACGATGCCGGCCGCAAATCCCGCGACCAGCAAGCTGGCTCCGGTGCGCTCGGCGATGGCAGCGAGCGCCAGGAGCAAGAGGACCGACAGCCGAAGCTGAAGTGCCCAGTGGCGATGCTTGGATTCGCGCTTGACCTCGTCGGACAGGCCTGTCTTGAACAACCGGCGTGCCGCCGCCATCGAGGCTGCCGCGACCAACACGATCACCCCGTCGCCAACAAGCGCCAGCGGAATCCGGCTTGCGCCCGACAGCGTCAGCGGCATCAGAACCGCGGTCAAGGCGTCCGCCACCGTCATCCAGGTGATGAGAATCGCAATCGCAGGTCCTGTGAGCCCCCGTTCTCTAATCGTGGGGAAGGCCACCGCCGCCGAGCTTCCAGCCAAGAGGACCACAAGGAGCGACGGGTGAGCGGCTTGGAACAGCGCGGAAATGCCGAGCCCGACAGGCACGCTGAGCGCCAGCGCGATCAGGAGAGCCAGGTTTCCCCGAACAGCACCTACTCGCAGCTCTGTGGATCGAAGATCGACCTCATTGCCCGCCTCGAGCATCAGCATCGCAAAGCCGACTGCGGAAAACTCAGGCAAGGGTTGGGTCGTAGAAACGATCAGGTGCAGCCAGGTCCTGCCGATGATGGCTCCCGCGATCAGCTCGCCAACCAGGACCGGGGTGAGCGGTCTTCGGCCCGCGGCGAGCAACGGCCCGAGCAGGCCCGCAAGGACCACAAGCGTCAGTGAGGTAAACATCGATCGAAACGCCTGACGAGATTCTCACCCAAGGGTGTCCTGGCAAGGTCATCGACCGGAAAAAAGGGCGAGTTGACATTTACCCCACCACCGGCAGAGGCGTCGGCAGCATCGAATGGTACGAAACGAGATGGTGCCTGGAGCCGTTGTTCTTCGTGTGGACTGGGCCATCATCGAGCTGAGGCTGCCCTGATCCCGAGGAGCTTCTTCAGGCTGGGGCGGTGTTGCTGAGATTGTTACCCGGCGTGCGCGAGCGTGGATCGGTCACACGGTGGGGTTGGGGGCAAATGAAGATCCGCATAGCGGCGATCGGGAAGCCGAGGCAAGATGTATTCGCTGTCGGGTCGGGAATGATGCTTAGTGGGATTGCTGGGGCTGCGGACGGTGGGAGCAAAGCGCGAATCGCGGGCGCCCCAAGGATCGAGACGCTCTAGATGCCGGGAAGCCTGCGTCTGCTGATCGTTGCCCTCGCCATCATCCTGGTGATCCTCAGCATCACGCCTCTGCGGCGGCGCCTTCCCGTCGTGAGCGAAATGCCCGAAGGGCTCGACCTAGCCCTTTGGGTCGGGCTCGTTCTGTCCTGCGTTTCCGCGCTCGCCGGCGTACGAACCGCCAAGTCGATCCAGCTCGGTCAGTCCCTCGCGCGCGCGGCGCTCACACTGGCGGGGCAGACGGTCAACTCGATGCTCGGTCCTGCCGCCTCGTGGGTTTCGGTCCACGAGCCGGGCCTGGCCCTGATCACGGTGGGCGTGATTGTCGTGGCCTGGGCCGGGATGGCCGCTCGCCTTGCTTCGGTGATGCGACGCGCACAGGAGCCTCATCCACGACTCGGGGATTGGTGGGTGGTGAAGTACACGAGGCGAACCAGGCCGCCGGTCCAGCTCCGCGCGGTTGTTCCGGACGGCCATGCCGCCTTGATGGATGTGGGCGCCGCAGCCCAGTACGTGGGCGTCTCGCGCACCACGCTGTATCGCTGGGCTCGGGCTGGCCGCGTCCCGTGCACGCGCGAAGGTGGGGGGCTGCGTTTCAGCTCAGCTGACCTGGCATCGGTGCGGGGGAGACTTCGCAGCAGCGCTGGCGCCGGCCGGAGGAGAGGCCTGCATTGAGCGCCATCCCCCGCGCGGGCGGCCGCCACCCGGCGAGGCCCCGACGCAAAGACGGCCGCCTCTTGCGCGCCGGCATCTATCGGGAGCGAGGCCCCTGGAATCCTTCGCCGCTGGCAGGCCTGTGGGTGGTGCCGGCCGCGGCCAAGATCGGGGTGGTGGCGCTCATCGTCGGGACCACCTTCCTGGTCACGTCGCCGGGCGTCACGAGCTACATCGACGGCCTGCCCGACGTGCGGGTGATCGCAGCCGTGCCCATGACGGAAGACACGCTGATCTATGCGTCGGATGGGACCACTCTTCTCGCGGACATTCACCCTTCGGGTCACCAGCAGTACTACGAGCCTCTGAGCGCGATGGGTGTATACCTGCCCATGGCTGCGGTGGCAATCGAGGACCACAACTTCTACTCGGAGCCGGGGGTCGATCCGGGAGCCGTGCTCCGCGCGGCGGCGGTGGACCTGCGGGCAGGCAGCCCCGTGGAGGGCGCTTCGACGATCACTCAGCAGCTGGTCAAGCTGACGCTGGTCGGCAACCAGCCCTCTCTCAGCCGCAAGGTCGAGGAAGCGCTCCTCGCCGTCGAGGTCGAGCGCACCTACAGCAAGCGGCAGATCCTGGAGATGTACCTCAACACCGTCTTCTTCGGCAACGACGCCTACGGCAGCGCCGCCGCGGCCAAGATCTACTTCCACACCACCACCGCGAAGCTCGACCTGGCGCAGGCCGCGATGCTCGCCGGCTTGCTACGCGATCCGACCTACAGCAACTCCTTCTACGACGCTTCCGTGGCCAAGGCTCGACAGGGCCAGGTGCTTGACGCGATGGTGCGAGCCAAGATGGTCACTGCCGCCCAGGCGGCCGCGGCACTGGCCGAGGACCTGAGCGCGCCAAACCACATCTTTCTCCCTGCGAACGTGATCCTGGATCCGGGATTCGTGAGCTATGTCACCGACGAGCTCGTCTCCAGGTTTGGGTCGGCAGTCACCTACGGAGGTGGCCTGCGGGTCGTCACCACCCTCGACTGGGCTATGACGCAGAAGGCGCAGCAGCTGATCCAGGCTCAGGTCAGCCGGTACAGCTGGGGCAACGTGCACCAGGGCGCGATGGTCGCGATCGATCCCCACTCGGGCGCGATCCTGGCCATGGTCGGATCGGCCGATCCCAACGCCAACGGCGGGCAGTACAACTTCGCCGTCTGGCCGCCGCGCAACCCCGGATCGTCGATGAAGATCTACACGTACACGGAGGCGATCGCGAGTGGGAAGTTCACCATGGTCTCCCCGGTCCCCGACCAGAGGATCTCTATTTCACAGGGAGTAGGCCAGCCTCTGTACACGCCGGCCAACTACGATGGCAGGCTGCACGGCACCTGCCAGCTGCAGGCCTGCTTCCTGAACTCGCTTAACATCCCTGCGGTGCGCGTCGAGCTTGGGCTGCCGAACGGGCCGGCTGACGTCGCCCAGATGGCCCGAACCATGGGAGCGCCCCCCTGGCACTGCGCAGATCCTCCTGCGTGCCAGCATTTCACCGACAACGACCCGCTTTCGAGCTACGGTGCCTCGTTGACGCTCGGCGGCTGGGGCGAGACCCCACTCCAGATGGCCACAGGCGCATCGGTGCTGGCGGCGCAAGGCGTGCTACACCAGCCGACCTCGCTGGCCTCGATCACGACCGCAGATGGGCATCCCTTTTACAAGCTCGACCCGAGCTCCGGCGCCAAGCAGGTCGTCGACCCCCGCGTGGCCTACATCGTCGAGCAGATGATGTCCGACGACCGCAACCGGGCGATGATCTTCGGTCTCGGCTCCAATCTCACCCTGCCCGACCACAAAGTCGCCTCCAAGACCGGGACCACCGATGACTATCGCGACGGCTGGACGCTCGGCTACACCCCGGCCGTGGCGACTGCCTTCTGGTTCGGCAACGCCAACTTCAGCCCGATGGCCCAGTATCTCGAGGCGAGCGTCATCGCCGCTCCGGTCTGGCACGCGTTCATGGAGTGGACGTTGAATGTCGACCTGAAGCGCCCGGGCAACGAGTGGTTCGCGCAGCCTCCCGGGCTCCTCGAGCACACAGTGGCTGGAAGGCTGCAGTGGTTCATGCCCGGGACCACGCCCTACCAGGCCACGCCACAGCCGCAGGGAGTCGTGGTCAGGCGCAAGAAGACCTGACCTGGGGGCTCAGCGTTGCCGGTGTCAGGCTCGCGGCGCTGCCCAGCAGGCCCAAGCTCGAATAACCTGATCGCCCGACATGGCCATCATCGCCGGCGCTCGGCTTCGCGCTCAGCGTCTCACCGGAAAACCGTTTGGCGACGCGACAGAGGCCGTCCGCCGGATGGGCGCCGTCCAGTCGCAGGACTACCCGGCCGCCAAGTGGGCGCTCGCTCAGCGGCTCGAAGGAGTCACCGACGCGGAGCTCGACGACCTGTACGACCGCGGAGCCATCCTGCGGACCCACGTGTTGCGGCCGACATGGCACTTCGTGCTCCCGGAGGACATCCGCTGGCTGCTCAAGCTCACCGGTCCGAGGGTCTTCGCTGGGGCTGCCGGCCGCTTGCGACAGCTCGACATCGACAGCGAGGTGATCGCTCGGGCACGGGCGGCGTGGCATGCGGCGCTGGCCGGGGGCAGGAGTATGACGCGTCCGGAGCTCGGCCGGGCCCTTGTGGCGGTCGGAGTCTCGCCTGAAGGCCAGCGGCTCCTGTACCTGGTCATGGCGCTCGAGCTCGAAGGCTTCCTGGCCAGCGGTCCGCGGCGGGGCAAGCAGCTGACCTGGGCGTTGCTGGAGCACCTAGCCCCGGCCTCGAGGTCGCTCGAACCCGAAGACCCCCTGCGTGAACTCGCGCTCCGCTACTTCCGCTGTCACGGCCCGGCCCAGCTGCAGGACTTCGCATGGTGGTCCGGGCTGAGGCTGGCCGACGCGCGAAGGGGAGTCGCGCTTGCCGGCGACGACGTGGCAAGCCGTTCGATCGGCGGCAAGGACTACTGGCACGACCCCGGGCTCGATTGGGGGCCCGTGGCGGGCGGCGCCGTCCACCTGCTGCCTAACTTCGACGAGTACACCGTCGGCTACCGAGACCGATCGGCGCTTCTGCACGCGGACTATCCGTTCCGGCCGGAGCTGTTCGCCTTCTCCAGCATCCTATCCAACATCGTTACCGCCGGCGGCGAGCTGCTCGGGGCCTGGCGGAAGGTGACAGCTCCCAGGGGGATCCGCGTGGAGGTCAGACCGCTCGGGCCGTTGGCGCCGACGGTCCGTGCCCGAGTCGAAGAGGCCGGGCGCCCCGTCGAGCTGGCCTGGATCGAGCCCGATTCACTCGTGCCAGGCCCTTAGACTCGACCCGGTAGGGCGTCGCCGCTGCGGGCGTACCTGGCTCCGGTAAACACTGTCGCTCAGGCCAGTCTAATAGGCTTGGCGGACTCAAGCGCCGCGCCTTGCATCGTCAGGGACGGATCAGGTTACGTCGCGGGTCCTGACGAGCACTGCTGACGCTGCCGCCACTCCGACCAGCCACAGGGCCAGCACAACGACGGCGTGGGTGGCGCCGACGGGTGGAGGACCTGACACGGCCGCGGCGACTGCGCCGCTCGCCCTGCCAAACGAATCCTGCAGGTATCCAGCATTGGCGATCGGGAACCACTCCTGGATGTGCTTGAACGTGTCGCCCAGGTTCACCAGCAGGCCGAACACGAGGTTTTCGATGACCAGGACGTAAGCGAGGCCCAGGCCGATCGCCATCGCCGACTGCCGGAAGGCGGTCGCAAGGCCAAACCCCAGGACGGTCAGGAAGTAGAGGATCAGCCACACTGCGCCGACACCTTTCAAGAGGTCGATCACCGACGGCCACGCCGCCGAGTTCCCGTCGATCGCAGCGATGACGTAGCTCGCCACGGCATCAGCGATGAAAAGGCCCAGCGTCATGATCAGGGCGAGGGCCGCAAGCGATGCGAGCTGGCCGACCACGATCGAGATGCGTCCGGGCAATTGCACCAGGACGGTCTTCACCGTCGTCCACGAGTACTCGCTGCCCTGGGCCAGGACTCCTACGATCAAAGCGAAGATCCCGACCAGGCCGCTCGCGTTCGCGAGCGACTTCTTGATCACCGAGTCCGGGTAAAGACCGGTCCGCAGAGCCGAGATCTCGGCGCCCGCGCGGGCCGCACCCGCAGGCGGGTGGGTTGCGACGATGTACACGAGGAAATACTCGATCCCGACAGCGAGCGCGACCATCAGGCCGATCGTCACCCACATCGCGCGACGGCGGACCAGCTTGAACCACTCGGCGCGGATGGCGGCGATCATCAGCTTCCACCCTCAGTGCCGGTCAACTCGATGAAGACGTCTTCGAGAGAGCGCTCGGCTGGGCGCAGCTCTGTGACGTCGAGCCCGCTCATGACCAGGCTCTTGGCGATGCTTGCGGTCTGACTCATGTCGACCCTCAGGCTGAAAGCGCCGTCTCGCACCGTTACGTGATCGGCTCCGTACGTCTTCTCCAGGACCAACCTCGCCTGGTCGGCCGGCTGGGCGCGGACAATCAACTCCGTCCCGCCGCGGATATCGTCGATGGTCCCCTCCCTGATCAGCTTGCCACGGCTGATGACCCCGATCCGAGTGCAGATCTGTTCGACCTCGTTGAGCAGGTGGCTCGACAGGAGAACGGTGCGCTCGCCGGTACCAAGGTTCTTGATGAGATTGCGAAACTCGACCATGCCCTGCGGGTCGAGGCCATTCGTGGGCTCATCAAGGATGAGCAGCGCGGGATCCTTCAACAGGGCCGCCGCGACACCCAGTCTCTGCTTCATGCCGGTCGAGTAGGTGCCTGCAGGTCGATGCGCATGCTCGGTCATCGCAACCTCGGCCAGCACTGCCGTCACCCGGTTGTCGGGCAGGCCGCAGTAACGGGCGAGCAGCCGCAGGTTGTCGTGCCCTGACAGGTAAGGCCAGAAAGCCGGCGCTTCGATCATCGCACCGAGGTGCCCCAACGATTGGGCTGAACCCGGCGATCCGCCCGCCACCGTCGCATTGCCGGAGGTTGGCTTGATCAAGCCGGTGAGCATCCTCAGGAACGTGGTCTTGCCGGCTCCGTTGGGGCCGAGCAATCCGAACACCTCGCCGGCGCGAATCGTGAGGCTGAGGCCCTGCACTGCGAGGACACCGCCGCTGTACTGCTTGGTCAGCCCGCGTGTCTCCATGAGCGTTGCGCCGCGCACGGGGATGCTCACGACGCTTTGGGAGCCGTTCAAATCCTTGGTCTCGGGCGTGGCGATCACTTCGACCCCTGCACCACTCTTACAAGCAGAATCACGAGTTCAAAGTACGTCCGTCACACCTGATCTCATTAGGGCCATATGGCCTGCGGCGACCAAGGCGATAGGCATTAGACGGCCGGCCGCCGGCCGGGGAGATGCGGATGTGATGTCGCGCGGACTCACGGCTCATTCGACGTGGGACCAAAGGCCCTGTTCCGGCGGCGGACCGGGCTTTACCTTGGGTTCAGCAGGTTCGCGGAGCCCATCGGGCCGGCCCGCCGCGGATGGAAAGTAAGTGGCAACGCCCGTGGAGGTGAGTTTGATGTCGACAGCATTCAAGCGCTGGCAGGACTGGGCGGTTGTCGCAATCGGGGTCGCGGTTTTTGTGACTCCATTCGTGTTCGGTGACACCTCTAATGGCAGCGCCGCTTACAGTGCCTACATCCTGGGTGGCCTGGTGGCGGTGGCCGGTTTGGTCTCCGCGTTCCTCGCAAACGCATCGAAGATCGTGGAAGGTATCGTGACCGGCCTGGGCGTGATCCTCTTCTTCACCCCCTGGCTGTTTGGATTTACCGCCGTCACAGCGACCTCATGGGTCAGCTGGATCGCGGGCATCCTCGTGGTCGGCGTAAGCGGATTGGTGCTCCTCGCTGAAAGGCCGCAGCAGACGGTCATCAACTGAGAGACCTGCATTGAGGAGGCGGGACAATTCGAGTCCCGCCTCCTGATGCGTCCACGCAGCCGGCCGGATGCGCGGCGCGATTAACGGGCGGCGCGGCCTTTGACCGCCCAAGCTCTGGACATCATCCGGATCTCGCCGCTCTTCCCGGCCGGCAATCTGGACCGGATCAGCTCACGAAGGCGCGCTCGCTTGGCTTCAGCAAGGGACATCTGGTACGCCGGCGCAGGCGCCTGGCCGCCGAAGAACGGGTTCCAGTAGTCGTCGAAATCGGCAAAGACCATCTGGCAGTCGAGGGCCCGCACCTCGATCGCCTCCATGCCTGACGATTCGAAGCAATCGCGCAGCGCAGGGGGAGAGCAGATTGCGAAGCGTGCTCCTTCGTCGAGTGCGGCCGTGGCCGGGTCGAGCTCGACGGCGGCGTCCCAGAACACGCGCATCATGCGCATGCCGACGGAGTAGTCCCAGACGTACGCGCCGACCTCCCGCCGGGCCGCAAGACCCGGCGCATCTCGACCACCGCGCGCAGTGGGTCGGGCACGAAGTTGAGCACGAGAGCTGAGGCGACGGCCTCGAATTCGCCCTCAGGGAAATCCAGGCTGGCGGCGTTGCCTACGGAGAAGCTCGCCCGGGCATCGGATATGGCGGCAGCGGCGTGCCAGATGAATTCCTCAGACGGGTCGATGCCCACCACCGCGACAGGTTGGGCGTCAGCGAGAATCGCTTCGGTCAGAGAGCCGGTTCCGCAGCCGACGTCCAACCACCGGCCTCCCGGCGCAACTGCGAGCCACTCGAGGAAGACCGGGCCGAGTAGGCGGCTCCAGCGGCCGACGTAAGGCTCGTACAAGTCGGCTCGATTGAAGGCAGCCGGAGCGCTCATCTGCCGGAGTTATCTTCGCCTGGTGAAGAAGCATCACCGCAACGGGAATGGTGATTACCGCCAAGGCCACAGACCAGCTTTCAGCAGTGCAGTCTGACCGGATTCGTGTTCGAGAGAGGGTTCGCCGACAGCGGTTACGCCATCGGCAAACCTTGGGGGGAAATGGATCTACGCCGCGCGCTTGGCCGACTTGTGCGCCACCACGTGCTTGCGCGTGGCACGGTGTGCCGGCGTGGCCTTGGCCGCTGCCCGGCGCTTGGGTGCGTGGCGCACCGGAGCCGGCGTCACAGACTTGACCAGACCGTGAAGCAGCTTGCGCTGCGATTCCACCACACGCTCCGCGAGGTCGTAAGCGGCCGAGACCGCCGATGCGGCTGACGGCCGTGGCTTCGAGCCCTTGCGGACCTTGGGCGTAAGCCCGTCGAGAAGCGGGACGAGCGCCTCGCGCTGCGACCTCAACGTGTGGGCCGCGAACACCAGCGCACGGTCGACCATCTCGGCGGGCGAGGGAACGTTCTCTACTGCCTTCGTCGCGGCCGTGATGAAGTTCGCCTCGTCTTTCGCGATCTCAGACCAGGCCTGCCCGATCTGGCCTCTTACGGTTCTTTTTGCCATCTGAATTCTCCTTGTTGAATTGCCGGCATCGCGGACCACGGTGATCCGCTCAGACCAACTCTGTCCCTCGGGCTCGCGCAGAGTCAGGGCCATTCGCCCCACCCCGCGGGTGCCAGACGGGAGTCGAGACCGAAGTCCGTGAGGAACCACGACGTCTGACCCCACGCATAGTTTTATTTACCAAGGCCTGCAGAAACCTGGTCTTGATCAGGTTCCTCGGGCAACGGGCCGGACGGCCATGGCCGCGTGCGACCGCTCCTCCCAAGTTCGGAACCATGATCAGTCCGACACGCCAGAAGGAGCGACCGCAGAGCAGCTCGACGCGTTCGCGGTGAGCCTGCGCAACAAGGCCCACACGCACGTTCGCGAGCTGCTGACCGCAGGCGCGCCCGAAATGGAGATTGTCGATTACATCGCGAGCATCAAGCCCACCGAGGCTGATTCGACGCTCCCAGTTCCCGGAGCGAGAACTCTGGGGTCGGTCTCCACCCCGGCCACGCGTTCGAGCGGCTGCAGGCCGCTCGCACGGCGTGGGTTTAGTTCAGCGCGATGCGACCTTCTTCGCTTTGGGGATGATTCTGGTGGTCCCGGCGGTGGGGTAGAACGTGCTCTCGTGACCGTCGCTCCAGCGGACGCGGTAGTGAGAGTTGTCGCCGGCACCCAGCACCTCCTGGATCACGCCCTCCCGCGCCGACTGCCCGACGCGTTCCGACTCCATGCTCACGCGATCCCCGACTTTGCCTAGCTCCATGGTTCGAACCTCCTGATATTGATCGTGACGATTCCAACGCTAGGCCAGGAAGGTCGGGCCGACGAGGGCACTAAGACCCTGGTTGGCATGGGCCGTCGGTCACGTGGTGGTCGACGGTCTTCAAACTCAGTGTGCTGACGGGGACGCGCTCCAGGACCTTCATCGACGCAGAGCGATGGAAGCTTTGCTCGGCGCAGCGCTCTCCAGCCGATGAGTGGGATCAGTGCAGGAAGAGGTGAAGATCGATGGGAGGCGCACCGCCCTGGTTTCCGATGACCACCAGCGCCGTGCCTTCGGCCGGCCCGATTGTCATCGTCGTCGAGTTGTTGAAGAAGTTCTGGTTCTTGCCGAGCCGGCCCTGGACGTAGTCGGGCAAGGCGTCGAGCGCCTTGTCTTTCGATCCCACCGAACCAGCGACCGTGATGTTGCTCTGGGTGAACGGCACCCGGACCGACACGCCGACGCCCGCCACCACGTTGAAAAGGCTGAACAGCACACCGACGATCAGGACGAAGAAGAATCCGCCGCAGCCACACCCGCAGCCCCGATCGCGGTAGCGGGTGCGCCAGCGAGTCCGTTCGACGATGACCTTGTCAGCCATTACCTCTCCACCTTGTTCATGAGATTGCGCGCGCCAGTAAGAACGCCGCCGTGGCGGCGATTCCGCCGATGACCACCGTCTGCACGGCGCTGACCAGCGGCTTCGCCCCGCTGAATCGCCCCTTGACGTAGCCGAAGATCGCCAGGGCGATCGCCGTCACCACCGCGGAGAGCATCAGCGCTGAGTGAACGTTGCTGATCGCCATGTACGGCGCCAGCGGGACGATTCCTCCCAACGCGTAAGAACCTCCAATGGTCGCCGCGCTGATCACCGCCCGGCGCGGATCGGGCTTCTCGAGCCCAAGCTCGAACCGCATCATGAACTCAACCCAGGCCTCGGGCCTGCGGCGCAAGCCCTGGACCACGGGACCGCTCTCGTCGGCCGTGAGCCCGAAGGCCTCAAAGACCTGCTCGACCTCGCGCGCCTCGATGTCCGGGACCGACTTGATCTCGGCCTCCTCGCGGCGTCGCTCGCTGGCATAGTGCTCGGATTCGCTGCGGCTCGCCAGGTAACCGCCGAGGCCCATCGCGATCGACCCTGCCGCGATCTCGGCCAGGCCGGCAGTCACCACGAGATGGCTGACCGCGATCGCGCCCGAGATGCCCGCCGCCAGCGCGAACGGGACCGTGAGGCCGTCTGACATCCCGATGACAACGTCGCGGACAGAGTCGCTGGCTGTGAAATGTCTCTCTGCGTGCTCGGGGTGCAGGTGCATGTGTCCTGATTCTGACGATCGACGATCGCAGGAGGGCCTGCCGCTCGGCCCCGACGACTCGGGGCCTTCAGCCCTGTCTACTGTCTTGGCGATGAGGCGGCGTCAGGGTCGTCGGCGAGATCCCCTCAGCTACGAGTCGACTTCGGTCTCGGTTTCCTCGGGATCGGTGACGAGCTCGTCCTCGTCGCTGGCCGAGTAAAGGTCGCGCACCTCCGCGCCCGCGGTTTCGAAATCTCCGATGCCCTCGGTGGAGTCGTCCTCTACGACCTCACCGGACCCGCGCGACTCAGCCAGCAGCTGGTCGAACGCGCGCTGAGCCTCCGGCCAGGTCGGGTACTCCCAGAACTCCGTACCGACAGGGATCTCGGCGCCCTCGGTCTCGTCGACGCCATGCTGGAGGATGAAGCCTCGACCGCTGTCCGGATCCTGGATCAACGAGATGAACCGCTGGCCGGTCAGCTCGGCCCGCCGTTCGGCCTGGCCTTCGTTCTCCAGCTCGAACAATCGGCTCAGGACCTGTTCTTCGCTTTTCTCTTGCATGATTCTCATTCTGGTGGAACTGGGGAACAAGCATGGTGCCGTCGAGCTCGCCGTTCGGTGCCGTGAGGGCGTGATTTGACCCCGCGCTGCACCTATCGACTGCAGCTTTCCGTTGACTTTCCCTTCGAGGCTGCCGCCTCCTGTGCCGGCTACCTGGCCTCGCTGGGTGTGACCCACGTCTACTGCTCGCCGTTCCTGCAATCCGCGTCCGGCAGCGCGCACGGGTATGACGTGGTCGACCCGACCCGAATTAACAAGGAGCTGGGGGGCGTTGCAGGGTTCCGGTCCTTGGTCGAGGAGTTGGGTCGAAATGGTCTCGAGGTGTTGATGGATATCGTGCCCAATCACATGGCGTCGGCGGGCCGCGCCAACCCGTGGTGGTGGGACATCCTTCGCAATGGGCGTTCGAGCCGGTATGCAAGCTACTTCGACATCGACTGGGAACCGGCGATGTCCCACGTCAAAGGCAAGGTCCTTCTCGGCGTGCTGGGCGAGCGATACGGCCGCGAGCTCGAGGCGGGACACCTGGTGCTCGAGCGCCAGGGGTCTGAGGTCGTCGTCCGTTATCAGGACGTGGAGTTCCCGATCTCGAACGAATCGCTGGAAGGCGTCGACCTGGATGCGGCCGGCGCCGATCCTGGAACTCTCGACGCGATTCTGCAACGGCAGCACTACCGCCTTGCCTACTGGCGCACCGCGCAGGCCGAGCTGAACTACAGGCGGTTCTTCACGGTCGACACGTTGATCGGCCTACGGGTCGAACGCGCCGAGGTGTTGCGAGACAGCCACCGCCTGGTGCTCGAGCTGGTTGCGGCCGGGCAGGTGCGCGGGCTGCGGATCGACCACGTCGACGGCCTCAGGGATCCCCAGGCTTATCTCGACACGATTCGTACCGCCGCACCGGGCGCATATCTAGTGGTTGAGAAGGTCCTTGGTTACGACGAGGAGCTGCCAGGCTCCTTTCCCGTCGACGGGACCACCGGCTATGACTTCATATCTCACGCGGACAGCCTGTTCGTCGATTCGCCGAACGAGCAGGCGATGACGGCGCTCTACCACGCTTTCACCGGCGAGTCCCAGGCCTGGCAGGACGTCGTCCGGACCGCCAAGCAGGAGGTCATGGTCACCGAGCTGGCCCCGGACCTCGAGCGCCTGACGAGCCTCCTGGTCGACATCTGCGAGCGGCACCGAATGCACCGCGACCGCACACGCAGCGAGCTGCAGGAGGCGATTCGCGAGGTCGCGGCCGCGCTCAGCGTCTACCGCACCTACGTGCGCCCCGGGGCGGCGAGCGATCGTGACCGCGCGCGGGTGGCGCAGGCGGTCGACGACGCGGCCCACCGTCGCCCGGACGTCGACGCAGAGCTCCTGACGTTTGTGGGCACGTTGCTCCTGATGGAACACGAAGGCGAGGTCGAATCGGAGTTCGCCGGCCGTTTTCAGCAGTTCACCCCGGCGGTGATGGCGAAAGGGGTGGAGGACACGGCCTACTACCGCTACAACCGGCTGGTCTCGCTGAACGAGGTCGGCGGCGATCCGGGCGCTTTCGGTCGCACGGTCGACGGGTTCCATGAGTTCTGCTCGCGCATATCGCGGCAGTGGCCGGCCACGATGCTCACCCTCGCCACTCACGACACCAAGCGCAGCGCAGACGTCAGGTCGAGACTCAGCCTCCTGTCCGAGATCCCCGCGGAGTGGGACGCCGCGGTGCGCCGCTGGGCCGTGCACAACGAGCGCTATCGCACCCAGGGCTATCCCGACCGCAGCCTGGAATACCTCATGTACCAGACGCTGGTCGGCGCCTGGCCGATCGATGTGGCCCGTATGACGCAGTTCCTGAAGAAGGCGTCGCGCGAGGCCAAGACACACACGTCCTGGATGGATCCGGTGGCCGCCTATGAGGACGCTGTGACGCAGTTCGCGACCAGCGTGATGGCGGATGCGGAATTCCTGGGCGACCTCCAGACGTTCATCGGAAGCCACCAGCTGGTCTCGCTCGGCCGGGTCAACTCACTGTCTCAGGCAACGCTTCTGCTTACCTGTCCCGGCGTGCCCGACCTTTACCAGGGCTCCGAGCTTTGGGACCTCAGCCTCGTCGACCCCGACAACCGCAGGCCTGTCGACTACGAGCTCAGGCGGCGTCTCCTCGACGAGACGGGCAACGGCAGCGCGGCCGAGGTAATGGCCCGTGCCGACGAGGGCGCGCCCAAGCTGTGGCTCATCTCGCGACTCCTGGAGGCGCGCCGCGCGCGACCGGAGCTTTTCGACGGAGCTCCTTATGAGCCGATTGCCGCAAGCGGCTCCCGGGCACGCCACGTCCTGGCATTCGCGAGGGGCAAGCTCGTCGTGGCGATACCCCGCCTCGTCGTGGGCCTGGGCGGCGACTGGGGAGACACGGCGGTCGAGCTGCCGCCCGGCGCGTGGCGCGACGTCCTGACCGGCAATGCTGTCGAGGGCGGCGCCTCGGTCGCCCTCCGTGCGCTGCTTGCCGATTTCCCCGTCGCCGTGCTGGCCCAACCGCAGGGCTGATGCACACGTTCAGGGTGTGGGCGCCGGACCGCCGCTGCGTGGAGTTGGTGCTGGATGGCCGCCGGTCGACGATGCAGGCCGGGGAGTCCGGGTGGTGGGACGTCTCGGATCCGGATGCTCACGCCGGGACGCGTTATGGCTTCTCGCTCGATGGCGGCCCTACGCGCCCTGATCCCCGCTCGATGTCCCAGCCAGACGGCGTGCTGGGCCTCTCGCAGCTGGTCGATCACGCGGCGCACGCCTGGCACGACGGCGGTTGGCGCGGGCGGCCGCTGGAGGGGTCGATCATCTATGAGCTGCACACCGGCACCTTCTCGCCCGCCGGCACATTCGACGGCGCCGCCGAGCACATCCAGCACCTGGCCGGCCTGGGCGTCACCACGATCGAGCTCATGCCGGTGGCGGAGTTCTCGGGCGCGCGCGGCTGGGGTTACGACGGCGCTGCGCTTTACGCCCCTCACCACGCATACGGCGGCCCGGCCGGTCTGAAACGCCTGGTCGACGCCTGCCATGGCGCCGGGATCGCTGTGCTGGTCGACGTGGTTTACAACCACCTCGGCCCGGTCGGCAACTTCCTCCCCGAGTTCGGGCCGTACTTCAGCGACCAGCACCACACCGGTTGGGGCGCCGCGCTGAATTTCGACGGGCCGGGAAACGGGGAGGTGCGTCGATTCGTCATCGACAACGCGCTCATGTGGATCCGCGACTATCACATCGACGGGCTGCGGCTGGACGCGGTCCAGCAGATCGTGGACCAGTCTCCCACTCACGTTCTGGAGCAGCTTGCGGTCGAAGTCGACGCGATGGGTGCAGAGCTCGGGCGGACCGTGATCCTGGTCGCGGAGACCGAGGTCAACGACGCGCGTTTCGTGCGCTCGCGCGAAGACGGAGGTTACGGGCTCGCCGGGGCCTGGTCGGATGACTGGCACCACTCGCTTCATGCTGCGCTGACAGGCGAGCGCTCCGGCTATTACCAGCATTTCGGATCCCTCGAGCTGCTGGGCAGGGCGCTTGGCGACGGCTGGGTCTACGCGGGTCCGCGCTCGGCTCGACGGCTGATCACGGACGGGGCCAAGGCAGCCGACGTCATGCCCCACCAACTGGTGGTGGCCGCCCAGAACCACGACCAGGTCGGCAACCGCGCGGCCGGCGAGCGCCTTGGCCACCTCGTCGACGAGGGATCGCTCAAGGTGGCGGCGGCGCTCCTGCTTACGTCTCCGTTTACCCCGATGATCTTCCAGGGCGAGGAGTGGGCGTCGAGCAGCCCGTTCCAGTACTTCACGGACCACTCCGACCCGAGCCTCCGCAAGGCAGTTTCGGATGGACGCCGTAGGGAGTTTGCCGCCTTCGGCTGGAGGGCCGACCAGGTTCCCGATCCCCAGGACCCGGCCACCTTCGAGCGCTCAAGGCTCGATTGGAGCGAGCTCGACCAGCCTTCTCATCGCCGCATGCTGGCCTGGTACCGGGACTTGGTCCGGCTGCGAACCAGGCTCGGTGATGCGGCCGTCCGCGTCGAGGTCGACGCCAACGCCGGCTACCTGATCGTCCGCCGCGGGGCGGTCAGCATCGTGGCCAACCTGGGCCGCGGCGAATGGCGCTGCCCGGTCGTTCCGGGCACCCAGGTGCTTCTCGCATCGGACCCGTCGATAAGGACGAGCGACGAGGCCCTGAGCCTGCCACGATCCAGTGTGGTGATCCTGGAGACTTCCCAACCAGATGTCTGATTCGTCCGGCTCCCGGGTCGAGATATGGCCCGGCCGCGCCTACCCACTCGGACCGGCTTCCGACGGAGGCGGCACCAACTTCGCCTTGTTCTCAGAAGTGGCGACCGCAGTCGATCTGTGCCTGTTCGATGACGCGGGGTTAGAGCGTCGGGTCCGCATGGAAGAGGTCGACGCCTTTTCCTGGCACGCCTATCTGCCCAACGTCGGACCTGGTCAGCGGTACGGCTACCGGGTCCACGGGTCGTACGACCCGGAGCACGGAATTCGTTGCAACCCCAACAAGCTGCTGCTCGACCCGTACGCGCGGGCGATTGAAGGGGGCGTCGACTGGAACACCTCCTGCTATGCGCACGACCCCGAGCACGTGAACACCGTCAACATCGAAGACAGCGCTCCTCACGTCTTCAGGTCCGTGGTGCACAACCCGACCTTCGACTGGGGTGCTGACCGTTCGCCCGACACGCCCCTTCACGAGTCGATCATCTACGAGGCTCATCTCAAGGGTTTCACGCGTCGCCATCCCGACGTGCCCGAACCGCTTCGCGGGACGTACGCGGGCTTCGCCCACCCGTCGGTGGTGGACCACCTCGTGTCACTCGGCGTGACCGCGGTCGAGCTCCTCCCGGTGCACCAGTTCGTGAACGACCACCGCCTGCTCGACATGGGACTCAGCAACTATTGGGGTTACAACACGATCGGATTCTTCGCCCCGCACAACGAGTACTCGAGCTCCGGGCAGCGCGGCGAGCAGGTGAACGAGTTCAAAGCGATGGTGAGGACCCTGCACGAGGCCGGTATCGAGGTCATCCTCGACGTGGTCTACAACCACACTGCAGAGGGCAATCACCTGGGTCCCACCCTGTGCTTCAAAGGCATCGACAACTCCGCGTACTACCGCCTGGTGCCCGGGGATCCGACGTTCTACTACGACACGACCGGCACCGGGAACAGCCTCAATGTGGCTCACGCTCACGCGCTTCAGCTGATCATGGACTCCCTTCGGTACTGGGTCACCGAGATGCACGTCGACGGCTTCCGCTTCGACCTCGCCGCTACGCTGGCGCGCGAGTTCTTCGAGGTCGACCGCTTGTCCACCTTCTTCGACCTGATCCAGCAGGACCCTGTCGTCAGCCGGGTCAAGCTCATCGCCGAGCCGTGGGACATCGGACAGGGCGGCTACCAGGTCGGAAACTTTCCCGCCTTGTGGTCGGAGTGGAACGGTCGGTACCGCGACACCGTCCGCGACTTCTGGCGCGGAGAGCCGGCGACGGTGGCCGAGCTCGCGTCACGGCTGACCGGCAGCTCCGACCTTTACCAGAGCGACACACGACGCCCCGTCGCGAGCATCAACTTCATCACGGCTCACGACGGCTTTCCCATGCGCGACCTCGTCTCATACAACGAGAAACACAACGAGGCGAACGGCGAGAACAACGCCGACGGCGAGTCTCACAACCGGTCCTGGAACTGCGGGGCGGAGGGGGACACCGACCAGCAGGAGGTGCTGACCCGCCGCGCCAAGCAGCAGCGCAACTTCCTGGCGACGCTTCTCCTGTCCCAGGGCGTGCCGATGCTGCTCGCGGGGGACGAGCTCGGGCGGACCCAGAACGGCAACAACAACGCGTACTGCCAGGACAACGAGATCTCCTGGCTCGACTGGTCCGCCATTGACGAAGGTCTCCTGGCGTATGCACGCTGGTTGATCGCGTTTCGCCGCCGGCATCCCATCTTCCGCCGCCGGCGTTGGTTCCAGGGCCGGCCCATCCGCGGCAACGTCGACATAGGATGGTTTAAGCCGGACGGCGAGGCGATGACGGACCAGGACTGGGAGGTCGGTCATGCACGATCGCTGGGTGCCTACCTGAACGGCAAGGCGATCCCTTCCAAAGACGAGCGCGGCCGGCAGGTCGTCGACGACTCGTTCGTGCTGCTGTTCAACGCCCACTCCGAATCCGTCGACTGGGTGATTCCGGGCGAGTTCGGGCAGTCATGGAGGGTGGTGCTCGACACCGCGCCCTCGCAGCTCGACGCCGTCGCCAAAGAGGTGAAGGGAACGGTCACCACGAAGGACCGCTCGGTGATGGTGCTCCAGCAGTCCTAGGAGGTCGGCTCAGCTCGCGATGAGCGAGCGAACCGTCGCGAGAAGGTCGGCCGGGTCGAAGGGCTTGGCGAGCACGGCGTTGGCCTGTCGCCCGGCATCGCCGAGGTCGGCGGCCCCGCTCAGCAGGATAACCGGGACGTGCGCCGTCGCCGCGTCAGCGCTCAGGCGCTGGATCAGCTCCAGTCCGCCCATCACCGGCATCTTCAGGTCTGCCACCACCACGTCCGGCCGGCGGCCCGCGATCAGACCCAGCGCGGCCTGGCCGTGGGGGGCCTCGTCGATCTCGTAACCGTCTCGCTCCAGCACCATCCCAATCACCATCCGCAGCGTCGGGTCGTCCTCGACGATGAGAACCCTCACGCGACCGGCAGCCCGAACTCGATCCGCGTGCCGACCCCGGGTTGGCTGTCGATCTTGTACCAGCCGCCGGCCAGGATCGCGCGCTCCTTGAGCGAGAGCAGGCCGAGGTGGCCGGGAAGGTTGTTGCGCTCCGAGACCACAAACCCCTTGCCGTCGTCCTCGACCACTCCCTCGATAGCGCCCGCCGCGAGCTTGAGCGTGAGCCGGACGCGCTTCGCGTTGGCATGCTTCTCGACGTTGGTGAGCGCCTCGGCCACCTGGCGGAACACCGTCGATTTCAGCTGGTAGGGAAGCTCGTCGGGCAGATCGAGGTCGAGCTCGACGTCCGCCTGGGTGAGCGAGCTCAGCATTGCAAGGCGCTCGCGAATCGACTCCTTGAGGCCGCCGGGATGGTCCAGCGCGGGAGGGCGCACCTCGAACAGGAGGCGGCGCAGGGAATCCTCGGTCTGGGCGAGCAGGTCCCGGATCGCCGCCAGGGTCGCGCCGTCGCGACCGTCAAGGTGCTTCAGGCGCTCCAGGTGCAGCTCCACCGCCGTCAGCTTCTGGAGCGCATCGTCGTGCAGCTCGCTCGCGAAGCGCTTGCCGGACTTGTCCACGGCGGTGGCGACGTTCTTGAGCAGAAGCTGGCGCGCCGCGTCCACCTTTTCCAGGCGCTCGATGGTCTTCTGCAGGTCGGTCTCCGCATGCTTCAACTGCCAGACCAGCCCGGCCGCGAGGCCCGCCTTCTGCAAGACCCAGGTGTCCTCGCGGGTGAAACCATCAGGGCGCGCCGAGTCGTATGCCGCGACCAGGCCGAGTCGCTCGTCGCCTGCCCGCCACGGCACGCTGATCGCGTCTTCGACGCCGAGCGCGTCGAGCACGTACTTGAAGTCCTGAGAATCATCGGATCGCGAAGCGCGAAAGACGAAATCCTGGAAGACCACCCTGCTCGCGAGGTCGTCGCCGTCTGGTACGCATGGCGTGGGATCGAGTCGTCTCACAAACTCGTCCTCCACGCCGTGCGCCCCCGCCATCGCGCCGAGGCGTCCCTTACCGTCAAGCTGCCAGAACAGCACCTTCTTCGCGTCGACCAGATCGGCGATGCTCCGCGTGAGGCGCTGATAGAAATCCGCCAGGCTATGGCCGGTCCTCGCGTGCGCCGAGACGGCGAGCAGCGTGGCTACGGCCAGCTCGTGGGCGCGTTCCACCCGCTCGGCGCTTCGAGCGCGCTCGCCGTGCAGCTGGGGCTCCTGCTCGATGCGCTCGAGCTCGGTCCGCGGGTTGGTCCGCACGCTGCTCGTCTCGCCCTGGCTCTGCTGGAGCCGGACGATCTCGAGCGTCGCAGCCAGCAGGTTGGCAAATGTGACAAACACGCGGCGCTCGAGGTCGCTGTACGCCGATCCTCGGGTCACGCCTGTGACCCCCAACATGCGGCCGCCTGCCCGAAGCGGGCAAAGGCACACCGCGCCGGAAAGGTGTTGCGTCCCCACCGCCACCTTTGCCTGTTGCAGGAGGCCCGCGAGCTCACCACCGGCCGCGCCCGGCGGCGTGCGGGTGAAGAGCTCCTCCGCGCCGAGGCTGTCACCGGTCAGCCGGATGAACGCCGCGGACGAGCCGGTCAGCTCGAGCTCCCAAGCCAAAGCGGTCTCGGCGGTCGCCGCCACCGTCTGGTGGGGAGTGACGTCCAGCAACGCGGCCTCGCCCCGCTCGAGCGCCTCCCCCAAGTCTACTTCTCCCGTCCTGGCCATATCCAATTCGTCCCCTTGTGCCGCCAAGAAATCCTACTAGTCGGGCCGTGCGCGGGCCACGACTTGACGGTGGCGTCAGATCGCGCTCCTCACTTATGATCAGGCTCGGGGTGGGGGGGGAACCTTGATACAGACGAGTTGGCCGTTTGGTCGCGCATGGCTGCCGGACGTCGCCGGGACGCCCTTGGAGTCGTCCCTCGAGCGCGATGCTGTCCTGGCCGCCAACCGCCCCGCCAGCGCCAAACCGATCCGCGTCCTGCTCATCGAGGACGATGCGACGATCGCCGAGATGTACCGGGTGCAGCTGGACTACGACGGCTACCAGGTCACTGTCGTCAACACCGGCGAGGGCGCCATCCACGCGCTGGAGGCGTCTCGGCCGGACATCATCCTGCTCGACCTGCTCCTTCCAGATCGCAGCGGCCTCGAGGTCATGGTCGACATCAACCAGGCCTTCTCCGACCATCCCCCGGTGGTGATCCTTTCCAACTATGGCGAGCCGACCATGATCGAGCGCGGCCTGTCGCTCGGAGCCGCCGAGTACCTCGTCAAGTCCAGGGTCACGCCCGATTCGGTGTCGCGCTCGATCCCGGGTTGGATCGACCAGAACAGCAACGCCGGCCCTTCGCGAAACGACTGACATGCCAACCGCGAGTCAGATCATCCAGGTCCTGGCATCGATCGGCTTCATCGGCCTCGGCGTGGCGATGTTCGTCCAGTGGTGGAGGCGTCGCGGCCGCGCCGAGGCGATGCTCGCCTGGTCCCTCGGTCTCTTTGCCGTGGTCGCCGCGAACGGCCTGATCCAGAGAGTCTGGGGCACTTCGAGGCCCCTGACCGCAATCACGTTCGTGGCCTTCCTTGGGTCTGGCTATTTCGTGCTGCTCTTCCGAGATGCGTTCCTGCCGCTCAAGCCACCAATACGCCGGGCGGCCACAGTTCTCTTGGTCGTTGGATGTGGTCTAGGGGTCGTTTTCGCAACGGTCCTGTCGACCGGCGGCGCTCTCAGGGCAGGTGTGACCCTCGCGTTGGTGCTGACCTGGGGGGCCTTCATGGGAGAGCCGATCGCGCGGTTCTGGATGGCCAGCCGGAACCAGCCGGCCGTTCAGAGCTCTCGGATGAAGGCATTCAGCCTTGGCTTTGCGGGCCTGCTCACGATCCTGCTTCTGGCCGTGATCGGTGGCGCCGCGCTCAGGAGCCAGGTCCCCACGGTGTTGCTCGATCTGGTTGCTCTGGCACTGGTTCCGATCATCTATGTGAGCTTCGCCCCCCCTTCGATCCTCAGGCGAATCTGGCGCATGGGGGAGGAGAACGAGCTCCGGGCCGCGATCCAGGACCTGCTCATCTTCACCCCCGGGCCGCAAGCCTTGGCCGAGCAGGCGATCGGGTGGGCGTGGCGACTGACGGGCGCGCAGGCCGCTTTCCTGGTCGACGCGGGAGGCAACATCGTGGCGACCCGCAACATCGACCGCGCGGCCGTGCAGCGGATCCTCGAGGGCAAAGGAGCGGAGGTGAGAGGCTTCTTCCCTGGGACTGAGGGCGCCACCGCGATGATCGCGCCGCTTCGCTTGACGGAAGGCACCGGGTACATCGGCGTCGTGGCCGGGTCGTTCACGCCACTTTTTGGAAATGACGAGATCAACCTGCTCGAGGGCTATGCGTCTTCCGTGGCGGCGGGTCTCGAGCGGACGCGGGTCACCGAGCGAATCGCAACGATCGAGAAGCACAAGAGCCAATTCCTCAACCTTGCCTCCCACGAGCTGCGCGGGCCGCTGACCGTGATTCGCGGCTACGGGTCCATGCTCCAGCGCGGGCTCCTGGGTGACCTGAACGAGAGGGGCCGCAAGGCTGCGCCGGTGATGATGGCCAAGATCCTGGAGATGAATGCGCTCATCGAGCAGATGATCGAAGCCGCGAGGCTCGAGGACGGTGCCCTGCTGATCAAGCCCGAGGAAGCAGACCTGTGTGACATCGTCACCTCGGCCATCGCAAAGGTCGAGCCGGTCCTGGACGAGAAGCACCGCATCGTCCTTGTCTCGCCGAACCGGCCGGTTCTCGTGATGGTCGATGCCCAGAGGGTGCAGACGATCGTCACCAACCTCATCGACAACGCCGTCAAGTACTCACCCGAAGGTGGTGATGTCACCTGCATCGTCACCCTCCGCGGCGGCGTGGCGCGAGTCAGCGTCAAAGACACCGGGATCGGGATTGCCAAAGACGATCTGCCGATTCTCTTCACTCGCTTCGGCCGAGTGTCCAACACTTCGACCAACCATTTCCCCGGCACCGGGCTCGGGCTGTACCTGGGGAGGCAGCTGGCGCGTCTGCAAGGCGGCGAGATCACGGTCGAGTCGGCTGCAGGGGACGGAAGCACGTTCACTCTGCACCTGCCGGCGGCCGAGCCTTCCACGGGGACCGGAAAGGTGGGCGAGCTCTCGCAGAGCGTCGCCCCGGGAGGCGGGGTCCAGCTCAGCTAGCGCGTCCGCGGAGACACCTCCACAGCTTCGACCGGCCAGATTTTGCGCGATTTCATTGCTCCGCCGCGCGGCCTTATAGCAAGCTACCCGGATGATTCGTGAGGAGGTGGCGCCGGTCGCTGGCAAGGTTGCGGTGATCACGGGTGGCGCCAGTAGACTCGGACGCACCATCGCAGTGGGGCCGGCCCGGCAGGGAGCCCAAATCAGTCGAGGGGTCGGCGATCCTGGCGGCCTCGCTGCTGCGGCGCGCCCATGAACGTACCTACCGACCTTCTTTCGAGCATCGGCATCTGCGTCGGCGCAGCAGCACTGATTGCGGCCGTCACGTGGCGGTTCCGGCAGCCGCTGATCATCGCGTACCTCGCGACGGGCGTGATCATCGGGCCCCACCTGCTGAAGTTCGTTAATGACCAGGGCAGCATCTCGGCCGTGGCCGAGATCGGCTTGATCCTCCTGCTTTTCGTCATCGGCCTCGAGATCGACCTCAGGAAGATGGCTGCAGGCGGACCGGCGGTCCTCCTCACGGGAGCCCTCCAGGTCCCCATCTGCATCGCGCTCGGCCTGGGCTTCTTCGCCCTTCTCGGGGTGGGGAACGGCCCGGGAAACTACGAGCTGGTCTACCTGGCGGCGTGCATGAGCCTGTCCAGCACGCTGGTCGTGGTCAAGATCCTGAACGACAAGTACGAGCTCGACACTTTGCCGGGCCGGATCTCGCTCGGGGTGCTCGTCATCCAGGACTTGTGGGCTGTCGCGATGCTGGCCGTGCAGCCCAACCTGGTGAACCCGAACCTGCTTCCGCTCGCGGGGTCGCTGTGGCGAGGCGCAGTCCTGGTGGTGAGCGGCTTCGCGATCTCCAAGTACGTCCTGCCGCACCTCTTCCGGATGGTCGCCAAGGCGCCCGAGCTCGTGCTGGTGTCGGGGCTCGGGTGGTGCTTTTTCCTCGCCGGGGCGGCCAGCTTCATCGGCCTGTCTCGGGAAATGGGCGCGCTCATCGCCGGAGTGAGCCTGTCGACCTTCCCGTACAACGTCGACGTGGTCGCCAAGGCCGTCAGCATCCGCGACTTCTTCATCACGCTCTTCTTCGTCGCTCTGGGGATGCAGATCACGATCCCGAGCGTGCAGGTGCTCGAGCTGGCGCTCGCCGCGTCTGCGTTCGTGATCGTCAGCCGAATCGTGGTGGTGCCGATCCTCTACGCGCTCCGGCTCGGCCTGCGCACCAGCATCGTGCCCGCGGTCAACCTCGCCCAGGTGAGCGAGTTCTCGATCGTCATCGCGTCCCTAGGGGTGACGATCCACCCGCAGCAGATCTCCTCAGACGTGCTGACCATCGTCATCATCACCTTCGCGGTGACCTCGGTCGTGTCGACGTACATGATCAACTTCAGCCATCGCATCCAGAGCGTCCTGGCAACTGCCTTCAAGGCGATCGGTTTGAAAGACCTCGACTCGAGCGCGATGCTCCAGGAGGTCGAGCAGATGCATCAGCCGGTGATCTTCCTCGGCTTCTTTCGCGACACCAGCTCGATCCTTTACGAGTTCGAGCACGAAGGCGACGCGATCGAAGCGCGCCAGTTCATCGAGAAGATCCTCGTGATCGACTTCAACCCGACGGTGATGCGCGAGCTGCGACGCAAGGAGATCAAGTGCGTGTACGGCGACATCGCCCACATGGACACGCTGCGCCACGCCGGCATCGAGCATGCCGAGCTCGTGGTGTCGAGCATCACCGACGACGTGCTTCGCGGGACGAACAACATCAAGCTCATGAAGAACGTGCGCTCCAACGCGCCCAATACGCGCATCGTCCTGACCACGGACCACATCCCACAGGCGCTCGAGTTCTACGCGGCGGGCGCCGACTTCGTCTTCATCCCGCGCCTGTATTCGGCAGCCGCCTGCGCACGAATCCTGCGCAGGGGCCTGGCCGAAGGATTCGAAGAGTTTCGCAAGCAGGCGATCGGCCACCTTTCCCAGCGGCAGGAGGTCCTGGCCTGACCGGGCCTCGGGTCGCCTTGCTCTTCGACGGCACTTGAGCGATCTGCACCAGGATGGCGCGCTGGGTCCGCCGGCGCGACCGGGCCGGCCGTGTGCTGGTCATCCCCAACCAATCCCGCGGCGCGCTCGCTCGCTACGGCATCACCAGAGCTGAGGCTGACCGCAGCGCCTGGGCCGTCGACCAGAAAGGCAGGCGTCATGAAGGCGCCGCGGCGGTCAACGTCGTGCTTCGGGAGCTTGGAGGCGCTGCGGGGGCGCTCGGAAGATCCCTCCAGCTCATGCCGCTGGCTGTGGTCGAGGGCGCGGCCTACCGCTGGCTGGCGAGGCATCGGTCCCGGTTCGGTGCCCTGGGTGTCCGACCGGAGTGCGACGAGCCCGGGTCCGATTGCGAATGAGCCCCGGGACGCTACTGCGCCGATGGCTTGCGGAGGGCCTTGTCGATCTCGGCGCCGACCTCGCGGAAGGTCTCAGCGAGCGCTGCCCCGAATGATCGGGCTGCCTGCCGCGTACCAGCTTTGACCTCGGGGTCGCGTGAGGCGGCCTCGAGCGAGTTGAACACGGACTCCGCCGCCTGCCGCAGCTTCTCGAGCGAGCGGTCCACGTCGGCGGATGCCGTCTCGTCTCCGGTGCTCCTGTACTGGCGGTGCAGCTGGCCGCCCAGCGTCTTCATGTCCTTCTGGAACTGCTCCCACGCCGCTTTGGTGTCGCTGGCCATGTCGTCGTCTCCTCTGGGTCCCACGCTCTAAAACTCGCCTTGCCGAGCGCCGCCACCCGGCGGCGAATTCGACATGATTGTCATTGTCCTAGCTTCACGGACCGACATGGAGGACCGCAAATTGGCGGAACAGCACGAGGAACGACGGAAATCCGACAGCGCGCACCGGGCGGCTTACGCCGCGGCCAAGGCCGAGCCCACCCTGCACAAGCCACGGTTGGTCACCTCTCGGGCGGGGCACGAGGCCGTGCACGGGGCCGGGGCGATCGGGCGGTTCAACACCTGGCTCGCGGTCAGGATCACCCGCAGCGTAGGCACGATGTGGACGGCGTATGTGTTCGCGGCCATAGCTCTTATCTCTTTGCCTGCCGCCATCATGACCGGCAACGTCATCGTCATCGTCGCGTGGATCGCGCAGACGTTCTTCCAGCTGGTCCTGCTCCCGATCATCATCGTCGGCCAGAACGTGATCTCCGCCAGCCAGGACGCGCGCGCCGAGGCGGACCACATCACCCTGACCACCCTGCACGCGATCAACGTGCAGCAGCTGCAGATGCTGACCCAGCAGAAGGACATGCTGCAGCAGCAGCGGGAAATTCTCGACATGCTGCAGAAGAAGGGTTACGCCACTCCCTGATTGAACCTGAGCTCTGGAATTACGATCCAGAGGGTGACGATCGTCAATCACTCAACCTGGCCGATGGGGTGACGTCGTTGCTCGACGGCCTCGAGGTCGCCGCCGGCGGCGTCATCGTCCTCATCGTCTTCTACGACCTCTTCCAGTCGGTGGTCCTGCCTCGGCCCGCCGTGGGCAAGGTCCAGCTGGCCAGGATCCTGATCCGACCCACGTGGAAGATCTGGAGGTGGGTCAGCCAGCGCAGCTCCCGCGTGGAGCGCAGCGAGGCGAGGCTCGCCTCCTTCGCACCAGTGGCCCTTATCGGCCTGTTCGTCGTTTGGGCGTTGGCGCTGATGCTCGGCTACGGACTGATCATCAGCGGGCTGGGCAGCGAGTTCCGGCCTGCCATCAACGACATCCCGACCTCCATCTACGTTTCTTCCAGCACGCTCGTTCCCCTCAGCTACGGCGACTTCGTCCCGGAGCAGGGTTTGGCGCGGCTCGCGATCATCGCCGAAAGCGCCACGGGGGTGGCCCTCGCAGCGCTCGCCATCACGCTCCTCTTCTCGTTGTACGAATCGTTTCGGGCTCGTGAGGAAGCCGTCATCTCCCTCGATGCAATGGCTGGGGCGCCGCCTTCCGGTTTGCACATCCTCGAGACCGCCGCCGCTCATAAGACCCGGCCCGGGCTCCAGGAGATGTTCGACGAATGGCGCAGGTGGTCGGCGATGGTGCTGGAGAGCCACCTTGCCTATCCGCTGCTCGTCTACTTCCGGTCGAGCCATGACAACGAGGCATGGATCAACTCGTTCAGCGCCGTGATGGATGCCGCCACCCTCGTGATGAGCTCGGTCGACGACGATGCGGAAGGCGCTGCGCGACTCATGTTCACGGTGGGCAACCACCTGGTCGAGGACCTGACCTGGGTGCTCCGGTTGAAACCGGCCACGGCTGCGATCGTGGAGCGAGACGAGTTCGACCAGGCGGTGGCGCGCTTGAAGAAGGCTGGCTACCAGGTCAAGGACGGCGACGCGTGGAAGCAGTTCGTCGACCTGCGTTCGCGCTACGCGTCCACACTCAACCAGGTGGCGCACCTACTGGCCGTCCCGACCGCCGAGTGGGTCGGTGACCGCTCATATCTCCCGCACCGGCAGAGTCGCGCGCTGCGGCCGCGCCGCCGCAAGCCGACGACAATCAACCCGTGAGGTCGACTGTCGAGGTGGGGGTGATCGGCGCCGGGGTACACGGCTCGAGCGTCGCGTTTCACCTCGCGTCCGCCGGGGTGAAGGTCGCGGTCATCGAGCGGGGTGCTGTCGCCAGCGGGCCGACGGGCCGCTCGTCAGCCATCTGCCGCGCGTACTACACGAACCACTACCTAGCGCGGGTGGCGAAAGCGAGCCTGGACATGTTCCGGTCGTACAACGAGCTGACGGGCGGCAGGGGCTGTGATTTCCATGCCGCAGGTGCGCTTTACCTGCACCCGGTGTCGGACGCCCAAGGGCTGGAAGAGGCGGCGCACTACATGAACTCGATCGGCACCAGGGTCAGGGTGCTGACGCCCGCCATGCTCCAGGACGACTTTCCCCTGATCGATGCCGACGGGGTAGGGATAGCGGGGTGGGAGGAGGAAGCCGGTTATGCGGACCCGGCGGCGACCACCGTCGGCCTGCTCGGGCGCGCGGTCGAGCTGGGCGCCACCGCAAAGCTGCACACCCGGGTCCTCGGCCTGCGGGCGCGCGCCGGCTCCGGCGCGCACGTGAGCCTCGCCGGTGACGACGAGTTGGAGTGCGAGCGTCTGCTCATCGCCGCAGGCCCCTGGACCAAGGAGCTGGCCTTGCAGCTGGCGGAGCCTCTGCCGCTTTCGGTCGAGCGCCATTACGTGGCGACGATCCGCTGGCCGGACGCTCGCGAAATGCCGTTCGTGCACGCGGACATTGCGAGCGGCTACTACTGCAAGCCGGAAGGCGTGGACATGTACTGCCTCGGCCCCCTCACGGCCGAAGCGGAAACCGATCCCGATCAAGAGGTGGCCGGCCTCGATCCGGAGGAGTCGCACCGGATGGCCGCCCTGGCCACGCGCAGGGTACCGCGCCTCAAGGACGCCGTTTCCACCGGGGGCTGGGCGAGCCTGTACGACGTCAGCCCGGACTGGATGCCGGTGATCGGGGAGATCGCGCCAGGGGTCTTCGTCGACGCGGGGACCAGCGGGCACGGTTTCAAGCTGGCCCCGGCGCTGGGCGCCGACGTGGCCGCGCTGGTCACGGGGGTTGGCGTGGACGACGGCATCCGGCAGTTCTCGCCGGCACGATTCGCGTCAGGCGGTTCGTTGCCGGCGGGCTACGGGAGCGCGCGGATCCTGGGCTGAGGCGACCCCGCCCGTATCAGTTGATGAGCCCCAGCTCGCGAGCCTTGACGATGGCCTCGAGCTTCGAATGCACGCCGAGCTTCTGCCCCAGGCTGCGGATGTGGGTGCGCACGGTGGTGTAGCTGATGCCGAGCTCGGCGGCGATCGAACGGCTCGGCTCCCCGTCAGCCATCAGCCGGAGAACGTCTTTCTCCCGGACCGTGAGGCTGCGCAGCTGGGCGTCGATATTGCGCCGCTTGGCGAGCAGGGTGGCGATGGTGCGCGGCGTGATCAGCATCTGGCCACGTGCCACGTCGCGGATCGCGGTGACGACCTCTGCCGCGGCTCGCGACTTGTGGATGAACGCGCTGGCTCCGGCCTGCACTGCCGCGAACCGGGCGGCGTCGCTGTCCTCACGGGTGAGGAAGATCATCTTGGCCTGGGGCCTCATCTCGCGGATCGCCGACGCCGCGTCGGCGCCGGTGCCGTCGGGAAGCCGGAAGTCGAGCAGCACGACGTCGGGGTTCAGATCGACTCCAATGCCCGCGCAATCCGCCACCGTACCGACCTGGCCTACGACTTTCATGTCCGCCTGGTGGTCGATCAGAGAGGCCAGGCCCTCGGCGACGACCTGGTGGTCCTCCACGATCAAGACGCGGGTCGGTTGGTCGAAGCCATGCGCC
>DATLUC010000080.1:0-5101 GCA_035533335.1 Candidatus Baltobacterales bacterium
TAGCCGGCGCGGTCGGCGGGGCCGCCTTGGGCCTTCGCATCGGCGAGCTCCAGAACGGGATCGGACCCGTCTGCAGCCGCCGCAGGATCGCCTGCTCCTGGACCGAGGTCAGCTTGGAGTTCTTGACCGCCGTGTCCAGCAGCGGCGTGAGCTGGGCGATGAGCTTGGTGCGGAACTGGGCTTCGGTCACGGGCGGGCTCTGGGCTGCCGCGATCTGCGACAGGCTCATTCCGCTCGCGAGGTCAGTCCTCAGCTGCGCGGCGCTGATGCCCAGAGCCGAAGCGGCCGCGGTGACCAGCTGCTGCATGTACGCGCCTGCCTGCGGGGCGATGCCGGCGCCCGGCCGCTTGCCCAGGCCCGCCGCCAGGTTGCAGGGCGGCTGGGAGGCCAGCTTCTGCTTGATGGCGTCGGCCTGAGCCTGGGTCAGGTGCTTGTTCTTGACCTCGTCGGCGAGCGTCTCACCGACCGCCTTCTGGATCGCCGCGTTGACCTGGCTTTGGCTTTTGTCAAGGTCGCTCGAAAGGTGCGAGGTGAAATCGTTGCAGACCGTCGAGGCGATCGTGGCCTGGGTGAGGTCGACCGCGGCCCCGGCCGCCATTGGCTGGTTGGCGGAGGCCGGGCGGAAGCCTAGAGTGAAGCCGGCGGCGGAGGCCGTGACCAGCACGGCGGCGCCGGCCACGGCGGACGCGCCGAGGGCAAATCCGGCGATCCTGAGGTGGCGAAGGCTGGAAAGGCGTGTCATCCCCTCTATTACACGACGCCACAGCAGCCAGGTTCGTTTGAGGAACGTCAACGTTCTGTAAGGCCCTTCGGTGGGGTGTTCTATATTCGCCAGATGGGATCGCCCCCGGCCTCCGGTTGGTCCGGGAAGCACGCCGTCGAGCTTTACGTACGCACGTACACGACCATGCTCCAGAGCTCAGGCGACATCAAGGTCGAGTCGCTGGTCCACGCCCATATCGGGATGGGCTCGGTCCTGCACCCGCTCGCCGCCATGCCGCAGATCGACATGGGAGCGCTCCTGTATGCGGCGCGGCGACTGCCCGAAGCCATCAACAGGTGCCGCCACATCGTCATGGGCCAGAGCCCGCAGGGCTTTCGGGCGGTGCTGCGAGCTGAGATCCTCGACTGGCAGGCGGTCAAAGCCCCGGCCCGACGCCGGCGCTGGTACCACGACGGCAAGAACATGCTGGCCGTGCTGATCGCTTCAGCGTCGGACATCGACGACTTGGTGCCGACCGTGGTCGCCTACCAGATCGAGTGGAACAAGCTGCATCGGGCCCTGCAGGACATGGACCTCTCCGACGAATCGGCGCGGCAGGCGGCGGGCGCCTCCGAAGACGACTGGCGGAGGCTGCGCGAGGCCTGGGGCGAGACGTTCGACGCCAACCTCGCCGCCATCAAGCGCGAGGAATGTCGCATTGTCCTGCGGCTCATCGGCGGCAGCCATCTCGGGTACGACCGCAACGCGAGCCGCTGGTGGCAGCCCATTTCGGCGGCGATGGCCGACATGGGCGCGCGTGACGCGCCGGTCTACTTCGTATCGTCGAATGCGCACAGCCTGGTCAACGTGCTGACCGGCGTGGCGCGCCAGTTCGAGGACGAGATCGTCGACTGGATCGGACGCAACGACGCCGACCTCGATTCGGAGAGGCGCAAGCTCGAGGCTGGCCACAGCCGCGCCTCCCGCCACAACTGGCTTTACTACGGCGCCCGCCAGGTCTTCGACGCACACCCGGAACGCGAGCGGCTACGCGCCACTCGAGCCGAGATCGAGGCCGCCAACGGCGTGCGCCACATAGCCGCAAAAGGCACCGGGGTCGACTCGGCAGCGCAGGTCTTCATGCTGTCGAAGCTCGACGCAAGCGCCATCGACCCGCGCGTCGGCGTCGTGGACGAGGGCAAGCTGCGCGCCTCCGGCGCGTGCATCGTCAACGTCGACTATCCGCTCGGCGAAGCTGCGTACCACATCCTCCGCCAGGTCGCGGAGCAGGCGTCATGGGTCGCCGGCGTGTACATCCTGGGCAAGGCCGCCACGCTCAACGCGGACGTCGGCGACGTGATGATCCCCAACGTCGTCCACAACGAGCACTCGGGCAACACGTACTGGCTCGACAACTGTTTCACGGCGGCCGACGTCCAGCCCAACCTCGTTTATGGATCCGCGCTCGACCACCAGCGGGCGGTCGCCGTGCGCGGAACGTTCCTGCAGAACCGCGACTACCTCGACTTCTACTACCAGGGCCGGTACACGGTCGTGGAGATGGAAGCCGGTCCCTACCTGGATGCCTGCTACGAGATCGTCCAGCCGGACCGGTTCCCGCTCAACGAAAGCGTCAACATGGCCCAGATCCACTTCGACCTCGGCATCGTCCACTACGCATCGGACACCCCTTACACGCAGGCCCGCACGCTGGGGGCGCGCGGCCTCAGCTACCGGGGGATGGACTCGACCTACGCGTCGGCTATCGCGGTCGCGCGGAGGATCCTCCAGCGCGAGGAGGCTCTCCAGCTCGAGCCGGTGAGCTGAGGACGATTTCCTCGTGAGGGTGGTTGTGACTGCCCGCCCCGTGGTGGATCTCACCGCACGGATGGCAGCTCTCGACCTGGATGGTCGTGTGCCCGATGGCAAAGCGATCGCAAAGGCGGGCTTCGAGCCCGCGCACGACGTGCTCGGCGTCGCCCAGCGGGCAATCGCCGATGACCACGTGACAGCTGAGCGCCATCTCGTCTGACGACAGCGCCCACACGTGCAGGTCGTGAACGCCCGTGACCAGGTTGCTGCTTTCGATCTCGGCCCTGACCGCGGCGAGGTCGATCTCTCTCGGTGTGCCCTCGAGCAGCAGGTTTACGGTCTCACGCACTATCCCCAGCGCGCCGAAGGCGATCAGGGCCGCGATGGCGAGGGAGAGCAGTGGGTCGATGTAGAGCCATCCGGTCAAGAGGATGACCACGCCCGCGACCACGACTCCGACCGAGGCCGCCACGTCCCCGGTCACGTGAAGCAGGGCGGCGCGCAGGTTGAGACTGTGGCTATCGCCTCGCAGCGCGAGGATCACGAAGACGTTGATGGCGATGCCGGCGAGGGCCGCCACGATGACGATCTGGCCCTGGACCGGCTGGGGGGCGGCCAGCCGGCGCACCGCCTCGTAGGCGATGGCGACCACGATCACGATCAACGTCACCGAGTTGAGCAGCGCCGCCAGGATGCTGACCCTCTGGTAGCCGAATGTCCGGCGCTGGTCCGCGGGACGCTTGGACTGCGCCACGGCAAACCAGGCGAGGCCGAGGGCGAACACGTCGGTGAGCACGTGGCCCGCATCGGAGAGTAGGGCCAGCGAGTGTGAGAGGAGCCCGCCCACGAGCTCGACGAGCAGGATCACGACGGTGAGCCCCAGAGCCGTCCGCAGGGTGGCTCCGCGCTGGTTCACATGCTCCATGAGGCTACTTTACCCAGCGCTACCGCCACCAACCCTCGCTTTGCGCCAGGTAGGCGAGGAGCATGCCATGGCGCAGGCCCTCGTGGCTGATGTGGAGCACTGAAAGCCCGTACCAGTCGAGGAACAGGAGCAGGGCCTCGAGGCCGGCCCTCATCGCCTTCACCCGGTTAGCCTCCAGGCCGAGGTCGGCCGCCACCTTCGACGCCCGGCCACGGTCAAGCCGAGCTTCGCATGCGAGCAGGTCGGCGGTCGTCATGACCAGCGGTGGGTTGCGGCGCGCGAGGACCAGGGGTAGGTTCGAGGCCGTCCCTCCCGTCGCCACGAGCCTCTCCGCCTCGCCGTCGGGCGCCTGGGTGAGCTCGCGCAGGGCTGCCTTTCGCATGCGCGCGCGCTCCTCCGGCCGGGGCGGGTCGGAAAAGTAGGTGCTGGCGAGGACGCCCGAGCCGATGGGGAGGCTCGTCGATCTCAACATCTCGCTCCCTCGGGCGATCACCACCTCGGTGGAAGCGCCGCCGAGGTCGACCATCGCCCACTCCCGGCGGACCGCATGCCGGCTCGAGACCCCGAGGAAACTCAGCTGCGCCTCCCTGTGGGCCGAGATGACGTGGACAGGTACGCCGATCGCCGCCGACGCCTCCCTGGCGAACGCGCGGCCGTCCGAGGCCTCGCGCACCGCCTCCGTGGCTGTGGCCACCATGTCCTCGTAGCCGAGTGCCTGCGCCTCGCGGACCACCTTGCGAAGAGCCCTGAGGCCGGCTTTCGCGCGGGGCCCGATGGCGCCGGTGCGAGCGACCTGCGCACCGAGCTCAGGCATCTCGATGAAATGCGCGACCTCTTGCAGGCGACCGCGGACAACGTCCGCCACCAGGGCGTGGACCGTGTTGCTTCCGATGTCGACGGCGGCCAACCTCATGCGACCACCACTCTAGAATCGCATCGTGGTTAAGAAATCCAGCCGTGACTAAGAAGACAAGGATCGAGCGTGACTCGATGGGTGAAATGGAGGTCCCCGCCGACGCCTACTACGGCGCTTCCACCCAGCGCGCGGTGCTGAACTTCCCGATCTCCGGCCAGCCGTTCCCGCGCCGGTTCATCCGCGCGCTCGGCATCGTCAAGAAAGCGGCGGCGGAGACCAACCGCGAGCTGGGGCTGCTCGCTCGCCGGCGTTCGCGAGCGATCACGGCCGCCGCGCAAGAGGTGATCGACGGAAAGCTCGACGACCAGTTCCCCATCGACATCTACCAGACGGGCTCGGGAACATCGACCAACACCAACGCCAACGAGGTGATCGCCAACCGCGCGACCGAGATCCTCGGCGGAGAGCGCGGATCCAAGATGGTGCACCCCAACGACCACGTCAACCTGTGCCAGTCGTCCAACGACGTCATCCCGACCGCGATCCAGCTGGCGGCCGGGATGGCGGTCCAGGACGAGCTCATCCCCGCCCTCGAGCGGCTTCGGCGCGCGCTGGAGGTGAAGAGCAAGGAGTTCTGGCCCCTGGTCAAGACCGGCCGCACCCACCTGCAGGACGCGACCCCGATCCGGCTCGGGCAGGAGTTCAGGGGTTATGCCGGCCAGATCGAAGAATCCGTCCGCCGCGCGAAGCTCGCGGTCGACGAGCTGTCGAGAGTCCCCCTCGGGGGCACCGCCGTCGGCACGGG
>DATLUC010000081.1:0-8748 GCA_035533335.1 Candidatus Baltobacterales bacterium
GCCTTGAAGAGGATGTCCATGGGGTCCATCCCCAGGGCCAGGCCTTCCTCGGTGAGGGCCTTCACCTCGGGGGCGTGGCCGTTGAGGGTGTGGTCGAACAGTCCGGCTCGGATCTCTTCTTCTCGGCTCATCAGGCCTCCAGTTCTGTTGCGCAAGACTCAACAGATGCTCAGAGCCCAACATTTTAGCCGTCCAGAATCAACTCCGCAAGGTAATGTTGCGCTATGAGCAACGAGGCGCCGCGGGACGGCGGAGTCCGCTCGGTCGAGCGCGCGATCGCCATCCTCGACCTCCTGGCCCAGGGGGGCTGGCAGTCGGGCGCCGACGTGGCGCGCGACCTGAGCGTTCACCGCTCGACCGCGCTGCGCTTGCTCGCAACCCTGGAGCGCCACGGCCTGGTCGAGCGCGACCAGCGGACGGCCAAGTACCGCCTCGGCCGCCGCCTGCCGCAGCTGGCCAGCGTCGTCACCGGCGAGTTCGATCTGCGCTACGTGGCGCGACCCGTGTGCGAGAGCCTCGCCGGCGCCCTCGGCGAGACGGTCACGCTCGACGTGCTTGCCGGCGACGTGATCGTGCCCATCGAGCAGGCCACCGCCTCGACCTCGATGGTCAGCGTGAACTGGCTTGGCCGGCGTACGCCCGTCCACTGCACCGCCAGCGGCAAGGTGATCCTCGCCTTTGCGCCCCAGCCGGTGCGGCAGCGGCTGCTGGCCCACCCGCTGGAGCGCTCGACCGTGCACACGATCACCGACCGGGACGAGCTGGAAAAGCAGCTGGAGGCCGCGCGGGAGTCGGGCATGGCGCGGACGTTCGAGGAGCTGGAGCTGGGCCTGGACGCCATCGCCGCCCCGGTCTTCGGCGCCGACGGCGAGGTGGTGGCGGCGCTCGACGTTTCCGGCCCTTCCCACCGGCTGCGCCAGAGCGATCGGCCAGAGCTGCTCCGGATGACCCAGGCCGGGGCGGCCGACCTGTCCCGCCGGCTGGGGTTTCGCGGCCGGCGCCCTGAAAGCAGAGGGCCAGATGCCCTTAACCGGACCCTCACTGAAATCAACGGCACGGCCTGACTCCGTCCTTGCAACGTCGCCGCCGGTCGATCATCATTGGCGCTGCCGATGAGGTTGCCTGCCGGGCGCCCGGCCGTGTCTAGAAGGGGAAGGAAGCATGAAGTTGGGTAGTCTGACGCGCCAGCTCGGCCTTGCCGTGGTGGCTTTCGTACTCGTCGCGGCGTGCGGCAGCTCCACCGGTGGTGGATCGGCCTCGTGCAGCGAATCGACCGCCAAGACGGCGACCTCCGCCTCGGCCTGTGGCGGCATGGACGCCCTGGTCGCTGCGGCCAAGTCCGAAGGCAAGCTCAACGTGATCGCCCTGCCTCCGGACTGGGCGAACTACGGAGCCATCATCAGCGGCTTCACCGCCAAGTACGGGATCGCGATCACGTCCAACAACCCGAACGGCAGCAGCCAGGATGAGGTGAACGCGGTCACCCAGCTCGGCACCAGCAGCCGCGCCCCGGACGTGCTCGACATCGGCATGGCCGTCGCGCTGGCCAACACCGCCGACTTCGCGCCCTACAAGGTCGCGACCTGGAACGACATCCTGGACAGCCAGAAGGAGCCGACCGGGCTCTGGTTCCAGGACTACGGCGGCTACATGTCGGTCGGTTACGACTCCAGCAAGGTGCCGACGATCACTTCTCTGTCGGACCTTCTCGGATCCGCCTTCAAGGGCAAGGTCGCGTTGAACGGCGACCCGACCCAGGCCAACGCCGCGCTCAACGGCGTGATGATGGCGTCGCTCGCCAACGGCGGCTCGCTGGACGACATCAGCAAGGGCGTCGACTTCTTCCACCAGCTGAAGCAGGCGGGCAACTTCGTCCCGGTGCAGGCCACCACGGCGACGGTCAAGAACGGGACCACGCCGGTCGTGTTCGACTGGGACTACCTCTCCGCCGCGCACGGCACCGACGTTCCGACCTGGAAGGTCTTCGTGCCTAACAACGCAGTCCTCGGCGGCTACTACGCCCAGGCGATCAACAAGAACGCTCCGCACCCGGCCGCCGCGCGGCTGTGGGAGGAGTACCTGTACTCCGACGAAGGACAGAACCTGTGGCTCAAGGGCCTGGCTCGGCCGGTCCGCATGGCGGCGATGCAGAAGGCCGGGACCATCGACCAGACCGCCGCGGCGGCACTTCCGCCGGTGACGGGCACCCCGGTGTTCCTCAGCGCAAGCCAGGCGACCGCAGCCAGCGCGTACCTCGCCAGCCACTGGTCAGCGGCCATTTCTTGACAGCTGCCGGCAATCCGGCTGTAACCACCACCGCCGGCCGCCCGATCGTGGGCGGCCGGCGTCTTCCGCTTGACTGGGTCGGAGCGGTTCCTTTCTTTGCATACGTCGCGGTGTTCCTCCTGCTGCCCACCGGGATCATCCTGGTCGGTGCGTTCCTCGCCGAGAACGGATCGGCGACGCTTACCAACTTCTCGAGCCTGGGGAATGCGGACATCGTCAAGGCGAGCCTCCAGACGGTGCTGCTGTCCGCGGTGACGGCGGTGGTCGGCGCCTCGCTGGGCGCCCTGGTCGCCTATGCCGTGGCCACGGGCAACCCCGACGGGATCCTGCGCCGAATCGTCGTGTCGGCCAGCGGCGTGCTCGCGCAGTTCGGCGGCGTCACCCTGGCGTTCGCGTTTCTCGCGACCATCGGCCCGGCCGGCCTCGTCTACCTCTTCCTGAAGCAGCACGGAATCGATTTCTACTCCGGCGGCTACTGGATCTACGACCTGCGCGGGCTCCAGCTCGTGTACCTGTACTTCCAGATTCCGCTGATGGTGCTGGTCTTCATCCCGGCCGTCGACGGCATCAAGCCGCAGTGGCGCGAGGCAGCCGAGAGCCTGGGAGGCGGCACCTGGCACTACTGGCGATACGTCGCCGGTCCACTTCTCTTCCCGGCGTTCATCGGCTGCGCGCTGCTTCTGTTCGCCAACGCCTTCTCCGCCTACGCGACCGCGAACGCCCTCATCAACCAGGGTGCCCCAGTGCTCTCCCAGCAGATCAACAACGCGCTCAGCAGCGAGGTGGGTCTGCACAAACCGGGCCTGGCGAACGCCATCGCGATCGAGATGATCGTGATCGTGGTCCTGGCCACCGTGCTCTACTCCCTCCTCCAGAGAAGGAGCTCGCGATGGCTGCAGTGACGGCGAGCTTCCAACGCTCACGCAGGGCCAGGCTGCAGGCCTTCCGCTACGTCGTGCTGATCGCGGCCGCGATCTTCTTCCTCGTTCCCCTGCTCGCCATGTTCGAGTTCTCCACCCGAAGCGGGAACGACTTCAACACCCCACGCACTCTCACCTACTGGCAGCAGATCTTCGACTTTCCCGACCTGGTGGCGGCGATCACGGCCTCGCTTCAGCTGGCGGCGATCACGTCGGCCGCGATGCTGGTCCTGCTCGTGCCCACCATGGTCTGGGTGCGGCTCAAGCTGAAGAGTCTGTCGCGCATCGTCGAGTTCATCTGCCTGCTCCCGCTCACGATCCCCGCCATCGTCCTCGTGGTCGGCTTCTATCCCATGTACCAGTGGATGGGTAACAACTTCAGCGACAACATCCTGACCCTCTCTTTTGCATACGTGATCCTGGTCTTGCCGTATTGCTACCGCGCGCTCGACGCTGGGCTCGGAGCGATCGATGTCAAGACCTTGACCGAAGCGGCGCGCAGCCTCGGCGCCAGCTGGTTCACCGTCATGTGGCGGGTTATCGTCCCCAACATCTCGAACGCGATCCTGAACGCAGCCCTGCTTTCCGTCGCGCTCGTGCTGGGTGAATACACGATCGCGCAGAACCTTCTGTACAACAACCTGCAGGTGGAGATCGCCCAGCTCGGCCGGGCCAACGCCGGGGTGTCGATCGCGGTCGCGGTGGCGTCCCTGCTCTTCGCCTTCATCCTGCTCGTCGTCCTCGCGTTCGTCGGACGCAGGCGCAGGCAGGCGTCGGAGACGCTCGTTCAAGATTTTGCGAGAGGGGGGAGGAAGTGACGGACAACGCCGGAGCACGTCAGGGCGTGGAGGTCCGCCTCGAGAACCTCGAGCGACGCTATGGAGGCGTGACCGCCCTCAACGGCCTCTCGCTCACTCTCGGCGCGGGCGAGCTCGTAGCGCTGCTCGGACCGTCCGGGTGCGGCAAGACCACCGCCTTGCGCCTCGTAGCGGGCCTCGAAGAGGCGGATGGCGGCCGGGTCGTCATCGGGGGCAACGACGTGACCGGGCTGCCGGCCAACAAGCGCAACGTCGGCATGGTGTTCCAGGCCTACTCGCTCTTTCCGCACATGGTCGCGTGGGAGAACGTCGCCTTCGGCCTGCAGATGCGCAAAGTCGGGCTCGAGGAGAGAAAGCAGCGGGCGCACGAGATGCTCGAGCTCGTCGGCCTAGGGTCGATGGCCAATCGCTACGCCACGCAACTGTCCGGCGGCCAGCAGCAGCGCGTGGCGCTGGCGCGCGCGCTCGCCATCAGGCCGCAGGTCCTGCTCCTGGACGAGCCGCTGTCCGCCCTCGACGCGAAGGTTCGATCACGCCTCCGAGACGAGATCCGGCGGGTGCAGCTGGAGGTCGGGATCACGACACTGTTCGTCACGCACGACCAGGAGGAGGCTCTCGCCATCGCCGACCGCGTCGGCGTCATGCAGTCCGGTCAGCTCGAGCAGCTGGGGTCGCCGACGACGGTCTACTCGCGCCCGGCGACGCCTTTCGTCGCCGATTTCGTTGGACTCACGAACCGCCTTGCCGGCACCGTGAAGGATCGCGAGGTCGAGGTGCGAGGCGTGCGCCTGCCGCTGGTGCAGCCCGACGTGCCGGACGGGCCCGCGACCGCGCTGGTCCGCCCGGAGGCCGTCTCGCTGGCCGCGGACGGCTTGGGGGACGGGCCACTGGTGGGCACCGTCATCGCCGTCGCCTTCCTGGGGGCCACCAGCCGGGTGACTGTCGACCTCGGGGGGGTGACGGTGCTGGCGCAGATGCCGACCGCCCAGACCGCCGAGCATCCGGCCGGGACCAAGGTCCGGCTGACCCTGCGGCCAGATCCGGTGCTGATCCAAAGAGAAGAGACGACCCCGACCGGGTCTTGACCTAGCGACGGCAGTGCTCACCACGGAGCGCCGGCTCGGCGCCGGACCGATACTGCGCGCGGGCTCGCGCTCTCCTTACCGCCCGGTCGTCGCGGGGCCGGGCGAGCCGCACCTGGTGCGCGCCGAGCTCGTTTCGGAAACGCCTCCGGAAGACCACGGCCCGCGCGGCCCCGCGATCGCCTGCATCGGCCACATCACCGACCTGCACGTCACCGACGTTCAGTCGCCCGCGCGGTTCGAGTTCGTGAACCGCGAATGGGAGGACCCGCGGTTTCGTGAGCTTCTCACCATGCAGCGGCCGCAAGAGGCGCTGAACGCCCGGGCCGTCGAGGCGCTGTTGCGAACGCTTCGCAGCATCGGCCGCGCCCCTCTCACGGAGAGCCCGATCGAGCTGGTGGCAATGACCGGCGACTCCGTCGACAACACCCAGCTCAACGAGCTGACCAACTTTCTCGCCCTGATGGACGGCGGTGCGGTGCGCCCCGACTCCGGCTCGCCGGGCTATGACGGCGTGCAGGCCACGGAATGGCCGTCCGACATCTTCTGGAAGCCAGATGGGCCAGCCGGTGGGGACCTGTTCCAGAAGGCCCTCGGATACCCCGGCGTGCCGGGCCTGCTCGATCTGGCGATGGAGCCGTTTCAGGCGCCCGGGCTGGGGCTGCCGTGGCTGGGCTGTTACGGCAACCACGAAGAGGTTTGCCAGGGGGTCGGCATCGTCAACCCGACACTCGCGAGGGCGATGGTCGGTTCGCGAAAGCCGCTTGCCATGCCCGACGGCCTCGACCGCGACAAGGCCCTGGAGACGTTCGTCAGGAACCCCGAGGCTTTCATGTCCGGGCCGGCCCTCGAGGTTGCGCCCGACCCCGCGCGCCGGCCGATCACCAGGCCCGAGTTCGTAGAGCTTCACCACCAGTCGGGATCGCACGGCTTCACCGACGTGAACCGGTCGGGCGGTACCGCTTACTACGTGCACGACACTCCACGGGTTCGCTTCATCACCCTGGACACCGTGTGCCCGGCCGGGGGCGCCGACGGCCAGGTCGATCCGGTCCAGCTCCAGTGGCTCGAGCGGCGTCTCGAGGAGGTGCACTCCTCGTTCACCACGCGCGACGGCTCACTCGTGCGCACGCAATCGCACGACCGCCTGGTCGTCATCCTCTCCCACCACGGCTTCGACACCCTGGCCAACCCGCGCCGGCTGCAGGGAGGCACAGAGCTGCTCGACCTGCTGCATCGGTTCCGCAACGTGGTCCTGTGGCTGAACGGGCACATCCATGCCAACCGCATCACGCCACGCCCCGGGGTGGGTGGCGGCTTGTGGGAGGTCACCACGAGCGCGCTGGTCGATTGGCCGTGCCAGGGACGGCTGGTCGAGCTCTTCGATGCCGGCTCGGGTTTGCTCGGGATTGGCTGCACCATGGTCGACCACGACGGCGAAGGGCTCGCCGGGGTTCACCGTGAGCTGGCGGCCAATGTGCCCTTCAACGGGTTCGACTCATGGCGGCCGGGCAAGCCGGAGGACCGCAACGTGATCCTGCTGCTTCCCGCTCCCTTTTGAGATGCCAGAGGCCATGTTGCGCATGGCGCGACTGTGGCATATAGTGCAACGGTCGCAGGTGGTCGCTTGCTGAGGCCGCTGGTGCGGTCAGAGAGGGTGGGACAGAGCGGGCTGACAGGCTTTCTTCGCACGCCGCGATACGAGGTGCTGCCGACCGAGGACGCCGAAGGGCTCGTTCTCGCGCACGTGCCGCATGAGGTCCGGATCACAGTCACCGCCTCACCCCGTCGCGGCATGGAGGCCACGATCAACCTCGCGGAGCGCCTCTCGAGACAGGGCTATAGCGTGGTCCCTCACCTCTCGGCGCGCATGATCCGCGACCGCTCGCACCTGGCCGAGATCCTCGCCGCGGTCAAGGCGATGGGCTCGCAGGACGTGTTCGTAGTCGCGGGCGACGCGCGCGAGCCGGCGGGAGATTTTCCCGACTCCGTGTCCCTCCTCACGGCAATGGCCGACGCCGGCCCGCACGACATCGGCGTCACGGGCTACCCCGAGAGCCACAGCTTCATCGACGACGACATGACGATCCAGGCGATGTGGGACAAGCGCCGGGTCGCCACGTACATCGTGAGCAACCTTTGCTTCGACCCGCGGATCGTGAAGCGATGGGTCGCGCGTGTGCGGCGCCGCAAGGTCGAGCTGCCCATCTACGTCGGGATGGCCGGCGTGGCCGACCCGGCCAAGCTACTGCGCGTATCGAGCAGGATCGGGGTCGTCGATTCGGCGCGGTTCCTGCGCGGGCACTCCAACTGGTTCTTGCGCATGCTGCAGCCCGGCGGCTACGATCCCGGCCGCTTCATCAAGGCGCTCATGCCCGACCTTGGCGCGCCCGAGCGCAAAGTCGTGGGCGTCCACGTGTTCACCTTCAACGAGATCGAGCCGACCGAGCGGTGGCGCCAGGAGATGCTGGCGCATCTGAATTAAGGAGATCCGATGGCTGTGAAATTTCCCTCCGACCTCGACATCGCGCGCAAGGCTCGACTTCTGCCGATGCAGGAGATCGCCGCCAAGATGGGGCTGGGGGCGCACCTGCTCGAGCCGTACGGGCATGACGTAGCGAAGATCAAGCTCGAGGCCCGCGAGGAGCTGGCCGACCGCCCCAAGGCCAAGTACGTCGTGGTCTCCGCCATCACCCCGACACCGCTGGGCGAAGGCAAGACGACCACGACGGTCGGCCTGGGCGATGCGCTGGGACTCATCGGCAAACGCGCCCTCGTGGCGATTCGCCAGCCGTCGATGGGCCCGACCTTCGGGATCAAGGGCGGCGCGGCGGGCGGCGGCTACAGCCAGGTCGTGCCGATGGAGCGGCTCAACCTTCACCTGACCGGCGACTTTCACGCGGTGACCGCGGCGCACAACCTGCTCGCCGCGATGATCGACAACTACATCCACCACAGCCTTCGCGACTTTCCGATCGACCTTCATAGCATCACCTGGCGCCGCGTGCTCGACGTGAGCGACCGCGTGCTTCGCAACGTCGTGGTCGGGCTGGGTGCGCCCGAGGACGGCGTGACGAGACAGACAGGTTTCGACATCACAGCCGCCTCCGAGGTGATGGCGGTGCTCGCGCTCTCGACCTCGCTGCAGGACATGCGCCAGCGACTCGGTCGGATGATCATCGGCCTGGCCCGGGACGGCAAGCCCATCACCGCCGACTTCCTTCACGCCGGCGGCGCGATGACGGTGATCATGCTCGACGCCATCAAGCCAAACCTGCTGCAGACGCTCGAGAACACGCCGGTGCTCGTCCACGCGGGTCCATTCGGGAATATCGCCAACGGGGCCTCTTCGGTGATTGCCGACCTCATCGGGGTGCGTTGTGCCGATTTCGTGGTGACGGAGGCCGGTTTCGGCGCCGACATGGGCGCCGAGAGATTCTTCAACATCAAGTGCCGCACCTCCGGGCTCGCGCCCGACGCCGCCGTGGTGGTCGCCACGGTTCGCGCGCTCAAGGTGCACTCGGGCAAGTACCGCGTCGTCGCGGGCCGACCGCTGCCGCCCGACCTGCTCAAGGAAAACCCTGACGACGTGCTCGCCGGCGCCGCCAACCTGCGCAAGCAGGTCGAGAACATCCAGATCCA